>JBCCTY010000120.1:0-10993 GCA_039197885.1 Actinomycetota bacterium | reverse complement strand
CTCCCGACCCGGGAGCCCCCCGGCCACGGAGTGCGTCCCCGACCGGCCCGACGCTACGGTCGCTCCGTGATCACCGTTCTCGCCGGAGGGGTCGGCGCCGCCCGGTTCCTGCGTGGCCTCGTGGCCGTCCGACCCGCGGCGTCGTGCACGGCCGTCGTGAACGTCGGCGACGACCTCGTGCTCCACGGCCTCCACATCAGCCCCGACATCGACACGTGCATCTACACCGTCGCGGAGGCGATCGATCCGGAGCGGGGGTGGGGGCTCGTCGACGAGTCGTGGCGGGTGATGGAGTCGCTGGAGCGCTACGGCGGCGAGACGTGGTTCAACCTCGGCGACCGCGACCTCGCCACCCACCTGCACCGCACCCAGCGGCTCGGCGAGGGAGCGACCCTGACCGAGGTGACCGCCGAGATCGCCGCTGCGTGGGGGCTCGAGCTCGGCATCGTGCCCGTGACCGACGACCGCCTCCGCACCCGTGTCGTGGTGCCGGGGCTCGGTGAGCTCGGGTTCCAGGAGTACTTCGTCGGCCGACAGCACAGCGTGCCCGTGGAGTCGGTCCGCTTCGACGGGGTCGATGACGCCCGTCCCTCCCCCGCCGCCCTGGCGGCGATCGCCGACGCAGAGGTCGTCGTGATCGCCCCGTCGAATCCGATCGTGTCGATCGGGCCGCTGCTCGCGGTGGATGGCATCCGCTCGGCACTCGCTGCTCGCCGCGACTCCGTGGTGGCGGTGTCTCCCATCATCGGCGGCACGGCGCTCAAGGGCCCGGCAGCCGACATGCTGTCGACGTTGGGCCACGAGGTCTCGGCCGTCGGCATCGCCCGCCTCCACGCCGACGTGGCGGCGACGCTGGTCATCGACCACGCCGACGCCGACCTCGCCCCGGCCATCGAGGCCGTCGGCGTCCGTCCGGTCGTGACCGACACGATCATGGCCGACCCCGAGCGGTCGGCCGCCCTCGCCCGCACCACCATCGGAGCCGTCACCGCATGAGCATCTCGCTGCACCCGATCCACGGCATCGGCGAGATCCGACGTGGCGACGACCTGGGCGACGTGATCCTCGCCGCCGCCGACGGGTCCTCCGACGACCGACCGGCCCTGCGGGACGGCGACGTCCTCGTCGTCACGCAGAAGATCGTGTCGAAGGCCGAGGGCGCCATGGCCGAGATCGACCCGTCCGACCCGCTCTCGCACAAACCGCTGGTCGAACGGGAATCGGTGCGGATCCTCCGACGCCGGGGCGAGCTGATCATCTCCGAGACCAAGCACGGCTTCGTGTGCGCCAACGCCGGCATCGACCTCTCGAACGTCGACCGTGGCACGTGCGCACTCCTGCCCGAGGACTCCGACCGATCGGCCAGGCGCATCCGCGACCAGATCCGCGGCCGGGCCGGCATCGAGGTCGCCGTCATCATCTCCGACACCTTCGGTCGGCCCTGGCGGCGAGGGGTGACCGACGTGGCGATCGGGTGCGCCGGCATCGGCGCCATCCTCGACCTCCGGGGGTCGAACGACGCGCTGGGCCGTGAGCTGATGGTCACCGAGGTCGCCGTGATCGACGAGCTCGCCGGGGCGGCCGACCTCGTCATGGGCAAGGCGACGGGCGTGCCGGTCGCCATCGTGCGGGGCGTGGATCGTTCGTGGCTGGGCGACGGCTCGGTGGCCGACGAGATCATCCGCGATCCGGCCGACGATCTCTTCCGCTAGGACTCCGGGGCGGGGACCCGCTCTCCGTCGAGCACGGTGCCGGGTTCGATCTCGACCCCGTCGCCCACGACCGAGAGCGCCCGGACCTGGGCGCCGGCGCCGACCGTGGCGCCCTCGCCGACGAGCGATCGCTCGACGGTGGCGCCGGCCCCGACCACGGCGCCATCGAACAGCACGCTGTCGATGACCTTCGCCCCGGCGTGCACGATCGCGCCCGCGCCGATCCAGGCCGACTCGACGGTGGCGCCGCCGGCGACAGTCCCGCTGATCGCCCCGACGCCGAGCACGTCGTCCCGGACGCCGCTCAACAGGTCGGCGTTGGCACGGAGCAGCGCCTCGGGGGTGCCGCAGTCGAGCCAGTAGGCGTCGTCGGCCCGGGCCCGGAGCGCGCCGTTGGCGACCACGGCGGGGAACACCTCGCGCTCGATCGAGACGGCCCGCCCATCGGGGACGCGGTCGAGCAGGGCCGGTTCGACGACGTAGGCGCCGGCGTTGATCAGGTCGGACGGTGCCTCGTCCCTCGGTGGCTTCTCGACGAAGCGCTCCACCCGACCCACGTCGTCGGTCACGACCACACCGAAGCGCGACGGATCGTCCACCTGCTTCAGCGCAATGGTCGCCTCGGCCGATGCCTCGCGATGGAAGCCGACCAGTGCGGTGAGGTCGAAGTCGGAGATGATGTCGCCGTTGAGGACCAGGAAGGTGTCGTCGACGCCGGCCTCGCTGGCGGCGAAGGCGATGGCACCGGCGGTGCCGAGGGGCTCGTCCTCGACGACGAAGCGGAGGGGCACACCGGCGCACGTGCCGTCGGGCAGGGCCCGCTCGAACGCGTCGGGCCGGTAGCCCATGGACAGGACGACCTCGGTGACGCCGTGGCGCCGGAGGCCGTCGACCACCCGCTCGAGCATCGATCGACCACCGACCGGGAGCATCTGCTTGGGGCGGGTGAGGGTGAGCGGGCGCAGCCGGGTGCCGAACCCGCCGACCAGGACCAGTGCCTGCACGGTCAGTCCGCCCCGCTCAGCGCGCCCGCGCTGGGAAGATCGTCGTTGATCATGGGAGCGTCAGGCTAGCGGTCGCCCGCGCGTGCGACCCGAGCGGACGTCCTCACGGACGGTGCCCGCACCGGCGAGCACCGCCGGGTCACTCCGTGCCGTCGTCCTCCGCCGGCGCGTCCTCGTCCTCCGCCGGGGCGTCCTCGTCGTCGGCCGGGGCGTCGTCGTCGACGGGTGCCTCGTCGTCGGCCGGGGCGTCGTCGGCCGGGGCGTCGCCGTCGTTCTCCGACGTCGCGGGGTCGAAGGCACGGTCGAGGTCGTCGGGCGAGATCACGTTGCCGTCGTCGTCGAGCACCGGTGCCAGGTCGTCGACGGTGTCGTTGATCGAGCCGGGCTGGGGGATCTCGGCGTCGGACGGACCGAAGAAGAAGGTGAACACCTCGCCGTCGTCACGGAAGCGGATGCGATCGAACCCGCCACCGAAGATCTCGGGCTCGGGATCGTCGACGGCGTCCCACTTGGCGACGCGCCACTCGCCCTCGGTGCCGTCGGAGCACTCGTCGCCGTTGGCGATCACCTCGTCGCCGGGCAGGGTCCACTCGTCGTCGGAGACCTCGACGCCGACCTGTTCGAAGAACACCCCCGTGGTGGCGCGACTGCCGCGGGCGCGAGCCGAGAACGGGTGGATGTGGATGAACCCGTCGGCGTGGGTGTGGATGCCGGTCTGGTCCGGTCCGTCGTCGACCAGCGGCGGGCGGAAGGTGTCGTCGATGCAGACGAAGAGCCCGTAGGCGGCGTGCCAGTGGTCGCCCTGGATGCCGCCGCTCTGGGTGGCGATGTTGAGGAAGGGGCGCTCGCCGGCGGTCGACTCACGCTCGCTGCGTGCGAAGAACACCAGGAGCGAACCGACGAGGATGACCCCGGCGACGAGCATCGGGAAGCCGAGCTGACGGGGCTGGCGGACGCTGCGGGACCGACCGGAGCGACCGGACTTGGCGACCTTGGCGACCTTCTTGGCGGAGTTCTCGCGTGCCATACGGCAGACAACGCTACCGGGGCGCCCCCCGGTTCCGGGGGCGCCCGCCGTCACCTACGACGAGCGCAGCTCGGCGACGAGGCCCTCGTAGGCCTCGGCCACCCCGGCCGGCGACAGCCACCCCTCGACGAAGTCCCGGCCCCGGACCCCCGCGGCGCGGGCAGCCTCGGGGTCGTCGAGGAGCGGGCGCAGGCCTGCGACGAACGCCTCGGGGTCCTCGGCCGGCACGGCGACCCCGGCTCCGGCCGCCTCGACGACGGTCGCGACCTCGGTGCCGGGGTCGACGCTGGCGAGCACGGGCCGGGCGGCGGCGAGGATCGAGTAGAGCTTCGAGGGCACCGACGCCCGCGCCAGCCCCCGGCGCAGTGCCACCACGTGGACGTCGGCGGCGGCGAGCACCTCGGGGAGCCGCTCGCGCGGTTGCAGCGGCACGAAACGCAGGTTCTCGCGGTCGCCGGCGAGCGCCTTGAGTCGATCGAGCCCGCTCCCGCCGCCGTTGACGACGATCACGACGTCGGGCCGGTCCACGAGCGCGTCGGCGGCCTCGACGAGGAGCTCGAGGGGCTGGGAGAAGCCGATGTTGCCGGCGTAGGTGACGACGGTGCGTCCCTCGAGGCCGAACTCGCGCCGGTAGGCGTTCTCGCGCTCGCCGGGCGCGATGCGCTCAAGGTCGACGAAGTTGGGGATGACGCGCACCTTCTCGGGGTCGTCGGCCCGAGGGGCGAGGTTGGCGCGGAGATCCTCCGAGAGCACCGTCACGGCGTCGGCCCGCCGGTAGACCCAGCCCTCCAGCGCGGACAGGAGGCGGACCATCCGCCCCTCGGTCATGGCGCCGGTGTCGACGAGCACGTCGGGGTAGACGTCCTGGACGTTGAACACGTAGGCCCCCCGCCGCAATCGGGCGGTGATCCACCCCGTCGCGCCGATCGTCAACGGCGGCGACATGGCGATGACGCCGTCGACCCGACGCGGCCGGAGCCCGGCGAGGGTGCACGCGGCGGTGAACCCCACGAACGACAGCGCCCGGCGCGGGATGCTGCTCTTGTCAGCGGCCGGGAAGGGGTGGACCCGCACGATCCGCCCCCAGTCGGTCCGCTCGGTGCGCCACGGCCGCCCGCGCCACTCCTCCTCGACGGCGTGGCCGAGGTACCAGGGCAACGACGTGATCACCTCGATCTCGTGACCTCGGGCGGCGAGCTGCTCGACCCACCTGCCGGCGACCTCCCCGGTCGGCGCGACATCGGGCGGGAAGTGGGGAACGAACAGGACGAGGCGCACGGGACGACGAAGCTAACCGGCGCTGCCCCGCCGGTGCAGGCCGCGCCACACGCTCACGAGGGTCTCGGCGGTGCTGACCGGATCGTGCTCGGCCGCCCGACGCCGACCGGCGGCGAGGTCGTAGCCGCCCGGTGTTCCCTCGGCGGCGAGCTCGACCATCGCTTCGGCCCAACCGTCGACGTCGCCGGGATCGAGGAGCCGTCCGACGCCGGCGACGAGCTGGTCGAGCGGCGGGGCGGTGGACGACAGCACGGGCACCCCGACCGACATGGCCTCGACGACCGGGACGCCGAACCCTTCGTAGCGGGACGGGAAGACCAGGCCGGCGGCACCGGCCAGCACGGCGCCGAACGTGGCGTCGTCGACCCGTCCGAGGTGCCGGACGCTCCCGCCGAGTGACGGATGGGCGATGCGGCGCAGCACGTGCTCGTGGTGACGACCCGCGCCACCGGTCAGCACCACGTGGGGCCGCTGCCCGGCCGGGAGCGAGGCCAGGGCGTCGAAGAGGACGTCGTGGTTCTTGTGGGGGTAGGTGACGGCGGGGAACACGAGGTAGCGGTCGGGGAGGTCCGGCGGGCGCTCCCCGACCAGCAGCGGGGGCACGACGTGAGGGACGACGACCGGCTCGTCCACCTCGAAGGCCGCCGACACGTGGGTCGCCGCCGTCGCGCTCACCGCCGTCACGAGGTCGGCGCCCCGCACCGACCGCGGCACGGTGAGGGCGAGGTAGCGGCGCTTCAGCGGCGAGAACCACTCCGGATGGGCGAGGTACTGGAGGTCGTGGATCGTGAGGACGCTCGGCGCCGTGCGGACCGGGGGCACCGTGCCGCCGAGGTGGTGGACGAGGTCGAGGTCGCGGCTGCGCGCGGCCAACCACGTCGACTCCATCACGACCCGGAGCGGTCGTCGGTCACCCGACAACGGGGCCTTCCGGAGCTCGAACCGCTCGGCGAGCCACGGGTGGGCGGGAACGAGGCCGGGGAGGCCGAAGACCACGACCTCGACGTCGTCGGGCGCGAGGTCGGCGAGTCCGTCGAGGAGCCGGACGGCGTACTGCTCGGTGCCGCCGACCCGGCCGGGCACGAGCCAGAGCAGGTTGACCCCGACCCTCACGGAACGAGCTCGCGGTAGGCGGCGACCGTTCGCTCGACGGTGCGTTCCCAGGTGAACTCGGCCGCGCGTCCCGGTGCCGCCGCGGAGAGGCGGGCGTGGAGCTCGCGATCGGTCACGACCCGGTGCAGGGCGTCGGCCAGCTCGTCCGGGTCGGTGGGGTCGACGGTCAGCCCCGCGTCGCCGACGAGCTCGGCGGTCGACGTGCCGGCCGAGGTCACGACCGGGGTGCCCTGCGCGTAGGCCTCGAGCACGGGGAAGCCGAAGCCCTCCGCGAGCGAGGGCAGGCACGTCACGGTCGCCCCGGCCTGCAGGGCGTCGAGCTCGGGCCGGGGCACGAAGCCGGTCGTGATGACGCGGGTCCGGGCCGGGTCGATCGCCTCGACGAGCTGGGCCGGGAACGCGTCTCGCCACCCCGGAGGACCGACGAGCACGAGGTCGACGCCGTCGAGGTCCCAGCGGGCGACCGCACGGAGCAGCCCGGCCAGGTTCTTGCGGGGCTCGACCGTGCCGTTCCACAGCACGTAGGGCCGGTCGATGCCGTGCTGTCGCCGGACGCCGTCCACGGCGTCCCCGGTCGCCGGTCGCACGTCGACACCGAGGGGCACGACGCGGATCCGGTCCGCGTCGATGCCGGCGCCCCGGCAGTCGTCGGCGCTCGCCTCGGACGAGCAGAGCACCAGGTCGGCTCGGTCGCGCGCCCGCCGGAGCCCGTCGCTCATGACCCGCACACCTCGTCGGGTGAACCAGTCGGGATGGCGCACGAAGAGGATGTCGTGCACGGTGACGACGAGTCGGCGTCGGGTGGCCGGCACGATGATCGACGTGGCATGGACGATGTCGGCCTCGGGGGCGAGGCCCTCCACCAGCGGTCGACCCAGGCGGTGCCAGGCGTCGGCGAGGAGCGGTCGGGGAAGCCGGTGATGGCGGACCGCGACCGGCGGCGCGAGCTCGGCGATCGGTGGACGACGGTGCCGCCCGGCGACGCCGACGGCCTCCACGCCGGGGGCGGCGACGAGCCCGCGGGCCAGCTCGACGGCGGCGACGGCGGTGCCTCCGGGGACCGGTGACCAGGACGCGTCCATCGTCAGCGCCACCTGCAGCGCACCGGGGTCGGGCACCGGGCGCAGGGTAGTGGTCGCTCGTGCTCGTACGCTGGAGGCGTGCTCTCCCTCGATGGCCGTTCCGTGCTCGTCACCGGTGGTTCCGGGTTCCTCGGTCGCCACGTCGTCGCGCTGCTCGAGGCGCGGGGGGCGGAGATCTCCTCGCCGCGCAGCGCCGACCGCGACCTGACCCGGTCCGACGACGTCGCTGCCGCCTTCGACGACTGCGGACCCGGCGGTCCCGAGGTGGTCATCCACCTCGCCGCTCGCGTCGGCGGCATCGGGGCCAACCTCGCCGCCCCGGCCGACCTCTACCTCGAGAACCTCCTCATGGGCACCTTCGTGATCGAGGAGGCCCGCCGCCGCCAGACGCCGAAGACGGTCGTGGTCGGCACGATCTGCTCGTACCCGAAGCTCACCCCCGTGCCGTTCTCCGAGGACGACCTCTGGGCTGGCTACCCCGAGGAGACGAACGCCCCCTACGGCATCGCCAAGAAGGCCCAGCTCGTGCAGGCCCAGGCCAACCACGCGCAGTACGGCCAGCGCATCGCCTACGTCATGCCGACCAACCTCTACGGACCGGGCGACAAGTTCGACCCGAACGTCTCCCACGTCATCCCTGCCCTCATCCGCAAGTGCGTGCTGGCCCGTGAGGCGGGCGACGACAAGATCGAGGTGTGGGGCACGGGTCGGGCGACCCGCGAGTTCCTCTACGTCGAGGACGCCGCCGCCGGGGTCGTGCTCGCCACCGAGCGCTACGACTCGCCGGAACCGGTCAACCTCGGCGCCAACCGCGAGGTCTCGATCCGCGAGACCGCCGAGCTCATCGCCGAGGTCACCGGGTTCGAGGGCGAGCTCGTCTGGGACCCGTCGATGCCCGACGGCCAACCCCGCCGGCGCGTCGATCCGTCCAAGGCCGAGGCCGCCTTCGGCTTCCACGCCACGACCGAGCTGCGCGACGGACTGGCCCGAACGGTCGAGTGGTACCTCGCCCACCGCGACGAGGCCGAGGCCCGCCACTGACGCTCCCGCAGCCTCGCGGCGAGCGCTCGGCTCAGCGCAGGATGTCTGGCTCGCGACAGCTGATCGAGAAGCTGGCGACCACACCGACCCCGGGTCGGACGTCGGCGATGACGAACCCGGCCGCATCCTCGCTGGACGGGTTCGGGCAGGTGTCGTCCCAGGCGTAGAACCGCCCGTCCGCCTGCCAGTCGTCGAGCTCGGCCCGGGCCTCGGCGAGGTTCTGGCCGAGCACGGCGGGCACCTCGGCACAGGCCACCGTGACGGTGATCCCGGCATCGAACGGCTCCGAGACCACGGTGCCGACCGGCGGGCTCTGGGCGATGACCGTGCCGGTGGCGCCGTCGACGCACTCCTGGTCCTCGGCGTAGCCGGGCCGGTCCTCGCCGACAGCGCGCTGCAGCTCGTTCAGCACCTCTCCGGCCTGCCAGCCGGGGAGGCCGGTCAGATCGGGCACCACCTCGCCGACGAGCTCGCCGACGGTCAACGTGACCACCGACCCGGGTTCGACCGCGGTACCGGCCGCGACGTCCTGGGCCGTCACCCGACCGTCGTCGGCCGGCTCGTCGGTGCCGTCGACGACGACCTCCGGCTCCAGTCCGGATTCCCGCAGCATCGCCACCGCATCGGCCACCTCGAAGCCGATCACGTCGTCCACGAGGACCGAGGCGGGTGGTGGTGGCTGCGTGCCCGAGGTCGGCGGTGTCGGTCGGGGCTCGCTCCCGCCGGTCGTCGTGGTGGCCTCGACGACCGTGGTATCGACCGTGGAGTCGGTCGTCTCGACGCTGGTGACGGTGGTCGTCGTCTCGACGCCGGCGTCGTCGGCTCCACTGCGATCGGCGATGACGAGGCCCACGAGCACGCCGGCGCCGATCAGGGCGAGGCCCCAGGCGCCGGTCGGCACCTTCGCCGCGAGACGACGGAGCAGCGACGGTGGCGGGATGACGGCCGGCTCGACGCGGAAGTCGTCGACATCGAGCTCCAACTCGACCCCGCCCGCCGGACCGCTCCGACCCACCACGACCCGGAGGTCGTCGGGCAACCGACCATCGCGCAGCGCCGCGGCTGCGGCGCCGACGTCGAGGCGCACGTCGAGGTCGACCCACGACGAGGCGCCGATCGAGGCCGCCGACTCCACCCGCCACGACCCGTCACCCCAGGACGCCGACACGTCGAGCTGCACCGAGTGCCCGCACCGGTTCATCAGCTGCAGCTGCACGGTGGCCCCCGAGGGTGGGTCGAAGCGCAGGGTCGGGATGACGCCGGTCAGGCCGACGCACGAGCGCTCGTCCTCGACCTCCACGGACACGGCCACGACCGACGCACCGACCGACACCACCAGCGTGTGTTCGCCCGGCTCGGGCAGCTCGCGGACCCGGCGGAGGTCGACGGAGACCTCGATGCCATCTCTCGCCGGGGCGACGGCGGTCGCGGCGACGAGCCGATCGACCGCGCCGAGGATCTGCACGTCCCGGACATCGAGCGTCCCGCCGTCGGTGCGTCCCACGGAGAAGGTGGTCGGCCTCGTGGTGCCGACGACGACCTCTGGATGACTGGCGACCAGTTCCACGTTCTCGCTCTCCTGCCGGGAGCGACCACCGTCCACGGCTGCGCTGTCCCACCGCTGTCGCCGACGCCCCGGTGTCCCTAGGGTCGGCGTCCGTGTGGAACCTCGACGGCGGCATCGACGAGGTCGACCTGCCTGGAGTCACGGGACGGATGTGGCTCTGCGGCAAGCACCTGGTCGGGCCAGACGTCCACGGCGTCCTCGCCCGGACCGGCGCCGACGTCGTCGTGTGCCTCACCGAGCGTCACGAGCTGGCCGAGCGGTACCCGGCCTACGTGGAGTGGCTCGACACCGAGGCGGGTGGGCGGGCCGTCTGGCGCTCCATCCCGGACCTCTCGGCGCCGCCCGCGGACGAGCTGCTCGTCCTCGTCGACGACCTCGTCGCCCGGCTCCGAGCGGGGCACGGCCTCGTCGTGCACTGCGCCGCGGGCATCGGCCGGTCGGGCACGGTGGCCGTGGCGATCCTGCTCGTCCTCGGTGCCCCGCTCGACGAGGCGCTCCGACATGTCGCGGCGAGTCGCTCGCTCGCAGGCCCCGAGAGCGGCGCCCAGACCGAGGTCGTCGAGGCGCTCGACCGACGGCTGCGAGGAGCCTGAGCGGGTCAGACCTCGATCTGCGGGGCCTTCCGGCGGGTCACCAGCTTGCGGAAGGTGAACTGCGCCAGCAGCGCGGGCTTGGAGAACAGGAGCCGGGTCAGCACGCCCCAGGCGCCGCCGCCGTGCTCGTACTCGATGTGCTCGTGGACCTCGACCGTCCCGGGCGCGATCTCGCTGAACCGGTGGGTGTGGACCCAACGCCGCATCGGGCCCGAGGTCTGGGTGTCGGTGAAGCCGTTCTCGGACACGTCGGAGTGGGTGGCCTCCCAGCGGATCGGCAGGGGTCCGAACCAGACCGTGAACCGAGACACCGATCCCTCGCCGAGGGGCTCGGCTTCGTGAACCCGCATGATCGTCGGCGGCGGGGTCAGCTGCTGCAGCACCTCGGTGCCGTGGTGGAACGCGCTGACCTGCTCGAGCGAGGCGTCGACGGTGAACCGGAAGTCGAAGACGGGCACGGCAGGCCAGGGTACGGCGCCGTCGGGCGTCAGGGGTCACCCGGCAGACTGCCCGACCGCCGTCCATGGTGCCCGGGACCGTCCTACGGTGCGTCCCGTGGGTGTTGGGCGGCGGCGG
>JBCCTY010000119.1:0-10995 GCA_039197885.1 Actinomycetota bacterium | reverse complement strand
TGGCGGAAGAAGTAGTCGGCCGCCTCCGCCGGGGCACGGGTGTCGGGGATCGACCCCATCAGCTCCTTCGAGTAGGCGAGCGGTGAGTTGAACAGCACGAGTCGGTCGCAGCGCTCTGGATCGCGCAGCGAGACGTCCTGGATCACCGGTCCGCCGAGGTCACCTCCGCACCAGACCGGCGTGTCCACATCGAGCTGCTCGACGAGCGACAGGAGGTCGCGGGCGTGCGCGGCGACGTCGTGGAAGCCGTCGGCACCGACCGAGGAGTCGCCGAAGCCACGGAGGTCGGGGACGATCACGTCGAAGCCGGCGTCGGCGAGGGGCTCGATCACCCGCCAGTAGAGGCGCTTGGACTCCGGCCACCCGTGGACGCACACGAGTGGCACACCACCCTCGCCCACCCGGACATAGGCCAGATCGGCGCCCGGCCAGTCGTCGCCGGCCGTCGAGCAGCGACGAACCTCGAAGCGGCCCGGGTCGAGGTCGCGCTGGTGGTCGGCGTCCACCCGGCCACCGTAGCTGTGACGAGGATCACACCTGAAGTGCTTGCAAGAGTTAGCACGACAGATACAGTTGCAAGCATCACACGGAGGAACACCGAATGACCCTGAGCGAGACCATCTCCAACGCCGAGCAGAAGCTCGACGAGCAGCGTGCCCGAGTCTCGGACGCCTTCGACACCGGCCGCACCCGCCTGAAGGCCGTCGTCGACGACGCCGTCGAGGCCACCGAGGACTCCGTCGAGTCCGGCACCTCCACCCTCATGGAGCAGACCAAGATCTGGCGCGAGCGCTCGATCGACGACCTGGGCCGCCTCAACGGCGCCATCGTCGACGCCGCCGCCCAGCTCGCCGAGCGCCTCCCGCGCACCGAGCTCCCCGTGATCGACAAGCTCCCGACGCCGGAGCAGGTCATCACCGACGGCTTCGACTACGCGATCGAGCTCGCCAAGCTGCAGCAGCAGTTCGGCCTCGACCTCGTCAAGGCCTTCCGTTCGGCGGCGCCGGCCCCCGAAGCCAAGAAGTCCTCGAAGAAGGCCGCCGTCAAGGCGGCCTGAGGTCGATCGGGTCGACTCGGCACGCCGGGACGACCCATCACCCCCTCGTCCGCCGATCGGCCGGCTCCCCCTCCGGCCCGGCAGGCGACGCTCACGTCAGTCCGGCCCTCGAGGCCGTCGACGACGTGATCATCGACGCCGCGGGACTCCCCCTCCCACGAGCGGCGTCAACCAGGAGCGCCCGGTCCGAGATCCCCTCCCGGACCGGGCGCTTCGTCGTTCTCGCCCTCGGGGTCCTCCGGCGGGACGTAGGTCGTCTCGGTGTCGATCAACACCTCGATGCCCGTCAGCTTGAGCCGAGCCGCTCGGCTCCTCGGGGTCTCACCGGCCACGTTCTGGTGGTCGGGGTTCGCGCCCCGAGCGAGGAGCGCACGCACCAGCGAGGGCCGCTGGTGCGAGACGGCGAGCATGAGCGCGGTCTCGCCGTTGCCGTCGGCGAGGTCGACCGGCAGGCCACTGTCGAGGAACGCGACGAGCTCGTCGGTGCCACCGGAACGAGCCAGCTCGAACAGCTGCGCCGACAGATCGAGGCCGTCGTCGTCCACGGACGTCACGATAGGTGGTCACCGACCCACGAGCCGACGGGTCGTGTCGGTGCGTCCCACCCGTCACCGCCACGCCGCCCGACCCGTCGCCCGTGAGTTGGCCTCACACCGGACCAGAGCCGCCCGAGCCGTCGGTGATACGCGCGATCCGCGGGTGTCGTCGGATCACCCGACCGGCCAACCCCGAACGAGGTCGACCAGCTCGCGGATGACGTCGCGATGGTCGTCGGACCGCCAGACGAGCGCGAGCTGCGCGGGACCGAGATCGGTCACCGGGATCGACACCACCCCCGGTCGGTCGTAGAGCTGCGCGTTGCCCTCCGACAGGAGCACGCCACCGAGACCCGCGATGACCGCCTCCATCGCCGCGTCGGCGGTGGCGGCGACGGTCGCGACCGTCGCCGGCCCCGACCGGGCGTCCTCGGCCAACCAGAAGCCCCGGAGCTCACCGGCCGCCTCGGGGAGGGCGATCAACGGCAGGTGCTCGACCTCGGCGAACGACAGCGAGCGCCGCTCCGCCAGCTCGTGGTGCGACGAGACGGCGAGGCAGCGGGGTTCGACGGCGACCACCTCCCAGCGGTGATCGTCGGGGCGGGGCATCGGCAGCCAGCAGAAGGCGACGTCGCTGTCGTGGTCGGCGAGACCGGCGGTCGGGTCGTCCCAGGCGACCTGCACGAGATCGATGCGCCACGTCGGCCGGATCGATCGCAGCTCGCCCCCGAGGCGCTCGACGATCCCCCGGCCGACGCTCGTCTGCATCCCGATCCGCACCACCGACGAGGCGTCGACCGCGACATCGCTCACCGCTCGTCGCGTGGCGTCCCAGGCGGCGAGCAGCTCGCGCGCCTCGGCGAGCAACGCGGCACCGGCCGGGGTCAGGGCCACGGTGCGGCGATCGCGATCGAGCAACCGGACCCGCAGGTCGGCCTCGAGCTTCGCGATCTGGCGCGAGAGTGCCGGCTGCGAGACGAACAGGCGCTCGGCGGCCCGCGTGAAGTGCAGCTCCTCCGCGACGGCCACGAAGTAGCGGAGATCGCGCAGGTGGACGTCCACGACCTGGACGCTAGCGCTGATAACCAACGCGCATCACCGCAGGTCTTGGACTTCGCGCCGCCACGGCCGGAGAGTGAGATCAACGATCCGAACCCGAGCCAGAGGAGCACGAGATGCCCTCCTTCACGACCGAACGACACCGCTTCGACGCCCACGGCGATCGCCTGGTCGCCGATCTCTTCCGCCCGATCGACGCCCCCGACCTCGGCCCGATCGTGGTGGTCACGGGCTCCTGGACGACCTCCAAGGAGCAGCAGGCAAACTTCTACGCCCGCCGCCTCGCCGCCCACGGCCTCACGGCCCTCACCTTCGACTTCCGCGGCTTCGGCCAGAGCGAGGGCGACCCACGCGACTGGGAGCACCCCGAGCGCAAGATCGCCGACATCCACGCGGCCATCGGGTTCGCCCGGTCCCTGGAGGGCGTCGACCCCGACCGGGTCGGCGCGCTGGGCGTCTGCGCGTCCGCCGGCTACCAGGCCGTGAACGCAGCGAGCGACGACCGCGTCCGGGCGTTGGGGCTGGTCGCACCGTGGCTCCACGACCGTGAGCTCGTCGCCCCCTACTACGGCGGGCCCGACGGCGTCGCCGAGCGCATCGAGCTGTCGCGTCGAGCCGCGCAGACCTACCGCTCGACCGGTGAGGTCGAGTTCATGCCGGCCATCTCCGAGACCGACGAGTCGGCTGCGATGTTCGGCCCCTTCGACTACTACCTCGACCCCGAGCGGGGCGCGATCCCGGAGTGGGACGCCCGACTCGCCGTGATGTCGTGGGAGCCGTGGCTGACGTTCGACCCGATCGGCGCCGGGTCCGGGATCGACGTCCCGGTCCAGATCATCCACTCCGAGGACGGCGCCGTGCCCGACGGAGCTCGAGCGTTCTACGACCGCCTCACCGGCCCCAAGGACATCATCTGGACCGAGGGCGGCCAGCTCGACTTCTACGACCAGCCCGCCCAAGTCGACATCGCCACCACGGCCGTCGTCGACCTCTTCACCACGTCCCTGTGAGGGAGACCACCATGACCGCTTCCAGCATCTCGGATCGCGACGCCGTCATCGAGACGATCACCCGGCTCTTCTGGCACACCGACCACCACGAGTGGGACGCGGTCGAGTCGGTCTTCGCCGAGCGCGTGCACCTCGACTACACCTCGCTGCAGGGTGGCGAGCCGGCCACCCTCACCCCGGCGGAGATCGTCGGGGGCTGGGCGGCACACTTCGAGACGGTGCCGGCGCACCAGCACCTCGTCGCCAATCACCTCGTCACCGTCGACGGCGACGCCGCCAGGGCGACCGCGCAGTTCATCGCCTCGCACCAGACCGGCGAGGACGTCTGGACGCTCGGCGGCGACTACCGCTTCGAGCTCGTCCGCCACGGTGACGGGTGGCGCATCACGTCGATGACCATAACGGCGTCCTGGCAGACCCCGGGTCCGCTGCCCGCCCCCGCGACATGACGACCTCGCTCGTCACCGGCGCCAACCGCGGGATCGGCCTCGAGGTCGCCCGACAGCTCGCCGGGCTCGGCCACACCGTGTTCCTCGGCGCCCGCTCGGTGGAGCGGGGCGAGGCGGCGGCCGAGCCGCTCCGAGCGGCCGGGCTCGAGGTGCGCCCGGTCCGCCTCGATGTCGCCGACCGGTCGTCCGTCACCGATGCGATCGCCGAGATCGAACGGCGGACGGGTTCGCTCGACGTCGTGGTCAACAACGCGGCCATCCACTACGACACGACGAACCGGGCGACCGATCCCGATCGCGAGATCGTCCGGGAGGCGCTCGAGACCAACGTGCACGGAGCCTGGGAGGTCGTGCTCGCTGCGCTGCCGATGCTGCGGCGCAGCACCCGCGGGCGGGTCGTCAACGTGTCGAGCGGTGCCGGCGCCCTGACCGACATGGGTGGCGGGCTCCCGGCTTACCGGCTGTCGAAGGTCGCGCTCAACGCGCTCACCCGAATGTGGGCTGCGGAGCTGGCCGGCGACGGCATCCTCGTCAACAGCGTGTGCCCCGGCTGGGTCGCGACCGACATGGGCGGCTCGGGCGGGCGACCGGTCGAGGACGGCGCCGACGGCATCGTGTGGGCCGCGACCCTGCCCGACGACGGGCCCAGTGGCGGCTTCTTCCGAGACCGCCGACCGATCCCCTGGTAGCCCGACGCGGCGCGACGTCTCAGGGCGTGAGCGGGTGCGGCGACGTCTCGGTCAGGCCGAAACAGGTGAGCAGCAGCTGGCGCAGCATCGCCGCCGTGGCGCCCCAGACGGTGTCGCCGACGAGCTCGAAGAAGTGCACCGGTCGGACGCCGCCGTCGGGGAACGGCCACAGCTCCTCGCGATGCACCTCGTCGGCCATGAGTTCGGAGACCGGGACGTGGAGGATGTGCTCGACCTCGGCCGGAGCGGCGACCAGGTCGGGGCGCCCCGGGAGCACGCCGACGTAGGGCACGATCACCGCGCCCGACGTGAAGGTGTGGAGGCGGTCGAGCTCACCGACCAGCTCGACCGTCGACGGATCGAGCGCGATCTCCTCCTCGGCCTCGCGCAGCGCCGTCTCGACGAGGGTCTCGCCCTCGTCGCGCGACCCGCCCGGGAAGCTCACCTGGTGGGTGTGGCTGCGTAGGCGCGGTGACCGTCGGGTCAGCACGACGTAGAGCTCGCCACCGTCCTCGTAGAACGGTGCGAGCACGGCGGCGTCACGTCGACGGGCCGGCACACCGGTGAACAGCACGCCCGGCTCGCGATCGGCCAGCGACGCCCGGAGGTCGTCGGCGGTGAGGCGCCGGAGCTCCCGGGGCAGCTCGAGCCAGGGGGCGGTGGCGCCGGGCCGGCTGCCCTCGGGGCGGGGGATGACCTGGGGGCCACCCCGACCCGGCGGGGGGTCGAACGAGCTCACCCGTCGGCGGCGAGTTCCTCGAGCAGGTCTCGCAGCCCGTTGGTCTTGAGGTTGCTCATCGTCCTGCCCGGCGGCGTCTCGCCGCGCTCCCACTCCATCCAGTAGGCGAGCAGCTTCTTGGGATCCGTCGGCGGTCGATCCATGGCCGCAGGCTACCGGTCCGCGGCTCGGCCACTCCGGTGGCGGGGACCGCGCCGACCTGGAAGGCTGCCGCCGGGACGCCGACAGATCGGGGTCAGCTGGTCGTCATCCGGTGGTCATGCACCGGAGCCGACGGCGAAACATCGACGGGGGAGCCTGCTCCCCCGGCAGAGGGGGGACAGTTGGAGGCGGCGCTCACGGTCGCGGACGTGCACAAGCGATTCCCAGGTGTCCACGCCCTCCGGGGTGTGTCCATGGAGGTCGCGCCCGGCGAGGTCCACGCGCTCGTCGGCGAGAACGGCGCCGGGAAGTCCACGCTGATCAAGATCGCCACCGGTGCACAGTCACCCGACTCCGGCTCGGTCCTGATCGGGGGCGAACCCGTCACCCAGTTCAGCCGCGCCGCCCTCGGTGAGCGCGGCGTGCGGTGCCTCTACCAGGAACGCCAGGTCGTCCCCGACCTCACCGTCGCCGAGAACGTCCTGCTCGACGAGCTGCCCGTCCGCCGTGGTCTGGTGAGCCGGCGGGCGATGCGGACCGAGGCCCGGGCCCGACTGGCCCGCCTCGGCATCGACCTCGATCCCGACGGCTCCGTCCGGCGCCTCTCGGTCGCTCAGCTCCAGCTCATCGAGATCGCACGAGCGGTCTCGCTCGACGCTCGGCTCGTGGTGATGGACGAGCCGACGGCGTCGCTGCACCGCGCCGAGGTCGAGCGGCTCTTCGCCGTCGTCCGCTCGATGAGCGACGCCGGCGTCGCCGTCCTCTACATCAGCCACCACCTCGACGAGATCTTCGAGATCGCCGCCCGCGTGACGGTGCTGCGAGACGGGGAGGTGGCGGGGAGCGCCCCGGTCGACGAGCTCACCAGCGGCGATCTCGTCGAGATGATGTTCGGGCGCCGCATCGACGACACCCGCCCCGACCGCCGGCCGGTCGAGGGCGCGACGACGCTCCACCTCGACGACGTGCACCTGGCCGGCGCGCTGCGAGGCATCGACCTCGAGGTGCGGTCGGGCGAGGTGCTCGTCGCCACGGGCGGCCTGGGATCGGGAACCTCCGAGCTGGCCCGGGTCGCAGTCGGGGCCACCCGACCCGACCGCGGGTCGGTGCACCTCGACGGTGTGGGGCTGGTCCGTTCCCGCCGAGCGACGGCGAGCCACGCCGCGTTCCTCCCCGCCGATCGCAAGCGACGGGGCCTGCTCCTCGACGAGCCGGTCTCCACGAACCTGACCCTCGGGGCCGTCGGCGCACCCGGGCCACCGATCGTCCGACCGCGGCGGCTCCGCGACCTGGCTCGCCGACTCCAACGCCTCGCCGGGGTGAGGGCGGCGAACGTCGACGTCAAGGTCCGGACGCTGTCGGGCGGCAATCAGCAGAAGGTGATGGTGGGGCGCTGGCTCGAGCACGGCAGCCGGCTGATCGTCGTCGACGAACCCTCGGCCGGGATCGACATCCCCTCGAAGTTCGACATCTACGAGACCCTCCGCCGCCTCGCAGCCGACGGCGCCGCCGTCCTCGTCTGCACGACCGACTTCCAGGAGGTCGGCCAGATCGCCGACCGCGTGGTGGTGTTGCGCGACGGTCGCATCGTCGCCGAGCTCCCCGGCGCCGAGGCCAGCGAGCACCACCTCGCGGAACTGGAGCTGACGGCATGACCGACCTCGACCGTCCGACGGGCGACCCCGTCGCGGTGTCGGCGCCGACGAGCGAGCCGGCCGAGCACCGGACACCGTGGTGGCGTCTCGACGAACGCCAGCTCGTCCTCGTGCCGCTGATCGTGGCGATCGTCGTGCTGTCGATCTACACCAACTCCCGCAACGACGTCTTCATCAGCTGGACGAACGCCGAGAACATCCTCCTGCAGACCGCCGTGCTCGGGATCATCGCGATCGGCCAGACCTACCTGATCGCGGCCGGACAGCTCGACCTGTCGGTCGGCAGCCTCGCGTCGCTGAGCGCGGTGATCGGCGCGACGATGATCCGCGACGGCTCGTCCGAAGCGGTCGCCGTCGTGGCGGTGCTCGTCGTCGGCGCGCTGATCGGTCTGTTCTGGGGCCTCATCGTCACCCGACTGCGGGTGCCGCCCTTCATCCTCACCCTCGGCGGGTTGTCGGTCCTGCAGTCGTTGGCGCTCGTGCGGGCGGGCGACGTGCCGGTGCCGGCGCGCGACCGCTTCGGCTGGCTCAACCGTGAGGAGCTGCTCGGCATCCGGATGCCGATCGTGATGTTCCTGGCCGTCGCGATCGTCTCCGCGCTGGTGCTCCGCTACACCCGGTTCGGTCGCCACGTCTTCGCGACCGGCTCGTCGGAGGAAGCCGCCTACCTCGCCGGCCTGCCGACCCAGCGGACCAAGCTCCTCGTCTTCGTCATCAACAGCACCCTCTGCGCGTTCGCCGGGCTGATCCTCATGGCCCGCATCGGCGCCGGCGACCCACGCGCCGGTGAGGGCCTCGAGCTGCGAGCGATCGCCGCCGTCGTGCTCGGCGGCGCGACCCTCGCCGGTGGTCGAGGATCGGCGTTCGGCACCTGGCTGGGCGTGATCCTCCTCGGCGTCGTCGGGTCCTCGCTGACCTTCCTCGACGTCGACGCGTCCTACACCGACCTCGTGTTCGGCGGCGTGCTGATCTTCGCCGTCGTCCTCACGGCCGTCAGCGAGCTGCGCCGTGCCAGCACCGGGGGCCTGACGGCCGCCCTCGGACTCGACCGGCTCACCCGACGACCTCCTCCTCCACCCACCTCCACACCCTGACAGGAGCAGCACCATGAGCAACCAGGACATGTCCCGTCGCAGGTTCCTCCGGAACCTCGGCATCGCCGGAGGTGGCGCACTCGCGCTGCCGATCCTCAACGCCTGCGGCGACTCCGACGACTCAGGGAGCTCGAGTGCTTCCGACACCGCACCCGAGACCACCGCGGCCGCCTCCACCGACACCACCGCTGCGGCGGCAGCCGGTGCCGGCGGGCTCATCGGCCTCACGCTGAACGGCCTCAACGACTACACGCGCGGCGTCGCCACCGGCGCCTACGCCGCCCTCGAGGGCACCGACTTCGAGCTGCAGGTCGTCCAGGGCAACTACGACCCGGGCGAGGAGCTGGCCAACATCGAGAACTTCCTCGCGCAGGGTGCCGTCGGCATCGTCATCCAGCCGAACACGGCGGAATCGGCCGGTGCGGGCGCACAGGCTGCGCAGGAGGCCGGCGTACCCGTGGGCAACTGCATCTGGCCCGGTCCGTCCGACGCCGACGAGTTCTTCACCAGCGTCGCCCAGCTCGACTCGGTCGAGGGTGGTCGCCTGATCGGCAACTACCTCCTCGAGCAGGGCCCGGGCAGCGGCAAGGTCGTCGTCGTGCAGGGCGTCGTCGGGCAGGGCTTCTCCGAGCGCATCGACGAGGGCCTCGACGAGGTGCTCGGCGGCTCCGACTACGAGATCGTCGTGCGAGAGCAAGGCTTCTTCGACCGTGCCGCCGCCGTCGATGTGGTCCAGAACGCCCTGCAGGCCCATCCCGACACCGCCGTCATCGTCGACTACGCGGCGGCGATGAGCAACGGCATCTGCCAGTACCTCGAGACCGAGGGCATCGAGAACATCCTCCACGTCACCTCCGACGCCGACGAGGAGATGGTCAGCTGGTTCGGCACCCCCTACCTGGCGGCGACCCGCTACTACTCCTCGGCCCAGACCGGCCTCATCGCGACCCAGGGCGTCGTCGCCGCGCTGACCGGCGGCGAGCCCGTCTTCGGCACGCCGATCGACCAGCTGATCGTGACCGCCGACAACGTCGAGTCCGTCGTCGAGGAGAACCCCTACATGTTCTTCGACTACAAGGACCTGGTGCAGGACATCTGATGAGCGAGATCCCCGTCATCGACATCGCGCCGTTCCTGGAGGGAACGCCCGAGGGCATCGCCGAGGTGGGCGAGCAGATGAACCGGGCCTGCACCGAGATCGGCTTCTTCCAGATCGTCGGCCACGGCGTGCCCGACGAGCAGATCCAGGCGGTCTACGACGTCGCCAAGGCGTTCTTCGCCCGTACCGACGACGAGAAGTCCGAGGCCGCCCAGCCCGCACCCGACCAGGTGCGCGGCTGGTCGGCGGTCGGCAAGGAGGGCCTGTCCTACTCCCTCGACGAGGAAGCCCCGGGTGACCTGAAGGAGAAGATGGACATGGGACCCTTCGACGTCGACCGCAGTGACACCTACTTCACCAACGACGAGGCGGGTCCCCACTTCGCGCCGAACGTGTGGCCCTCCGAACCCGAGGAGATGCAGGAGACCTGGGAGGGCTACTTCGCCACGATGAGCGAACTGGCCCGTCAACTCATGCGCATCTTCGCCGTCGGGCTCGAGCTGCCGATCGACTTCTTCGAGGACAAGATCGACCGGCACATCTCGATGTTCCGGGCGCTGAACTACCCGAGCCAGCCCGAGGAACCGCTCCCCGGTCAGCTGCGGGCGGGGGCTCACTCCGACTACGGCTCGCTCACGATCGTTCGGCAGGAGGACCGCCCCGGTGGCCTCCAGGTGATGGCCAAGAGCGGCGAGTGGACCGACGTGCCGGCCATCCCGGGGGCGTTCGTGGTGAACATCGGCGACCTGATGGCCGAGTGGACGAACGATCGCTGGGTCTCGACGATGCACCGCGTGGTGAACCCTCCACGCGACCTCGCCGAGGACTCCCAGCGGATCTCGCTCGTCTACTTCCACCAGCCGAACTACGACGCGATGGTCGAGTGTCTGCCCACGGTGCTCGAACCGGGTGAGGAGCCGAAGTACGCGCCGATCTCGAGCGGTCAGCACCTCTACGAGAAGTTCGTCAAGCAGACCTCGATGGGGTCCACCTGATGGGCAGCCGAGCCGGAGGCGAGCCATGAGCAGGGTGTCGATGTCGATCGCGAGCTACATCACCGACGACATCGTGGGGCTCTCGGACTTCTACGCCGAGGTGTTCGAGCTCGACGAGGTGATGGAGCTCCGTTCCGACATCTTCCGCGGGCTCGACGTCGCCGGCGTCACCCTCGGATTCTCCGCTCCGGTGGTCTACGAGATGCTCGAGATCGAGGACTGGGCCGACCCGAAGGGCACCGCCCAGTACCTCACCTTCGAGACCGAGACCACCGGAGAGGTCGACTCCCGGACCGAGACGGCGGTCGGGCTCGGCGCCCGCATCCTGCACGGACCGTACGAGACCTACTACGGCGCCTATCAGTGCGTCCTCGCCGACCCGAAGGGCAACGTCTTCCGCATCAACCACTTCCTGTAGGACGGGAGGCCGACCCGAAGGGCGCAACGACACGCCGCATCAACCACTTCCTGT
>JBCCTY010000118.1:0-11134 GCA_039197885.1 Actinomycetota bacterium | reverse complement strand
TCGACGAACCGCTCGGCGATCTCGCCGGGCACCGGTGGGGCGACGAGCTCGGTGGCGGTCCCGGCCCCGGCCGAGGGCGGCTCGACGTCGGCCTCCCGCACGCGCTCGAGGATCGCCGCGAGCTCGTCCTCGTCGGGGACCTCGGCGCCGAGGGGCCCGGAGGCGATCACGAGTGGCTCGGTGGTCGTGATCGCCGACGTGACGAAGGCGTCGACCGTGTCGGCGTCGAGCTCGTCGAGGATTCGCGTGCGGATCGCATGCGAGTCCTCGGGTGCGGCGATGAGCGCGACGTCGAGCGCATGGCCGACGTAGAGGTCGGCGAGGGCGTCGTCCTGTCGGGTGCCGCTCTCCAGGAGATCCTGGTCGACGTCGGCGAGGAGCTGGAGCACGGCGCGGTCGAGCTCGTCGTCGGTGACGCCGAAGCGGACGAGCCGCTCGACCTCGGTGAGCAGCGCCTCGGCCGCCACGTCGAGCGTTCCCCCCTCGGCCAGCACGCCGACCCCCGGCGCCCGCTGCGCCCGGCCGAGCTCGTTGGCGGCCGGTCCGGCGTCGAAGAAGCCGCCTCCCTCGGAGCGAGCCCGCGCCTCGAGTCGTTCGACGAGCACGAGGAACCCGGCCTGCTCGGCGAGCGCCCGCCGCAGGTCACCGACGGTCGCGAGCGGGAGCGGGGACGACGGGTAGTTCAGCTCGATGACGGTGAGGGGGGCCTCGGCGTCGGGAAGGCTCACGAACGTGGGCTCCGATGGCACCGGGACGGTCAGGACGGGCCGGACCGGCCCGTCGGTCGGGTTCTGCAGCGGACCGAAGCGCTCCTCGATCTCGGCGACCATGGCCGGCGGATCGATGTCGCCGACCACCACGACCGTCATGAGGTCGGGCCGGTACCAGTCCTCGTAGAACCGGCGGAGCTCCTCGGCGGTCAGGGTGCGGATCGAGTCGATGGTGCCGATCGGCAGTCGGTCGGCGTACGCCGTGCCACCGAGGAGCCGGTCGACCACGGCGTCGAGGTAGCGGGCGACGTAGCCCTGATCGCGGAGGCGCCACTCCTCGACGATCACGCCGCGCTCGTTCTCGACCTCCTGCTCGGCGATCGTCGCTGCCGATGCCCACTCGACGAGCACGTCGAGGGCGGTGCCGATCGTCTCGTCGTCGTTGGGGACGGTGAGGGAGTAGACGGTCTCGTCGAACGAGGTGAACGCGTTGACGTCGGGACCGAACTCGGCGCCGAAGCGCTCGAGCACCCGGACGAGCTCGTTCTCGGGGAGCGACTCGGTCCCGTTGAACATCATGTGCTCGAGGTAGTGGGCGGCGCCGAGCTGGTCGTCGGCCTCGAGCGTCGACCCCGCGTCGATCGCGAGCCGAGCGCTCACCCGCTCACCGGGTCGGTCGTTCGCCCGGACGTAGTAGCGCACCCCGTTGTCGAGCTGTCCGATCAGGACGGCCTCGTCGACCGGGAGTGGGTCGTCATCGTCGGGGAACGACGGCACCGCCCCCGTCGAGTCGTCGTCGTCCGGCGTCGGCGCGCCGTCGACCACGTCCGTCGAGGCCCCGGTCGTGGTCGCGGTCGGCTCCGACCCGTTCCCGTCGTCCGACGTGCACGCCCCGGCGAGGACGGCGACCGCGAGGACGACGGCGAGCCCGCGCGCCCGCATCAGGCGCTGCGCGCCTGCTTGAGCTTCTTGGTGGCCCGTGCCCGCAACGTGGGGTCGAGCTCGACCTTGCGGAGCCGCACCGACTCGGGGGTGACCTCGACGCACTCGTCGTCGGCGATGAACTCGAGGGCCTGCTCGAGTGACAGCACGCGCGCCGGCGTCAGCTTCACGGTCTCGTCGGCGGCTGCCGCCCGGTGGTTGGTGAGCTTCTTCTCGCGGCAGACGTTGACGTCCATGTCCTCGGGACGGCTGTTCTCGCCGACGATCATCCCAACGTAGACGTCGGTGCCCGGCCCGACGAGCATCGCGGCCCGCTCCTGGAGCCCGATGAGGGCGTGGGTCGTGACCGCGCCCTGCCGGTCGGCCACGAGCGAACCGGTGCGACGGCTGCGCAGCTCGCCGAACCACGGCTCGTAGCCCTCGAACACCTGGGTGAACACGGCGGTCCCGCGGGTCTCGGTGAGCAGCTCGGTCCGGAAGCCGATCAGGCCGCGAGCGGGCACGACGTGGTCGAGGCGCACCCAGCCCGTGCCGTGGTTGACCATGTCGACGAGGCGACCCTTCCGCTCGGAGAACAGGCGGGTCACGGCACCGAGGTGGTCCTCGGGCACGTCGACGACCGCGCGCTCGACCGGCTCGTGGAGCGTGCCGTCGATCTCCTTCGTCACGACGCGTGGCTTGCCGATCGTGAGCTCGTAGCCCTCGCGCCGCATCGTCTCGACCAGCACCGCGAGCTGGAGCTCGCCACGGGCCTGGACCTCCCAGGCGTCGGGACGTTCGGTGGGGAGGACCCGGAGGCTGACGTTGCCGACGAGCTCGGCGTCGAGGCGGGCCTTGACGACCCGGGCCGTGAGGTGTTCGCCGTCGCGGCCCGACAGCGGTGAGGTGTTGATGCCGATCGTCATCGACAGCGCCGGCTCCTCGACGCTGATGACGGGGAGGGGTCGTGGATCGTTCGGATCGGCGATCGTCTCGCCGATCATCACGTCGGGCAGCCCGGCGATCGCGACGAGGTCGCCCGGTCCGGCTTCCTCGGCGGGCTGCCGTTCGAGGTGCTCGGTCAGGTAGAGCTCGGCGACCTTGGCCGGGGTCGTCGTGCCGTCGGTGTGGCAGCGGGTGACGCCCTGGCCCTTGCGAACGGTGCCCTGGATGATCCGGCAGATGGCGAGCCGTCCGACGTAGGACGAGGCGTCGAGGTTGGTCACCCAGGCCTGGAGCGGGTGGCCGTCCTCGTACACGGGCGGTGGCACCTGCTTGACGATCACCTCGAGCAGGGCCGACAGGTCGTCGGTGCGCAGGTCGGGGTCGAGGCTGGCCCACCCCTCCTTCGCCGAGCAGTAGACGATCGGGAAGTCGATCTGGCCCTCGTCGGCGTCGAGGTCGAAGAACAGCTCGTAGACCTCGTCGACGACCTCGGCCACCCGAGCGTCGGGCCGGTCGACCTTGTTGATCACGAGGATGACCGGGAGGTCGCGCTCGAGCGCCTTGCGCAGCACGAAGCGGGTCTGGGGGAGCGGGCCCTCGGCGGCGTCGACGAGTAGCATCACGCCGTCGACCATCGTGAGGCCCCGCTCGACCTCACCCCCGAAGTCGGCGTGGCCGGGCGTGTCGACGATGTTGATCGTCGTGCCCTGCCAGGTGAGCGAGGCGTTCTTGGCCAGGATCGTGATGCCCTTCTCCCGCTCGAGGTCATTGGAGTCCATGACGCGGTCGACGACCTCGCCGTGGCTGCCGAAGGCGCCCGAGGCGCGAAGGAGGCCGTCGACCAGGGTCGTCTTGCCGTGGTCGACGTGGGCGATGATCGCCAGGTTGCGCAACTCGGAGCGCGTGGGCATCGGGGCAACTCTCACAGAGGTCAGGGGAGCGCCCGACGGGGGACCGGACGCAGCCCCGAGGCTACCGGTGGGTACGCTCCGAACGCGGCCGCCGCTCCGGCCCGGGTAGCTCAACTGGTAGAGCACTCGCCTTGTAAGCGAGGGGTTACGGGTTCGAGTCCCGTCCCGGGCTCACCACGCACGGACGTGGCGGCTCGCTGGTGTCGGCTCGCCGCCGCGTCGACATCGCGAAGCCCTCGGCCATCGCCATGCCGGCCGGGGGCACGGCCGCCCTGAGCACTCGTACGGCGCGGCGTGGACGACCTCGGGTTCGCGATGGGCGAGCGGTCGGCGCGACAACCCGCTCGTGGTTGCGCTCGGCCGTGGCCCCCTGCCCGGCGTGCGCCACCGGGGGTGCGCCCGATCGGGGGTGTGCGCGGCGTAGAGTCCGCGAAAGGCGATTGGGCGTCGAGGAGCGCAGATGGCAGCACGAATGGGCAACGGCCGACCGGGCAGCGCCGCCGCGGGTCGCGGGCTCCTGCTCGTTCTCGTCGCGCTCGTCATCGGGGTCCTGCTCCTCGGTCAGGTCGACGACGCCGGCGACGGCGAAGAGGTCGCCGCCGCGGGCGAGGGCGACGTCACCGAGACCACCGGGGGCGACGCCGCCGAGGGCGACGCGACCGACGGCGGGGAGACCACCGACGTCACCTCGGCGCCGTCGATCGACCCCGAGACGGGCGAGACGTTGCCCGAGGGCGAGACCGTCGTCACCGACCCGCCGGTCACCGAGCTCCCGGTCTCGCCCGAGGTTCGCCCGGCGCCCGAGGTGACCGTCGTCGTCGTGAACGGCAACACCGGCGTCAACGGCGCCGCCGGCCGGCTCAGCGATCAGATCCTGCCCTTCGGCTATGCGCAGGTCGATCCGACCAACGCGACCGACGCCGTCGGTCAGGTCGCGACGAGCCTCATCCACTACGAGGCCGGCTTCGCCGCCGAGGCCAACAAGCTGGCCGGTGAGCTCGGTTGGGTCATCGAGAGCGTGCAGCCGATGCCCGAGCCGCCGCCGGTCGAGGCGCTCAACGGCGCCAACCTGCTCGTGCTCCTCGGCACCGACAACGCCACTGCGGGCTAGCCGTGCCGCTGCGGGCGCTCCGACAGCGGCCCGAGCGGGCGGCGCTGCTCACCGACTTCGACGGCACGCTCTCCGAGATCGTCGCCGACCCCGCGACCGCCCGACCGGTCCCCGGTGTCGTCGAGATCCTCTCCCGACTGACGGCCCGGCTCGGTCTCGTGGGCATCGTGTCGGGCCGGCCCGTCGAGTTCCTCGAGCAGCACCTGACCGACCCGACCGTCCAGCTCGTCGGGCTCTACGGGCTCGAAGGACGACGTGACGGCGAACGATGGGAGCACCCCGGCGTCGGCGGCTTGCGCGACCGGGTCACCGACCTCGTCGAGCGAGCCCGCGCCGAGCTGCCCGACGACGTCGCCGTCGAGAGCAAGGGCCTGGGACTGACGCTGCACTACCGCGTCGCTCCCGAGGCCGAGGACGTCGTCCGCCGATGGGCCGCCGACGAGGCGGGCGACTTCGCCGTCCGTCCGGCCAAGCGCTCGATCGAGCTCCACCCACCCATCGACACCGACAAGGGTCGGGTCGTCGAGGAGCTGGCCGAGGGCTTCGACCCGATCGCGTTCCTCGGTGACGACATCGGTGACCTCCCGGCCTTCCAGATGTTGCGCGACCTGCGCGACGAGGGGCGGACGGTGGCCCGGGTCGTCGTGTCGTCGGCCGAGGTGCCCGAGGCACTCCTCGTCGAGGCCGATGACGTCGTCGCCGGACCGGCCGCCATGACCGCGCTGTTGGCCGGGCTCGCCGAGGCCTGATGCGGGTCGTCTGCGCCCTCGACAAGTTCCGCGGCACGCTGACCGCCCACGAGGCGGTGGCCGCCGTGGCCGCCGGTGTGCGCGACGCCGTGCCCGGAGCGACGACCGACGAGGTGCCGGTGGCCGACGGCGGCGAGGGCTTCCTCGACGTCCTCGGAGGGCCGAACCGCTCGGCGTTGGTCACCGGTCCGCTCGGCGAGCCCGTCGAGGCCGCATGGCGGATGTCGAAGGGTGTCGGGGTCCTCGAGATGGCCCGGGCGTCGGGCCTGCTCCTCGCCGGCGGCGCCGACGGCAACGACCCCATCGCTGCCACGACGGCGGGGACCGGCGAGCTGATCGCCGATGCGGTCTCGGCCGGCGTCCGCCGGGTGCTGCTCGGTGTCGGCGGATCGGCCACGACCGACGGCGGTCTGGGTGCGATCCGGGCCCTCGAGCCACTCGCCCGTCTCCGTGGTGTGCGGATCGTGGTCGCCTGTGACGTCCGTACCCGCTTCGTCGACGCCGCACCGGTCTTCGGGCCGCAGAAGGGGGCGTCGGCCGCCCAGGTCGAGTTGCTGCGTCGTCGCCTCGATCGACTCGCCCAGGTCTACGAGCAGGACTTCGGGGTCGACGTCAGGGAGATCCCGGGGTCGGGCGCGGCGGGCGGCCTCGGTGGCGGTCTCCTCGCGATCGGCGCCGAGCTGGTGCCCGGCTTCGACGTCGTGGCGGACGAGACCGATCTCGACGAGCTGGTCGCCGACGCCGACCTCGTCATCACCGGTGAGGGACACATCGACGAGGGCTCCTTCGACGGCAAGGCGGTCGGCGGGGTCGCCCAGCTGGCCGTCGAGGCCGAGGTGCCCGTCGTCGCCGTCGCCGGCGTGGTCGACGACGACGTCGCCGATCGGCTCACGACGTTGTCGCTGGTCGAGCGGTTCGGGGCCGAGGCCGCCACCACCGATGCGGCGACCTGCGTCCGTCGCATCGTCGCCGAGCACCTGGGCGGCTGACGACGTCACCGGGCCCGTTAGCACTCGGTGGTGGTGAGTGCTAACGGCTTGCTATCGTGTCGACGTCGGCGCACGCGTCGGCACATCCGGACCCGTGATCGGAGCCGCCCGCTCCGACGCCCGCCATCGACGGAGGTCAACACCCCATGGCGAAGATGATCGCGTTCGACGAGACCGCCCGCCGCTCCCTCGAGCGGGGCATGAACCAGCTGGCCGACGCCGTGCGCGTCACCCTCGGCCCCAAGGGTCGCAACGTCGTGCTCGACAAGAAGTGGGGCGCTCCCACGATCACCAACGACGGTGTCTCGATCGCCAAGGAGATCGAGCTCGAGGACCCCTACGAGAAGATCGGCGCCGAGCTGGTCAAGGAGGTCGCCAAGAAGACCGACGACGTCGCCGGTGACGGCACGACGACGGCGACCGTCCTCGCCTGGGCGATGGTCCGCGAGGGCCTCCGGAACGTGGCGGCCGGTGCCAACCCGATGTCGATCAAGAAGGGCATCGAGCAGGCCGTCGAGGCGGCCGTGTCGGGCATCAAGGACCTCTCGACCGACGTCTCGTCCGACAAGAAGCAGATCGCCTCCGTGGCCGGCATCTCCGCCGCCGACGCCGAGATCGGCACCATGATCTCCGAGGCGATCGAGAAGGTGGGCAAGGACGGCGTCATCACCGTCGAGGAGAGCCAGACCTTCGGCATCGAGATGGACCTCGTCGAGGGCATGCGCTTCGACAAGGGCTACATCTCGCCGTACTTCGTCACCGACGCCGACCGGCAGGAGGCCGTCCTCGACGACCCGTACCTGCTGTTCGTCGGCTCGAAGATCACCAACGTCCGTGAGCTCGTCCCGCTGCTCGAGAAGGTCATGCAGGCCGGCAAGCCGCTGCTGATCATCTCCGAGGACGTCGAGGGTGAGGCCCTCGCCACGCTCGTGGTGAACAAGATCCGTGGCACCTTCAACTCGACCGCCGTCAAGGCGCCGGGCTTCGGTGACCGCCGCAAGGCGATGCTGCAGGACATGGCCGTGCTCACCGGTGGTCAGGTCATCACCGAAGAGGTGGGCCTCAAGCTCGAGAACGTCACCCTCGACCTGCTCGGCACCGCCCGCCGGGTGCTCGTCACCAAGGACGAGACCACGATCATCGAGGGCGGCGGCTCCGACGACGACGTCAAGGGCCGCATCGAGCAGATCAAGCGCGAGATCGAGAACACCGACTCCGACTACGACCGCGAGAAGCTCCAGGAGCGCCTCGCCAAGCTGTCGGGCGGCGTGGCCGTGCTCCGCGTGGGTGCCGCCACCGAGGTCGAGCTCAAGGAGAAGAAGCACCGCATCGAGGACGCCGTCTCGACGACCCGTGCGGCCATCGAGGAGGGCGTCGTGCCCGGCGGCGGCGTGGCGCTGCTGCGGGCCAAGGCCAAGGTCGACGAGCTGATCGCCAGCCTGGAGGGCGACGACGCCACCGGCGCCAAGATCGTCGCCGCCTCGCTGATCGCCCCGATCAAGCAGATCTCGGAGAACGCCGGCCTCGAGGGTGGCGTCATCGTCGCCAAGGTCTCGGACCTCACCGGCAACACCGGCCTCAACGCCGCCACCGGCGACTACGAGGACCTCGTCGCCGCCGGCGTCATCGACGCCGCCAAGGTGACCCGCTCGGCGCTCCAGAACGCCGCGTCGATCGCCGCGCTGTTCCTCACCACCGAGGCCGTCGTCGTCGACGAGCCCGAGGAGGCCGGAGCCAGCATGCCCGGCGGCATGGGCGGCATGGAGGACTTCTGAGCGAAGTGAAGGAGTCCGGGGCCTGAGCGGCCCGCAGGACCAGGGGTCAGGTGGGTGCTTTCCACGCCGCCGGGCCTCGACCGAACACGACGAGCCGGGCCCTGGGGCCCGGCTCGTTCGCGTCACACGACGGGCCGGATGGCTCTGCTCGCGGACCGCGAGCACTCGGTAGCCTGGGTGGTGCACCCCCTCACCGGGAGACCCTTCGATGCACTCCAGCTCCCTCTCACCGGCGCAGCGGTCCGAGTCGCTCGACCGCATGGCGACCCAGCGCCTCGACGTCCTCGTCGTCGGCGGGGGCGTCACCGGCGCCGGTTGCGCCCTCGACGCCGCCGCCCGTGGCCTCAGCGTCGGCCTCGTCGAGCAACGCGACTACGCGGCGGGCACCTCGAGCCGCTCGTCCAAGCTCATCCACGGCGGCCTGCGCTACCTCGAGCAGTTCAACTTCGCGCTCGTCTTCGAAGCCCTCGGCGAGCGGGGCAAGCTCCTCGAGGAGCTCTGCCCCCACCTCGTCCGGCCCGTGTCGTTCCTCTACCCGCTCGAGCACAAGTACTGGGAGCGGCCCTACGTGGGTGCCGGCATCGCCCTCTACGACATCTTGGCCGGCATCAAGGGCAACCCGCTGCCTCGCCATCGCCACCTCGGCCGGAAGGGTGTCGCCCGGCGCTTCCCCTCCGTGCGACCCGAGGTCATCGAGGGCGGCATCATCTACTGGGACGCCCAGGTCGACGATGCCCGCCACACGATGTCGATCGCCCGCACGGCCGCCCGCTACGGCGCATGGCTCGCCCCGAGCACGCGGGTCGTCGGGCTCATCAAGGACGGCGAGCGGGTCATCGGCGCCGAGGTCGACGACCTCGAGGGCGGTCGCCGGCTCCGTGTCCACGCCGACCAGGTGGTCAATGCCACGGGCGTCTGGACCGACTCGATCCAGGACTTCGCCGGGAAGGGCAAGATCAAGGTCAACGCCTCCAAGGGCATCCACCTCGTCGTGCCCCGCGACCGGATCCACGCCGACACCGGGGTCATCCTGCGCACCGAGAAGTCGGTGCTGTTCATCATCCCGTGGGGCGCCCACTGGCTGATCGGCACCACCGACACCGACTGGGACCTCGACCTGTCCCATCCCGCGGCGAGCCGATCCGACATCGACTACCTGCTCGAGCGGGTCAACGGTGTCCTGAAGGACCCGCTGACCCACGACGACATCGAGGGCGTCTACGCCGGCCTTCGCCCCTTGCTCAGTGGGGAGTCCGACGACACCTCGAAGCTGAGCCGCGAGCACGCCGTCTCCCAGCCCGTCCCGGGACTCGTGACCATCGCCGGCGGCAAGTACACGACCTACCGGGTCATGGCCGAGGACACCATCGACGCCGTGGTCGCCAACCTCGGCCGCGACGTCCCGCCGTCACCGACCGCGACCACGCCACTCGTCGGCGCCGTCGGCTACCAGGCGCTGTGGAACTCCCGTCAACGCATCGCCCGCCGCGCCGGGTTGTCGGTCGAGACCATCGAGCACCTCCTCGGCCGCTACGGCTCGCTCATCGACGAGATCCTCGAGCTGATCGCCGACACGGCCGAGCTCGGGCGCCCGCTCGGTGACGACACCGGTCACCTCCGGGCCGAGATCGTGTATGCGTGCACCAGCGAGGGCGCGCTCCACCTCGACGACGTGCTCACCCGTCGCACCCGGATCTCGATCGAGTCCGCCCACCGCGGCCTCGACGTGGCCGAGGACGTCGCTGATCTGATGGCCGGCGTGTTGGGCTGGGACAGCGGCACGATCGAGCGGGAGCTGGCCCACTACCGGGCCCGCGTCGAGGCCGAGCTCGAGTCGCAGCGCATGCCCGACGACCGCACGGCCGACGCCGCACGCCTCGGCGCGCCCGACGTCCGCTTCGCTCCCCAGCAGGGGTGAGCCCCACGGTGCCGCCCCGCTCCGGACTCCTGCGTGTCCTGACCCTCAACGTCGGATCGCTGCTCGAGCCCGACTGGGACCGGCGTCGCCACGAGATCGTCGCCTGGCTCGATCACCTCGACCCCGACGTCGTCTGCCTGCAGGAGGTCTGGGAGGACGAGCGCACGGGCAACACCGGGGGCTGGCTCGCCGAGCAGTCGGCCGCGGGGTGGCACGGCATCTTCGGTGGCGCAGCGTTCGCCGAACACCTCTGGCCCGACCCGACCATGCGGTTCGGGTCGATGATCCTCTCGCGCTGGCCGATCGACGAGCACGAGTTCGTCCGGCTCCCGTTGGCCGACGATCCGAGTGGCTTCACCTCGGGTGTTCCCTTCGAGCTCCTGGCGGTCCGAACCGCCGGGCTCGACGTGTTCTCCGTCCACCTGGCAGCGGCGCCCCACGAGGCCCACCACCGACGGGTCCAGGTGCTCGCCATCGACGAGTTCGTGCGTGGATGGCGAGGCCATCGCGACACGATGACCTCCTTCGGCGCGCCCCGTCCCGAGATGCCGGCCATCCTGTGCGGCGACTTCAACGCCGAGCCCGAGAGCGACGAGATCCGGTTCCTCTCCTCCCTGACCGTGCTCGACGGACGCACCACCTTCTGGCAGGACGCCTGGGGGGTGGCCGGTGATGGTGGACCCGGGCTGACCCAGGACTGGCGCACCAACCCGATCGCCGAGGCGATGAACGTCCATCGCAAGCGGATCGACTACGTGTTCGTCGGCGATGCGTTCCAACGGGCCGGTGGCGCCGGTCGGGTGGTCCGTTGCGAGGTCGTGTGCGACGAACCGAGAACCGGTGTCGTGTCGAGCGATCACTTCGGCGTCATGGCCGACGTCGTCTGGCCGACCCGGCCGGCCTGACCGTCAGGCGGTCGCGACGATCCGGATCGGGGTCACCGTCCCGGCCTGGAAGGCCGCGGCGAGGTTCCCGATCATGGTCGGGAAGTCTGGACCCATCAGGTGCACGAGGGTCACCGCCGGTGGATGGGCCGCGGTGCGCTCGAGCGCGGCGGCGACGAGCTCGCGATGGTCGACGGGAGCGCCGACCGAGAAGCCGGCGG
>JBCCTY010000117.1:0-11164 GCA_039197885.1 Actinomycetota bacterium | reverse complement strand
GGCAGGGCCGCCTGGTCGGGACCGACGACGACGTCCTCGACGACCCTGGCCCGCTCGACGACGACCTCGTCGGGGTCGTGACCGCCCCTGACGGCGGCGGCTGGTGGATCGTGACCACGGCGGGCACGATCGTCGCCCGAGGCACGGCCGAGCCCTTCGAGCCGATCGACACGTCGGTCTACCCCCACCGCCTCACTGCCGTCGGGCCCGGCCCGACCAGCGGACTCGTCGTGGTGACCGCCGACGGCCGCACCCACTCCCGGGGGACGAGCTACCCGGGCGGACTCCGCCGGATGCCGGCTTCGGGTCGGGTCGTCGCGATCAGCCCGGTCCCACCCTCGGACTGAGCCCTCGAGCAGCGAGGTCGGCGGCCGCCTCGTCGACGTGGGCGACCGGAGCGCCGTGGTCGAGCAGTCCGAGGCGGTCCTCGAGCGCGGCGACCTCCTCGCTCGACCGCAGCGGCGAGACGGGTTCGTCGGCCTCGGGTCGGCGGAACACGTAGAGACAGACGAACTCGCGGAGGCCGTACCGGGCGAGGTCGTGATGGAGCAGCAGCTCGGTGTCGGGACACCTCACCAGTCCGGCCTCGTTGAACCGAGCGGTCCACCACGCGTAGGACGCGATCGTCTGGTGCCCCTCGACGAGCCGGCCGTCGTCGTCACGGGCCAGATCGGTGAGGGGCACCGGCCCGCCGCTCGGATCGCCGCGGTCGCGGTATCGATCGAGCACCGCGTCGCGGACCTTGCCCTCGAACCACCCGTCGGGACCCGACGCGTTCGCGCCGTAGGACGGGATCGTCGCCACGACATAGGAGGCGGCGACGCGTCGCAACTCGGCGGTCGCCGCCGGCGCCGCATCGGGTGGCAGGTGCTCGAGGACCTCGAAGGCGGTCACGAGCCCGCGGCTCCTCGTGGGTTCGTCGAGGCCAGCGGTGAGATCCAGGACGTCGAGGTGCGGACGGACGTCGGGGTCGGCGAGGACGAAGGCTGCGCCACTCACGTCGATGCCGCGAGCGTCGAGGCCCAGCTCACGGCTCGCCTCGACGAAGAAGCCGGCCGCGCAGCCGACGTCGAGGACCCGGTCGACGTCGAGCCAGGTCGTGAGCGCGACCGCGAGCGCATCGGCATTGCTCGTCGAACGCCGGTAGTCGGCGTAGCCCGACCGACCGCCTCGGCAACCTCCGGGGTCGGATCGGTAGTAGGAGTCGTCGTACATCGAGGCAGCGAGCAGCCGGTCGGCAGCCTCGCCGATCCGGCCGATCCGGCCCGGCCGGCCGCTGGTCCGGGCGGCGACGCGTGTCAGCCGATGACCGGTCCGGGTCGACGCGACGCGTCGGAGCAGGGAGCGCACGGCGGGGCAGGCTACCCGTCGGTCCTCACGGTCCGAGGCCCGGTGGCACCGCTCGATCGCGTCGCGGCAGTACGGTTCGGCTCGCTGCACGGGTCACGGAGGTCGGAGCAGGTGCGGAACGCGCTCATCACCGGGGTCACCGGTCAGGACGGCACCTATCTCGCCGAGTTGCTCCACACGAAGGGCTACCGGGTCTTCGGGATGGTCAAGGGGCAGAACAACCCGAAGGCCGAGTCGGTCCAGGAGCGGTTCCCGTTCATCGAGCTCGTCTCGGGAGACCTGCAGGATCTGCCGTCGTTGATCGCCGCCGTCGAGCACAGCCAGCCCGACGAGGTCTACAACCTGGGCGCGATCAGCTTCGTCGCGCTGTCGTTCAAGCAGGCCGAGCTGACCGCCAACGTCACCGGCCTCGGCGTGCTCCGGATGCTCGAGGCCTGCCGCCTCGTCGGTGGCCGCGAGAACCCGATCCGCTTCTACCAGGCGTCGAGCTCGGAGATGTTCGGCAAGGTCCGTGAGACCCCCCAGACCGAGCGAACGCCCTTCCATCCCCGGTCGCCCTACGGCGCGGCGAAGGTCTTCGGTCATAACATCACCGTCAACTACCGCGAGAGCTACGACCTCTTCGCCTGCTCCGGGATCCTGTTCAACCACGAGAGCCCACGGCGGGGCCTGGAGTTCGTGACCCGCAAGGTGACCGACGCCGTCGCCCGGATCTCGCTCGGCCTCACCGACGAGCTCGCGCTCGGCAACCTCGACGCGAAGCGCGACTGGGGATTCGCCGGCGACTACGTCGAGGCGATGTGGCGGATGCTCCAGCGCGACGAGCCCGACGACTTCGTCGTGGCGACGGGTGAGACGCACGCGGTCCGCGAGTTCGTCCAGCTCGCGTTCGAGGCCGCCGGGATCGACGACTGGGAGCGCCACGTCACCGTCGACCCGCGGTTCTTCCGACCGGCGGAGGTCGATCTCCTGGTCGGTGACCCGACCAAGGCCCGCGAGCAGCTGGGTTGGGAGCCGCGGATCTCGTTCCGGGAGCTGGTCCGGATGATGGTGACGGCCGACCTCGACCGCCTCGGAGCCTGAGCGGCTCGTCGAGCGAGCGGATGCGGAGCGCCACGGAGTGGTGCGGAGCATCGAGGAAGCGAGACCGGAGCGGGGGGCGGGGAGCCTGAGCGGCTCGTCGAGCGAGCGGATGCGGGGCGCCACGGAGTGGTGGGGAGCATCGAGGAAGCGAGACCGGAGCGGGGGGCGGGGAGCCTGAGCGGCTCGTCGAGCGAGTTCGCGCGGTGACCGCACGGGGCGGAGGTCGGGTCACCGTGGGCGCTCGCCGCGGACCATTCGTGGTCGGTCACCGGTACGTTCGTCCCCCGTGGTCGGCTCCCTCCAGCGCCTGGCGCGCCTCGCCGTCGTCGCGGCCCTCCTGGCCGTGGGAGGCGCGGCGACGACCGTCGGAGCCCAGGACGTCGCCCCATCGACCGCTCCGGCGCCGGACACGACCGGTCGGCTGATGGTCGAGGTGCGGTCGGACCGCGCCGACCTGGTGGCGGCCGCGGCGGACGGCGCCGCCGTCGCTTCGGACTGGGTGGTCGTCGATCCCGGCGACCGGTCCGCAGCCGTCGTCGAGGCCGAGCTGCTCGCCCGGCCCGACGTGGTCGACGTCCGACCCGAGGTCTGGTTCACCGCCGCCGCCGTCCCCGACGACCCGTGCTTCGATGATGCGGCCGCCTGTCCCGCCGGGAACGTGGTCCAGGAGGCGCTGACCCGGATCGACGCGCCCCGCGCCTGGGACGTCACGACCGGCGACCCCGACGTGGTCGTCGCGGTCCTCGACTCCGGTGTTCGCTCGTCCCACGAGGACCTCGCCGGCCAGGTGCTCGACTGGTCCGACTGCGGCGTCGCCGATGCGCCGCCCGGCACGTTCGCCGACGCCACGCACGGCACCCGCGTCGCCGGCCTGGTCTCGGCCCGGACCGACAACTCGACCGGGATCGCCGCCGTGGGCTGGGAGACCTCGATCGCCGACGTGCCCGTGCTGTTCCGCAGCAACCTCGGCGGCACGCTGCCCGGAGGACGGGAGGCCGACGTCATCGTCGCGATCGGTTGCGCCGTCGACCGCGGTGCCGATGTGATCAACATGTCGTTCACGGGAGGCTCGGCGTCGGCGGCGTTCGAGGCGGCGATCGACGCCGCTGCCGCCGCCGACGTGGTCCTGGTCGCCTCGGCCGGCAACGCCGGCACGAGCACCCCGCTGTTCCCGGCGGTCCTACCGTCGGTGCTGTCGGTGGGTTCGCTCGACGCCACCGATCAACGGTCGGTCTTCTCGAGCTTCGGTGACTGGGTGTCGATGACCGCACCGGGCGAGGAGCTCGTCAGCGTCGGCTCCCAGACCGACACCGACTACGACGCCGCCATCCGCGGCACATCGTTCTCCACACCGCTCGTCTCGGCGACGGCCGCGCTGCTCCGCGCTGCCAACCCGACCTGGTCGGCTGCCGAGGTCGTCGCTCGGATCGAGCGCACCGCCGCGCCGTTCGTCGGCAGCGACACCGCCGTCGAGCACGGCCGCCTCGACGCCGGCGCAGCGCTCACCGAGGAACGTCAGGGCTACTGGATCGCCACGGCCGACGGCACGGTGCTGCCGTTCGGCGACGCCGTGAACTGGGGCGAGCCCGATCTGCCGGGCACCAGCGTCGTCGCTCTGCAACCCGCGCCCGATGGACGGGGCTACTGGATCGCCGACGACGCCGGCAACGTCTTCGCGTTCGGGTCGGCCACCTTCCACGGCTCGGCCGCCGATCTCTCCCTCAACCAGCCGATCGTCGGGATGGCGGCGACGGCGTCGGGCGACGGCTACTGGCTCGTCGCGTCCGACGGTGGGATCTTCGCGTTCGGTGGCGCGACCTTCCTCGGGTCGATGGGTGGCACCCCGCTCAACGAGCCGATCGTCGCGATGGCCAACGACCCGACCGGGGACGGCTACTGGTTGGTCGCCGCCGACGGCGGGATCTTCGCGTTCGGATCGGCGACCTTCTTCGGGTCGATGGGTGGCATCCCGCTCAACCAGCCCGTCGTGAGCATGGCCGCCACCGCGACCGGAGCCGGCTACTGGCTCGTCGCGACCGACGGCGGGGTGTTCGCGTTCGGCGACGGACCCTTCCACGGCTCGACCGGTAGCCTCGTCCTCAACCAACCGATCGTGGGGATGACAGCGACGTCATCGGGGGACGGCTATCGGATGGTCGCCGCGGACGGGGGTATCTTCTCGTTCGCCGGCGCCGACTTCTTCGGTTCGGCCGCCGAGGTGCCGCTCACGGCACCGGCCGTGGCCACGGGAGGCTTCTCGTGATCCGACGCATGACGTTCCTGCTCGTGGTGCTCCTGGCGGTCGCCGGCGCGCCCCTGGTCGCCGCCCAGGAGACGACGCCGACCGGCGCGCCGTCCGGTGAGCGCCAGGAGGTCGAGGCGGCTGCCGGCTCCGGCGAGGCGACCACGTTCGTCGCCGCCGAGGCGCCCGATGGCCTCGACGCCGCCGACGTCACCGACATCGTCGTCGAGGGCCGGGGCTGGGGCCACGGACGGGGCATGGGCCAGTACGGCTCGCTCGGCTACGCGCTCGACGGCTGGTCCAGCCGGCAGATCCTCGACCACTTCTACGGCGGCACCTCCGCCGCTCAGCGCCCGAACGACGACATCTTCGTCCACCTCACCGGCTTCGACGTCTCGACGGCGCTGATCGTCACCTCGGACTCGTCGTTCACCGTCGGCGGCGTGACCGTCGCGGCCGACAACCACGCCCGGATCGAGTTCATCGGCCCCGATGCGCAGCTGACCGTCGGGACGTCGTGCACGGGCCCGTGGGCCGACGCCGCCAACCCGACGACGCGCACCGGCTCCCGCCCGGGCGCGGGCACCGACGGCTACCGGTTCGTCGAGGCGACCTCGAACAGCGGCGACACGATCGAGATCTGCCGGAGCGACGGCTCGACACGGGCGTACCGTGGCACGGTCGTCGGCTCCCGCGACGACAGCGGGTTCCGCTGGGTCGCCAACCGGTTGCCACTCGAGCAGTACCTGCGTGGCGTCGTGCCCCGCGAATCGCCGGCGTCGTGGGGTGATCTCGGCGGCGGTCAGGGCATCGAGGCGTTGAAGGCCCAGTCGGTCGCTGCCCGCTCCTACGTGTTGGCGCTCGCCGACCGTCGGGCCCGCCAGGGGATCTACGCCACCGACACCTGCGACACCACGTCGTGCCAGGTCTACGGTGGCGCTGCCGGCGACTCGCGCACCGATCGGGCGATCTCGGAGACCTCGGGCGAGGTGCGCCAGTGGCCCGACGGCGACGTGGTCCTCACCGAGTTCGCGTCGTCGACCGGCGGCTTCACCTGGAACACCCCGGGCGCCCGCTCGTTCACCAACGTCGTCGACCTCGGCGACTCGATCTCCCGCAACCCCAACCACTTCTGGACCGTCACGATCCCCCGCGACCGCATCGAGGCGCGCTACCCGGCCATCGGTGAGTTCCGCTCGATCGAGGTCGTCGAGCGCAACGGCCTCGGCGCCTGGGGCGGCCGCGTTCGCGAGATCGAGATCGTCGGGAGCGCCGGCAGCGTCACCCTCACCAACGACGGCTGGGACGACGACACCTTCCGGCGGGCGTTCGGGCTCCGGTCCGACTGGTACCGCTTCCCGCAGTTCGAGGCTGGCAGCAGCGACGACGACGACGGGTTCTGGATCGTCAAGCGAGACGGCAGCGTCGACGCGTTCGGCGAGGCCATCGACTACGGCGACGCCGGCAACCTGGCGCTCAACCGTCCGATGGTCGGGATGGCGGCGCATCCCTCCGGCGAGGGCTACTGGCTCCTCGGGGCCGACGGCGGGGTGTTCTCCTACGGCCTCGCCCCGTTCTTCGGCAGCACGGGCGACATGGTGCTCAACGAGCCCGTCGTCGGCATGGCGGCCCACCCATCGGGTGACGGCTACTGGTTCGTCGCCTCCGACGGCGGGATCTTCTCCTACGGCGAGGCCGAGTTCTTCGGCTCGATGGGCAGCATCGACCTGGTGAGCCCGATCGTCGGCATGGCGTCGACGCCGACCGGTGAGGGCTACTGGCTCGTCGCCGCCGACGGTGGGGTCTTCGCCTTCGGTGACGCTCCGTTCCACGGGTCGATCGGTGGGCGGGTCCTCGACGAGCCGATCGTCGGCATGGCCGCCACCGCCACCGGACAGGGCTACTGGTTCGTCGGTCGCGACGGTGCGGTCTACGCCTACGGTGACGCCGTCGCGCTCGGGTCGGCGCCGGGGTCACCGACGGCCCCGGTCGTCGGCATCGCGGCCGGGGGAGCGGGGAGCGGGTACTGGCTCGTCCGCTCCGATGCGCTCAGCTACTCGTTCAACGTGGTCGACCTGCCGAGCTCCCGGGTCGGCGGGACCGTCGCCGGCATCGCCGGTCTTCCCTAGCCCGCTCCGACGGTCACCCGTCGTCGCGCAGGTCGAGCCACGGTCGGTGCTCGGCCGACGGCTGCGGTGGCCGCTGGGGACGCTCGTCGGCGAGCCCGAGTCGCTTCGAGACCGATCGCTGGGCGATCCGGAGTCGCTGATAGCCGAGCACCCCGAAGCCCACGGCGACGTAGAGCCCGTCGCGGGCCCGGTCGACCAAGTCGTCGACGCCGTCGGGACGCTCGGGCATGGGTGTCGCTCCCTTCGTCACCCCGGGCGGGGCAGGAGGTCAGCCTACGCGGACGGTGCCGAGGCGACCGGCCACGGCGTCACTGCCGCGACCTGTCCGAGCCGCGCCGCTAGCCTCGTCGGATCGTGAACGAGCCCACCGCCGCGCCCCCCGTGGTGGCCGTCGTGGTGACCCGTGACGGCGGGCCCTGGCTGGCCGAGACCCTCGCTGCACTCGCGGCGCAGGATCATCCGCGCCTGGCCGTGCTCGTCCTCGACAACGGTGGTGAGATCGACCCGACCCCGGTCGTGGCCGAGCACCTGCCCCAGGCCGTGGTCCGGCGGCTCACCGAGGATCGCGGCTATGGCGCGGCGGCCAATCGAGTCGCCGGTCTCGTCGAGGGCGCGGCGTTCTACCTGTTCTGCCACGACGACGTCGCGCCCGAACCCGACGCCGTGTCGGTGATGGTCGACGAGGCGCTGCGCTCCAACGCCGGCATCGTCGGGCCCAAGCTCGTCGGCTGGGACGATCCCCGCTCGCTCCAGGCCGTCGGCGCGACCGCTGACATCACCGGCGTCGGGGCGCCACTGGTCGAGCCGGGCGAGCTCGACCAGGAGCAGCACGACCGGGTCCGCGACGTCCTCTGGATCCCCGGCGCCATGACGTTGGTCCGGGCCGACCTCTTCGACGAGCTCGGCGGCTTCGACGAGACCATCACGTACCTCGGCGAGGACCTCGATCTCTGTTGGCGCGCCCATGTGGCCGGTGCCCGGGTGTTGGTCGCCCCTGATGCGGCCGCCCGCCACCTCGAGGCCCTGGGGGAGCGTCGGGAGGTCGACGACCGCCGACGCCTCCAACACCGTCATCGCATCCGCACCCTGCTGGCCGTGTCGGGCCGTCTGCGCCTCCTCCTCGTCGTGCCGCTGGCCCTCCTGCTCACCCTCGCCGAGGCCACCTACGGCCTCGTCGCCGGCGGCCCCCGCCACGCCCGCGATGTGATCGGGGCCTGGTGGTGGAACCTGCGTCGGCCGCGTCAGCTCCTCGCGAAGCGGCGACAGATCCGACCGACCCGGCAGGTGAGCGACGCCGAGCTCGCCCACCTGCAGATGCGGGGGAGCGCTCGTCTCCGTGCCTTCGTGCGGGGTCAGATCAACCGCGACGACCGCCTGACGTCGATCGGCGACGCCGGGCGGTCCCTGGCCAGCTCACTCACCGTCGGCGCGGCCCGCACGGCCGCCCTCGCCTGGGTCATCGTGCTGTTGACCCTCGGCGTCGCGACCCGTCACCTCATGACCCGCGGGATGCCGCCGTTCCGGGAGTTCCTCGCGCTCCCTGGTGGCTCCCAGCTCCGCGAGGTCGTGACGTCCGGCTACCGCGACTCCTGGCTCGGCACCGAGGTCGAGCCGCCGCTGGGGCCGCTGCTCGTGGGTCTGCTCGATCTGCTCCCGGGGACGACCGCGCTCCTCCGGACGGTCCTCGTCCTGGGTCCGATCGTGCTCGGCCTCATCGGCACCTGGCGCCTGCTCACGCCGCTCGCGAGTCGACGCGCCTCGATCGTCGGGTTGGTGGTGGCGGCGTCGAGCCCACTGCCCGCCGCCGCGCTCTCCGGTGGCTCCTGGACCGTCCTCGTCGTCTGGGCCTCGGTGCCGTGGATCCTCGCCCGCCTCGGCCGGATCTCCGGGATCGAGCCCTTCACCGTGGGCCGGCCGGGTGGTCGCCGCGGTGCCAAGCGCCTCCGCTCGCAGGTCGCCGGGCTCGCGCTGCTCCTGGCTGTCGCCGCCGCCGCAGCGCCGGTCCTCCTGCCGATCAGCCTCGGCCTGGCCGTAGCGCTCGTGGCGGGATCGTTGATCAGCGGCTCGGGGGTGATGGCCACGCTCCGCACCCTGGGCATCACGGTCGTCGCCTCGCTGTGGGCCGGCCTCCTGCACGCACCATGGATCGCGGGGCTCGTCGACGACCGGCCGCCGTGGTCGTTGCTCGTCGGGCGCGACCTCGTGGAGGGAACCGATGGCCTCGGAGCGTTGCTCCGAGCCGACCTCGGGCCGGTCGGTCACGTCCTGCTCGGATGGGGTCCCCTCGCCATCGCGCTCGTGCCGTTGGCGCTCGGTCGTGAGTGGCGCCTGGGTTGGTCGATCCGTGCTGCCGTCATCTGGGCTGCCGCCGTCGGTGTGGCGTGGGTCGAAGCTCGGGGGTGGAGCGGTGACGTCGTGCTCCCCGATCCGGCCGTGCTGCTCGCGGTGGCGGCGCCGGCTGCCGCCATGTCCGCCGGTCTCGCCGTGTCGACCTACGAGCGTGACCTGCGCGACTACCGCTTCGGATGGCGCCAGCTCGTGTTGGTCATCGGCGCCGCCGGTGTCGTCGTCACGCCGCTGCCCGCGCTGGCCACCCTGCCCGACGGCCGCTTCGAGGTCCCCGTCGCCGATCTCGCCGCCTCCGCCGGGTTCCTCGACGACGACAGCGCCGTCACGCGCGTGATGTGGGTCGGGCAGGCCGAGGTGTTGCCGATGCCGGGCCTGCGTGTACGCGACGACGTCCACGTGGCCGTGTCGGCCGGGTTCCCCGACCTGCGTGATGCCTGGCCCGCCCATGACGACCAGGCAACGGATCCCGGTCGGGCGGCGGTCGGATCGTTGCTCACCGGGTCGTCGGCCCGGTTCGGCGAGCTGCTCGCCCCGCTCGGGGTGCGCTACGTCGTGGTCGTCGAGTCGGCAGCCCCGTCGTTCACGGAGACGCCGCGCCTCGAGGCGCCCGCCGACCTCATCGACCGCCTCGAACAGCAGCTCGACCTCCGACTCGTGCCGACCGATCCCGCGATGACGGTGTTCCGGAACGAGGCCTTCGTCCCGGTCGAGGCGATCGTGCCGTCCTCGTTCGCCGATCTGGTCGAGGCCGGGCCCGACGGCCTGACCTCGATCGACCCGGCCACGATCCGTCCGGCGGTGGTGAGCGTCGAGGTGCCGGTACCCGACGGCGAGACCGGGTCGGACGGCGAGACCGAGTCGACGATCGACCTCGTGCCGGCCGCGGTCGCGGCGGACGAGTCGGTCTACGTGGCGCGAGTGCCCTCCGGGCGGTTCGGCGTCGACATCGACGGACGGACTGCGCAGGCCGAGGTGTACGCGTCCGGTCAGCTCGCTGCTGCCGGTGACGGCGGCGAGGTCGTCATCGAGCGGTCCGATCCCGGCAGTCGCCGCATCATGCTCGGCGTGCTCGCGCTCGTGTGGCTGGTCACGTGGTGGTTGGCAGCCCGCGGCTGGTCGGCCGAGGGGCGGGCGGTGACCCAACGGCTCCTCGAGCAGGCCGAGCGGGCCGACCCGATCGCACGGACCGACGGTGACGACCCCGACCGGGGCCTCACGGCCAGTCCGCGCCGCGGACCCCGACGCCCCCGTCGTCGACGGCGGGCTCCCGAGCCGGCCGGCGCCGGGGCTGCCGAGTGAGCAGCCGACGACTCCCGGCGATCGTGCTCCTCGCCGCCGCCCTCATCGCCGGGGCGGTGGTCGACCGCGAGCGCGACGAGGCCGTCGCCGAGGAGGCGGTCGACGCATCGCAGGTGTTGCCCGTGGCCGGCCGTGCCCAGTCACCACCGGTCTGGTACTGCCCCACGCTCCGGCTCACCGAGACGACGGGGGAGGGAGACGAGACGACCGGTCTGACCGTCGAGGGCACGTTGCTGTTGGTGAACCCGTCACCGTCGGCCGTCGAGGCCGAGGTCACCGTCCGGGGCGGGTCGTCGTCGCCCGAGACGATCGAGGTCGAGGTCGGTCCCCGCTCCCGCGTCGAGATCCCCGTCGCCGAGATCAGCACCGACCCGGTGGTGGCTGCGTCGGTCGAGTCGTCCTCGGCCCGGCTCGTCGTCGCTCGGGAGCTCGTCGGGATCCTCGGCACCGACGTCGCGCCGTGTCTCGACCGCATCGACAGCGAGTGGTTCGTCGGCAGCGGGAGCACGGCGGGAGACGCCGACCTCGTCTACACCGTCTTCAACCCGCTGTCCGAGGACGCCGTCGTCGACCTCGAGGTCGTCACCGAGGTCGAGAGCGGGACGGTGCCGGGAGCGAGCCTCCAGGGCATCGTCGTGCGCGCCGGGCGAGTCCGCGGCATCGACGTCGGCCAACTGGTCCGCCGTCGGGAGGTGGTCTCGGCCCGCGTCGT
>JBCCTY010000116.1:0-11165 GCA_039197885.1 Actinomycetota bacterium | reverse complement strand
GTCGATCGAGCAGGTCCGCCAGGTCGCCCAGGCGGTGCCCGCCGTCATCAAGGCGTTCTCGACCGGTACCCCCGAGCTCGACCGCTCCGACCAGTACCCCGTCGACGCGATCCTCGTCGACGGCGCCACACCCGGCTCGGGTGAGATCTTCGACTGGCGCATGCTCGACGGCGTCAGCCGGGGCCACCCGCTGCTCCTCGCCGGCGGGCTGACGCCGGAGAACGTGGGCGATGCCGTCCACCAGGTTCGTCCGTGGGGCGTCGACGTCTCGACCGGGGTCGAGCGCCGTCCGGGCGTCAAGGACCCGCTCAAGGTGCGGGCCTTCATCCGTGCGGCCCGAGCGGCGGCCGGTCAGGATGAGATGCCCGAGCCACTCGGCGATCGGCCCTTCGACCGGCTCCAGGAGACCTGAGCGGTCGGCGACCGAACCGACTCGGCGGACCCCGCATCTGATTGGCTTCGTCGGCCTGGCATGGTCACCATGGGGCCATGACGATGACGGAGCCGTCCGCCGACGGCAGATTCGGCGAGTTCGGGGGCCGGTTCATCCCCGAGACGCTCGTCCCCGCGGTCCGCGAGCTCGAGACGGCATTCCGCGAGGCGTGGGCGGATCCTGCGTTCATCGCCGAGTTCAACGAGATCCTCCGCTCCTACGGCGGCCGCCCGTCGCCGATCACGGAGTGCCGCAACCTCTCGGCCCGGCTCGGGTGCCGGGTGCTCCTCAAGCGCGAGGATCTCAACCACACCGGTTCGCACAAGATCAACAACGTGATCGGTCAGGCCCTGCTCACGAAGCGGATGGGCAAGGAGCGCATGATCGCCGAGACCGGTGCCGGTCAGCACGGCGTCGCCTCGGCCACCGCCGCCGCGCTCCTCGGGCTGGAGTGCAAGGTCTACATGGGCGCGGTCGACGTGGAGCGCCAGGCGCTCAACGTCTTCCGCATGAAGCTGCTCGGTGCGGAGGTCGAGGCGGTCCAGTCGGGCTCGCGCACCCTGAAGGACGCGGTGAACGACGCCATGCGCGATTGGGTGGCGTCGGTGCGATCGACCCACTACTGCATCGGCTCCGTGATGGGACCGCATCCGTACCCGTGGATGGTGCGGGAGTTCCAGAGCATCATCGGCCACGAGGCCCGCGAGCAGTGCGCCGCCATCGACGCCGACCCCGACGTCGTCGTCGCCTGCGTCGGTGGCGGCTCGAACGCCGCCGGCATCTTCGCCGGCTTCGCCGACACCGACGCCGAGCTCGTCGGCGTCGAGCCGGCAGGCGGGGCGGCGATCGGGCACGGCATCCCCGGCGTCGTGCACGGCATGCGGTCCTACCTCCTCCAGGACGAGTGGGGACAGGTGCTCGAGGCCGAGTCGATCTCGGCCGGACTCGACTACCCGGGGGTGGGACCCGAGCACTCCCACCTGTCCGATCTCGGACGGGCCACCTACGTCCAGGCCACCGACGACGAGGTCGTCGAGGCGTTCCAGCTCATGTCGCGCACCGAGGGCATCATCCCGGCCCTCGAGACGGCCCACGCCATCGCCTACGTCGCCCGCGACGAGTCGCTGCGCGGCCGGACGGTCCTGATCAACTTCTCCGGGCGGGGCGACAAGGACGTCGGCCAGATGATGGACGTGCTCGGATGATGGCGCTCGAGGCGCACCTCCGGGAGCGTCGCGACGCCGGGCGCAAGCTGCTCGTCCCCTACGTCACCGGCGGTCTCGGCGATGCCTGGGGCGAGACGATCGAGGCGCTCGCCCAGGCCGGCGCCGACGCGATCGAGGTCGGGGTCCCGTTCTCCGATCCGGTGATGGACGGCCCCGTGATCCAGCAGGCGTCCGCCGAGGCCCTCGCCGCCGGAGCCACCCCCGACACCGTGTTCGACCGCGTGGCGCAGCTCGACCTCGACGTGCCGCTCGTGACCATGCAGTACTACAACACCGTCTTCCGGGCGGGGCACGAGCGCTACGCCGCCCGCCTCCGGGGGGCCGGGATCTCGGGTGCGATCGTACCCGACCTGCCGTTCCTCGAGTCGGGCCCGTGGCGAGCCGCAGCGGTCGCCGAGGGACTCGACACCGTCCTGTTCGGAACCCCCCTCACCGACGACGACGAGCTCGACGAGCTCGTCGAGGCGGCGAGCGGGTTCGTCTACGGCGTCGGGCTGCTCGGTGTGACGGGCGAGCGGGCCACGCTGTCCGAGACGGCCACCGAGGTCGCCGCCCGGTTGAAGTCGGTCACCGACCGGCCGGTGCTGATCGGCATCGGGGTCTCGACGCCCGAACAGGCCAGCGAGGTCGCGTCGGTCGCCGACGGGGTCATCGTGGGGACGGCGGTCGTGCGGCGGATGCTCGAGGGCGCAGGACCCGACGGCGTCGCCTCGTTCGTCGCCGACCTGCGTGCCGCGCTCGACGACGTCGCGCCTGCCGCCTGACTCCTCAGGCCGGCGTCGGGTCGGTGGCCAGGGCGACCAGCATCGCCACGCCGGCGGCCATGGCGTCCTCGTCGAGCTGCATCCGGTTGGAGTGGCACGCCGGCGCGCTCGCCGGGTCCATGCCGGGTGGGCAGACCCCGAGGAAGGCCATGGCGCCGGGCACCCGCTGGAGCACGTAGGAGAAGTCCTCGGCGCCCATCACCGGGGCCGGGAGCTCGATGGTCGAGCGTTCGCCGAGCACACGGGCGGCGACCGCCAGGGCGTGGCGGGCGGCTGCGCCATCGTTCACGGTCACGGGGTACCCCTCGTCGATCGACACGTTGGCCGTGCACTCGTGGGCCGCGGTGACGTGCTCGGCGATGCGTCCCACGGCCTCGTGCGCTGCGCGCCGCGACCGCTCCGACACGGCTCGGATCGTGCCTTCCAGGATCGCTCGCTCGGCGATGACGTTGCTGGTGGTACCGGCTTCGATGCGCGCGACCGTGACGACTGCGGGATCGAAGACGTCGATGCGACGGGTCACGAACGCCTGGATGGCGGTGACGACCTCGCAGGCGACGGGGATCGGGTCGAGGGAGTAGTGGGGCATCGACGCGTGGCCGCCGCGTCCGATGATCTCGATGTCGAAGGTGTCGGCCGACGCCATGAGCGAACCCGGCCGGGTGCCGATCCAGCCCGACGGCAGGTTGGGTGAGACGTGCAGCGCGTAGGCGTGGTCGACGTGGTCGACGACGCCCTCGTCGATCATGAACCGGGCACCGCCGAAGCCCTCCTCGCCGGGCTGGAACATGAAGCGCACCCGGCCGGCCAGGTCGTCCCGGCGGCCGCGGAGGACCCTGGCGGCCCCGGCGAGCATCGCGGTGTGGGCGTCGTGGCCGCAGGCGTGCATGCGCTCGGGCACGCTGCTGGCGAACTCGAGGCCGGTGTCCTCGGGCATCGGCAGGGCGTCCATGTCGCCGCGCAGGAGGACGGTCGGGCCGGGTCGTCCACCCTCCAGGTCGGCGACGATCGAGCTCGTCGAGAGGCCGGTACGGATGTCGAGGCCGAGATCGGCGAGCTCCTCGAGCACGGCCTCCTGGGTGCGGGGGAGCTGCAGCCCGAGCTCGGGGTGGCGATGGAGCCGGCGTCGGAGGGCGACCACCCGGTCCTGGACCGTCAACGCGTCGTCGATCACCGTGGCTGGCATCGGTTCCCCCGTCGTCGAGGACTAGTTTCCCATCGATGCCGGAGTCGTGCGAGCTGTGCGCGGCCGATCGCTGGACCCACTGGTACCACGAGGACGCGACGTGCTGGGTCGCCGACTGCGAGGCCTGCGACACGCCGATGGTGGTGTGGGCGCACCACGGCACCGAGCCGTCGGACACCGAGGTGGCCCACATGCTCGACCGGCTCGCCGCGGCGGCCGACGAACGCTTCGGGCCGGGCGGTTGGACGATCGACCGCACGATGCGGCAGGTGCCCGAGCACTTCCACGCCCACGCTCGCGACGGCGGCTGGTGGCAGCGGCGCCTGTCGGCCCGACCCTCGCGCTACACCGGGGTGGGCGGCGACCGGATGGTGCGGTGAGCGCCGCGGTCAGGCGTCGGCGAGTGACGCCCAGCCGTGTGCCTCCTCGAGCTGCAGCGCGATCGACAGCAGCAGCGCCTCGTCGCCCACGTCGGCCGCCAGGTGGATGCCCAGTGGCAGCCCGGTCGACGTGGTGCCCAGTGGCAGGGAGATGCCCGGTGCGCCGACCGCGTTGTGGAACGGCGTGATCGGGAAGAGCTGGAGGACGCGCTGGAGGTGCACCTCGCCGGGCAGCGTGGGGTCGAGGAAGCCGAGCTCGTGCAGCGGGGCGCCGGTGGTGGGCGAGAGGAGCAGGTCGAGCTCGTCGAAGCGGGACCGGTAGACCGCTTCGAGGCGACGGAGGCGCCGGATGGCCGCCGGTGCCTTGGCGGCCCGCCGGTTGAAGTGGCGGATCAGGTAGCGCGTCCACGGCTCGAAGCCCTCGCGGTCGAAGTCGGGTCCGAAGACCCGTTTGCCGGTTCGCCACAGCACGGCCGGGGTCATCGACCAGTACAGGATAAAGTCGTCCATCGCCTGTGCGTCGAAGGGGCTCGGGACGGGCACCACCTCGTGGCCGAGCGACTCGAGCTCGGCACCGATGCGGCGGGTCTCGTCGGCCGAGCGGGAGTCGAAGCGTCGTCCGTCGGGCCCGTCGACGTAGAGCCCGATGCGGAGCCGACGGTCGGTGGGAGCCGTCACGTGACCGACCGGTGGGAGGTGGTCGGGTCGGTGGGCCTGCTCGGCGCCGTGGAAGTACGCGGCCGTGTCGCGGACCGTTCGCGAGACGACACCGTTGGCCACGATGTCGAGCGGTGAGGGGATCTCCATCTGTGGGATCCGACCCCTCGACGGCTTGAGCCCGACGAGGCCGCAGCACGATGCGGGGATGCGGATCGAGCCGCCTCCGTCGTTGGCGTGGGCGATCGGCACGACCCCGGCCGCCACGAGCGCCGCGCTCCCGCCGGAGGAGCCGCCGGTCGAGTGGTCGAGGCTCCACGGGTTGCGCGTCGTACCGGTGAGCACCGGCTCGGTGCTCCCGGTGAGGCCGAACTCGGGGAGCGTGGTCGTGCCGAGGAGCACGACACCCGTCGTCTCGAAGTGCCGGACGAACGGCGACGACTCGTCGGCGGGCGTGGAGGGCATGGCCCGCGAGCCGAACCGGTTCGGCAGCCCTTCTACGGGGTCGGTGTCCTTGATGAAGGTCGGGACGCCAGCGAACACCCCGCCGCCGGCGGCTGCTCCGGCCGCTGCGTCGCGGGCCCGCTCGTCGATCCGCTCGACGACCGCGTTGAGCACCGGGGCGGCGGTGTCGGCACGACCCAGCGCGGCGTCGACGACCTCACGCGGGCTCACCTCACCGGCGGCCATCGCCGCGGCCAGGCCGACCGCGTCGTGGGTCCCGAGGGCGTCGTCGGTGAAGGTGTGGAACGGCGTCATGACGACAGTCTTCCCGGTGGCGGCGGTAGCGTGCCCCCACGTGCGCGCGACCATCGTCGTCCCCCTCCTGTCGCTGCTGTTGACGCTCGGTCTCGACGCCTGCGGTGGCGGATCCGACTCCGCGTCCGGCTCGGGCGGAGGGGCCGATCCCGCGGTCGTCGGCGCCGAGATCTACGAGCGCAGCTGCGCCACCTGCCACGGCGCCGACGGTGGGGGGTTCGTCGGTCCGCCGGTCGTCGGCGTGCACGATCGCCTCGACGACGCAGCGATCCTCGACGTGATCGCCAACGGCCGCATCGGTGAGGTCGGCCAGATGCCGGGGTGGAGCGGCCAGTACTCACCGGCCGAGCTCGCCGCTGTGGCCGAGCACCTCCGCACCCTCGGCTGAACGCCCCGGGATACGCTGCGGCCGTGCTCGAACCCGGTGATCCTGCACCCGACGTGACGCTGCTCGACCAGGAGGGCGAGGAGCTCTCGCTGTCGTCCCTGCGGGGTCGCGACGTGCTCGTCTTCTTCTACCCGAAGGCCAACACGCCGGGCTGCACCAACCAGGCGTGCGGCATGCGCGACATCGCCGACGACGTGGGCGACGCCGCCATCATCGGCATCAGCCCCGATACGCCGCGCAAGCAGAAGAACTTCGACGAGAAGCACTCCCTCGGCTTCCCGCTGCTCTCCGACCCCGACCACGTCGCCGCGGAGGCCTTCGGGGTCTGGGGCGAGAAGAAGCTCTACGGCAAGACGTACCTGGGGGTCATCCGCAGCGCGTTCCTCATCGGCGCCGACGGCGCGATCCGGGCCGCGTTCCCCAAGATCAGCCCGAAGGACACGCCGACGAAGCTGCTGAAGGCCCTCTCGGCGTGAGCGACCTGCCCGATCCGGCGGACGTCATCCCGCACCGCCCGCCGTTCCTGTTCGTCACCGAGATCGTCGAGATCGTGCCGGGTGAGCGGGTCCTCGCCCGGTGGCGCCTGACCGGTGACGAGGACTTCTTCACGGGCCACTTCCCGGGCCGACCCACGTTGCCGGGTGTGCTCCAGGTCGAGGCGCTCGCCCAGGCGGGCGCCATCGGCGTGCTCTCCGAGGAGCGGTTCGCCGGGAAGCTGCCGCTGTTCGGCGGCGTCGAGAAGGCCCGGTTCCGACGTCAGGTCTCACCGGGCGACGTGCTCGACCTCGAGGTCACCTTCGGTCGCATGTCGGCCCGGGCCGGCAAGGGATCCGGGCGGGCGACCGTCGACGGGGAGCTCGCGTGCCAGGCCGAGCTCCTCTTCGTCCTCGTCGACGCCTGAACGGTCGGCATCACCCGACGGTCAGCGGAGCAGTGGGTTCGGCGACGATCTTCGCGACGGCCCCGACGCGCCACGGCCGCCCGAGCGGTTCGCCCGGGCGGCCGTGTGCAGGACGACGGTGAGCTACGAGGGTGGAGCCAGGACGACGCAGCCGTTGTGGCCGCCGAAGCCGAAGCTGTTCGACAGCGACGGGCCCGGCTCCCACGGGCGGGGCTCACCGGCGACGATGTCGATCTCGGGGAGCTCGGGATCGGGTGTGGTGAATCCGGCGGTGGGCGGCACGAGGCGCCGGTCCATCGACAGCAGTACGGCCGATGCCTCGATCGCTCCGGCCGCGCCGAGACCGTGGCCGGTGACGCCCTTGGTGGACGTGACGATCGGACCGGGCGCGCCGAACACCTTGGCGATGGCGTGGGCCTCAGCGGCGTCGTTCAGGGGGGTGGAGGTGCCGTGGGCGTTGATGTGGCGCACGTCGGCGGCGTCGATGCCGGCGTTCTCGATGGCCAGCTGGATGCAGGCGATCGCTCCCGTGCCGCCCGGGGAGGGGGCGGTGATGTGGTGCGCATCGGCGTTGGAGGCGGAGCCGAGGACCTCGCCCCAGATGCGGGCGCCGCGGGCGACGGCCTTGTCCCACTCCTCGAGGACGAGCACCGCCGCGCCCTCGGTCATCATGAAGCCGTCGCGCTCGGCGTCGAACGGGCGGGACTGCCCGGTGCTCGACAACGCCGTCATGTTGCCGAAGCCGGCCATGCCGACCGGCGTCATGACCGCCTCGGCACCTCCGGTGACGACGACATCGCACCGGCCCCAGCGGACGAGGTCGGCGGCGTTGCCCAGCGAGTGGGTGCTCGCGGCGCAGGCGGTGGTGACCGTCTCGCACGGGCCCTGGAGGCCGTACCTCATGGAGATGGCCGCGCCGGCGGCGTTGGGCATCATCATCGGGACGAGGAACGGTGAGACGCGGCGCTCGCCCTTGTTCAGGTAGACCTCGACCTGCGCCTCGAAGGTTCCCATCCCACCGACACCCGTCGCGAAGATGACGCCGGCGCAGGCGGGGTCGGCGACGAGGCCATCGCCTGCGTCGGCCACTGCCTCGGCGGCGGCCGCCAGGGAGAACTGGGTGTGGCGATCATGACGGCGCGCCTCCTTGGGGGAGTCGTAGAACGGGGTCGGGTCCCAGTCGTGGACCCGACGCTCACCCTCGGGCTGGGGCCCCACCAGGCCCTCCCAGAGCGCGTCGATGCCCACGCCGCAGGTCGTGACGGCCCCGAGGCCGGTGACCGCGACGCGACGTCCCTCCCTCACAGCTTGGACTTGACCAGGTCGAACGCCTGGGAGACGGTCGACACGCCCTCGAGCTCCTCCTCCTCGACGGAGATGTCGAACTCCTCCTCGAGGGCCATGACGAACTCGACCAGGTCGAGGCTGTCGGCGTCGAGGTCGTCGGCGAAGGACGCCTCGGGCGTCACCTTCTCGGCCTCGACGGACAGGACCTCGACGGCCTGGTTCTTGAATCGCTCGAAGAGCTCGTCGCTCACGGTGTTCTCCTGTGTTGGTGGGCGGTCAGTGTCCCATGCCGAGCCCGCCGTCGACGGGGAGCACGGCACCGGTGATGTAGCCGGCCCCGGGGCCGGCGAGGAAGGTGACGGCGGCGGCGATCTCGTCGGGTTCGGCGACCCGCGCGAGGGGTACCTGCTCGACGATCGCGGCGCGGGTGGCGTCGTCGAGCTCGCCCAGCATGTCGGTGGCAACCGGACCGGGGGCGACGACGTTGGCGGTGACGTTGCGTGAGCCGAGCTCGCGGGCGATCGATCGGGCCAGGCCGACGAGCCCGGCCTTGGAGGCCGCGTAGTTGCTCTGGCCGGCCTGGCCGGACAGCCCGACGACCGACGACACGAAGATGATGCGGCCCGATCGGGCCTTCATCATCCCGCGGGCGACTCGGCGGGCGACCCGCCACGCCCCGGTGAGGTTGGCGTCGACGACGGAGGTGAAGTCGTCGTCCTTCATGCGCACGAGGAGCTGGTCGGCGGTGACGCCGGCGTTCGCCACGAGCACCTCGACCGGACCGAGGCGCTGCTCGACCTCGCCGACGGCGGCGTCGACCTCGTCGGGATCGGTCACGTCGCAGCGGACCGAGACGAAGCCGTCGACGGGTGCGCTGCGATGGGTGACGGCGACGCGATCGCCCTGGGCCACGAAGGCGTCGGCGACGGCGCGGCCGATGCCGCGTCCACCGCCGGTGACGAGGACGACCCTGCCCGGGGAGTCGGTCATCCGGTGGTCGGTCCCGACCAGCGCATGACCGCGGACGCGGCGGTCATCCCGGCACCGAAGCCGGAGAAGAGGATGACGTCACCGTCGGACAGCCGGCCCTCGGCGACGGCGTGGTCGAGGGTGAACGGCACCGTCGCGGCCGAGGTGTTGCCCATGAAGTGCAGCGTGATGACCGCCTTCTCGGGTGGCACGCCGAGGCGCTTGCAGCAGGCCTCGATGATCCGGATGTTGGCCTGGTGGGGGATCACCACGTCGACGTCGTCGGCGGAGAGGCCGGCCTGCGCCAGCGCCCGTTCGGAGCTGTCGGCCATGAGCGACACGGCGTGGCGGAAGACCTCCTTGCCGTTCATCTCGAGGTAGCCACCCATCTCGGCGAAGAGGTACTTCTCGGTGTCACCGTCGGCGGCGAGGTCCCAGCCCAGCAGATCACCCGGGCCGTCGGTCGCCTCGACGACGGCGGCCCCGCCACCGTCGGCGAAGAGGATCGCCGTGGTGCGGTCCTCCCAGTCGGTGATGCGAGACAGCGTCTCGGCCCCGGCGACGAGGATGCGCTCCATGCCGGAGCCGATCATGGCGTGGGCCATGACGAGGCCGTAGACCCACCCGCTGCACGCTGCGTTGATGTCGATCGCCCCGCAGCGGGCACCGAGCGCGAGTGCCACACCGGGGGAGGTGCCGGGCACGGCGCGGTCGGGCGTGGTGGTGGCGAGGATCACGAGGTCGAGGTCGGCGGCGTCGACCCCGGCGCGCTCGAGCGCGAGCCGGCTGGCCTCGACCGCGTGCTCGGTGGTCGTTCCGCCGATGCGGCGCTCCTCGATGCCGGTGCGGCTGCGGATCCACTCGTCGTCGGTGTCCATCCGGGTGGCGAGGTCGTGGTTGGTGACGACCTTGTCGGGCAGCCTGCCGCCCGTCCCGGTGATCCTGCTCCCGCGCATGGCCCCCTCCTCGTTCACGCCGTCCGGAGCCAGGCGATGGGCTGGCTGGGAGCGACCCGCTCCCCGTCGACGGCCATGACCCCCATGACCGAGCCGGCGAACGGCGACCTGACCTCGTCGCCGTTGACGGTCCCGACGACCTGTCCGACCGCGATGCGGCCGCCGGACTCGATGCCCTCGGCGAGCCGGAAGATCCCTGCGGTCGACGACACGACGAGACGCTCGGTGACGAAGAGGTGCTCGCCCTCGTTCTCCTTCTCGGTCACGACCGGCTGCTGGTCGGCGAGGACGGTCAGCAGGGCATCGACGTCCGCGGGTGAGCCCACCGACAGCCGAGCGATGTCGGGCACCGCCCGCTTGGCCATGCCGGTGAGGGCGGCGCCCGGTCCGAGCTCGATGAGCGTGCTGACGCCGTGGTCGGCGAGCGTGCGGAGGCTCTGGCGCCAGCGGACCGGCGAGCACAGCTGGGCGGCGAGCAGACCCCGCCACTCCTCGGCCCCGTCGTGGGGCAACGCATCGACGTTGGCGACGACCGGCACGCTCGGCTCGCGCAGCTCGACTTCGCGGAGGGCCTTCGCCAGGCGATCGCGGGCCGGTGCCATGAACGGGGTGTGGAAGGCGCCGCCGACCTTGAGCGGCATGGCGCGCTTGGCGCCGAGCTCCTTGGCGACGACAGCCGCTTCATCGATGGCCTCGGCGGTACCGGCGATCACGACCTGACCCGGAGCGTTGTAGTTCGCGGCCCAGACGTCGCCGATGGTGCGGGCGCAGGCGGCCTCGACCCGTTCGTCGTCGAGTCCGAGGACGGCGGCCATCGTGCCCGGGTGCGAGTCGGCGGCCTCGCGCATGGCGCGGCCCCGCTCGTCGACGAGGCGAACGCCGTCGGCGTAGTCGAGGGTGCCGGCGGCGGTCAGCGCCGAGTACTCGCCGAGCGAGTGCCCGGCGACGATCGATGCGTCGACCCCGACGCGCCCGACGGCGTCGAGGACGACCAGGCTGAGGACGTAGGTGGTGAGCTGCGCGTGCTCGGTCGATCGGAGGGTCTCGTCGTCGGCATCGAGCAGCAGCTGGGCGACGTCGCGCCCGCTGGCGTCGCTGGCCTCGGAGACGAGCTCCCAGGACGGGTGGTCGACCCAGGCGCGACCCATGCCCTCCTGCTGCGAGCCCTGGCCGGGGAACGTGAACGCCAGCACCCGTGTCCTCCTGTCGATCTCTGCGAAGTGGTGTCGATCGGTCCGACGGTGAGGTTCGGACCCCGG
>JBCCTY010000115.1:0-11183 GCA_039197885.1 Actinomycetota bacterium | reverse complement strand
GCGTCTACGACGTGGTCGACGGCGAGAACCACCCGTCGGGCGTGGGGTACGTCGTGCTGCGCAGCGGGGGCGAGGTCGTCGACTTCCCGATCGTGCGCAGCGGCCCGGCCCTCAGCGAGCGTCGCATCGCCGCCGAGGTGCAGCGGCGGGTCAACGCCGAGCGGGCCTACCGGGGCCTCGCTCCCCTCGCCTGGGATCCCGCCCTCGGCGCCACGGCCGGCGCCTGGGCGCCCGAGCTGGTCGGCAGCTTCGAGCACTCCAACCTCAGCGCCACGCTCAACAGCCTGGGCGGGTCGATGACCTGGATGGGCGAGAACCTCTACTGGGGCAGCGGTGCCAACGCCGACGCCGCCTCGGCCCACATCGGGCTGATGCAGTCGACGCCGCACCGCTCGTCGCTCCTCAGCCCGAACTACACCTCGATCGGCGTGGGCATCCACTGCTCGGGGGGCAACCTCTACGTCGTCCAGCACTTCGGACGTGACGCCGCGGCCGGACCGGGCAGCTCGTCGCCGACGGCGCCCGCTGCGCCACTCACCCAGTCGGGCGCCGACTCCGTCGGCTGCTGACCGGCCGTCGAGCGCCGGCGCTCAGCGCACCAGCGCGTTGCGGGTCGCCTCGAGGATCTCCTCCAGCGACGGTGGCTCGGTCCCGGTGGGGGTGATCGACACCGCCCGCAGGCCCGTCGCCCCACCGATCCACTCGAGCCCTCCGAGCGCGTCGTGGAGCACCACCGCGAGGCGATGACCCCGGGAGGCCTCGATCAGCTGCTCGAGTCCGAGGCTGGTGGGATCGGCGTCACCCGGCTGCCGTTCCCGGAGCCGATCGGCGATCGCGATGCCGACGACGTCGGCGGCGATCCCCTCGACCTCGAGCTTCATCGCGGCGTCGAGCGCGGTCGGGACGAGGTGCCCGACACCGACCAGCACGACCTGGGGGTCGTCCATCGAGCGGTGCAGCAGCGCTCCACCCCGACGCAGCGCCGGACCGAGCCGGGCGTCCTCGACGTTCGACGGCGGGAGGGCGCGGCGACTGACCCGGAAGTAGGTCGAGCCCTCGCCCACGTCGACCCGATGGAGGGCGTCGCGGAACTGGGCGTCGACCCAGTCGGTGACGAACGGCTCGACGACCTCGATGCGCGGCGTGGCCGTGGCCATCGGCGGCACGCTCCGCGAGCGCACGGCAGCCAGTTCGCTGCCGGCGTCGATCCCCGAGTGGAGGCCGATCAACACGGCGTCGCCGGCGTCGCTCTCGGTCGTGGGCGCCATGGCCAACACGGCGCCGGCCATCCGCTCGTCGGGGCCGATGACGATCGGCAGGCGGCCGAGCGCCGACGCGGCCCGCGCCAGTGAGACGGCGGCCGCCTCGTCCCCGACCTCGACCACCACGGCGCCCTCGGGGAGCTCGATCGGGCAGCGCCCGACGGTGACGACGATCGTCGCGCTGCGGAACTCGGCGTCGTCGCAGACCAAGGTGTCGAGGGCGCCGAGCACCGCCGCCTGGGTGTTGTCAGCGGCGTGGAGCTCGGGATCGAAGCGGACCAGGCCGAGCATCGGCACCCGCGGAGCGACCGGATCCTCGCTCTGGAGGCGATCGGCGAGCGCCGCGATGGTCGAGGCGGACTCGCTCGGGATCGCGGGCGGCGGCGAGACGTAGACGAACGCGACGGTCGGCCGACGGGACCGGTGGACGACGTCCCAGAACCACCGGAGGTCGTCGAGGTCGTTGCCACCCACGTCGATGAGACCGGCGCAGATCCGGTCGTCGAGGTGCTCGGCGTCGAGCAGGACGGTCATCTCGGTGCCGGCGTCGTGCTGCTCGAGGCGATGGCGATGGTCGCGGCCGTAGCGGAGATCGACGGCCCGCCACCCGAGGTCGAGCAAACGGCGGGCCCAGCGTTGGACGAGTCGGTCCGGTCGCTCGTCGGGTCGCATCTCGGACGGGTCGATCGTGACGACGAGCACGGGCGGCGTCGGTGACGACTCGCCGAGCGCGTCGAGCGCCGCCCACGACGAACCGTGCTCGAGCTCGACCCGGTCGACGACGCCGAAGATGCGGCGGTTCGGGGCCGATGCGACCGGCAGCGACGACAGCCCCATGGCCAGCGGGACGGCCTCGCCGACCACATCGGTCCGCAGCGTCTTCGCCCGCAGGCTCGGGGCGAGCTCCGGATCGAAGCCCGAGACGAGCTCGTCGAGCGCCACCGCGGCGGGGCCGTCGAGCACGGCGACGTCGTCGTCGCGGAGGCCATCGGCGCACAGCGATGTCAGCAGCGAGGCACGGGCGAGCGTCGAGCGGGAGTCGACCGAGACCGTCGAGGGGAACGGCCCGCCAACGGGTGTGCCGGTGGCCGCGGCCTGGGCGGCCGCGGCCTCACCGTCGGGGGCGCGACCCGCCAGCGGCGGCGCCGTCGGCTCGTCCGGGGCCTGGATCCGCGGCGGGTGGGCCGGCCCCGAGGCGATGGCGGGCGGCGCGACGTCGGGACCCCGCAGGTCGACCACGGCGGCGTCGGGCGCCCCGACGGCGGCCGCGGCAGCGGCGACCGGATCCGACGCCGGCGCGAACGGAGGCTCGGGATCCGATCCGGCGGCGGCCTCGTCGCCGTCGCCGTCGGTATCGGTGTCGGTGTCGACCGCCTCCGAGGCGCTGGCGGCCTCGGCGCCGATCGCGCCCTCGGCGGCAGCGGCCTCGGCGCTGATCTCGGCCTCGGGCGCGACGTTGGCCGCAGCGGCCTCAGGGGCGATCGCGGCCTCAGGGGCGATCGCGGCCTCGGCCTCGGCGGCGACGGGCGCCTCGGGCGCGACGGGGTCGGATTCCGACACGACGGTGGCCCAGTCGACCGTCGGTGCGCCGGACGGTGGCGGCGGTGGGGTCGGCGACGGCGGCCGGAGGTCACGTCGGAGGTCGAAGACCTCACCACCCACGGCGTCGACGGGGCTCGCGGTGCCGAGATCGGGCGGTGCTGGAGACGGGGCCGGGGCGGCCGAGGCACCCACGTCGTAGATCTCCGGCGCCGACGGGTCGCTCGGCCCGGCGGACGCCACCGACGCCGAGCCGCCAGGAGCCGGCGGGATGGCGGCGGGACCGACGGGTTCGGTGCGCGAGGCGAGGTCGCGCACGAAGGCCATCGCATCGTCATCCAGGGACGACTCGCCGACCGGTGCCGGTGTCGGTGCCTCGGGGTCGCGGAGGTCGATCTCGGTCGGACCGTCGGTCAGGTCGACCACCGAGGGCTCGTCGCGCGCGGAGGGAGCGTCGAGCACCGTCGGATCGTCGAGGTCGGACACCGCGGCGCTGTCGGACAGCTCGGCAGGATCGACGTCGCCCGACGCCGGCAGCACGTCCGCGGGCTCGTCGGACCCGCGGCCGACCGTGGAGCCCGTCGCCTCGGCCTGCTCGTCGCCCGACACCCGAGCGTCGGCGAGCAGCGCCTCGGCTTGCTGCGCGACGGCGGCTGCGTTCGCGCGGCGCTCGGCGTCGAGGCGGATCGCCTCGGCCCGGGCGGCCTCGCTGCGAGCCACGGCAGCAGCGATCGTCGACCGGTCGGCGGGGCTGAGGTCGGGCTGATCTGCATCGGTCGGCTCCGCACCGTCCGTCGGGGGCTCGGCCGTCGCCGGCTCGACCGGGCCCGTGGGTGGAACGGCCTCGGCGGGCGCCTCGGACGCGGCCGGTGCCACCGCTGCACCCGGCCGCTCACCGAGGAAGTCGGCCAACGGCGACGGGGCCCGGAGTCGGTCCGCGAGGCGGGCGAGATCGCGCTCGAGCTCATCGAGCGAGCGGGTGTCGGCCGTCTCAGCCTCGGAGACACCAGCAGCACCCGACGACTCCACCGACTCCGACGAACCCGAAGCCACCACACCAGCAGCACCCGACGACTCCACCGCGGGCGGCTCGGCGGCCTCGCCCGCGGCCGCCGCGACCTGGGGGCCCTCGAGCGACGGCAGGAGGTCACGCAGGCTGGCGCCGCGCCACGATGGGACGCCCGATTCGTCACGCTGGATCACGGTGGCCTCCAGATGCTCCGCGAGCACCGGACTCTAGTGGGCCGGACCGGCCTCGCACTACTCTCCGTGGTCTACCGCGAACACGTACCGTGACGAACGGGCAGGTGATCCCGCCGAGGCGGCGAGCGCCCGCCGACCTCACGTCGGCGGGCGGCTCGTGGCGCCACCCGAGGCCCTGCTCCGGAAGCTCGTGGAGGCGACGGTTCGCCGGTTCGCCTCAGAGGAGCAGCGACACGCCGTCGTCGTCGTCGTCGGGATCGGGCGGCGCCTCGTAGCCGGTCCGCGCCGCGGGCGGGCGGCCCGGCGGGCGGCCACCGTTGCGCTGCCGCGAGGGGCGTCGCCGCTCCTGGCCACCGCCCCGACGGTCGCCGGTCGGCGCGACCGCTGGCGCCCGTGTGGTCTCGGTCGTCGGTCGTACGTCCACGGAAGATCCCTCCTCCCCCGCCGATCACCGGTCGACCGCTCCGCCGCGAGGTCGAGCGATGTGTGTCCGATGTCACAAGAGATCCTTGTCGTCGAAAGCGCTTTCAGCTAGCGTCTCCGCCCACACGTCCGCCGACCGGTACCTCCGGTCTGGTCCGGCACCGCAGCTTCAGCGAGGGGGAAGCCATGGCCGAGGTGATCCTGGATCACGCCAACAAGACCTATCCGAACGGGTTCGAGGCGATCCGCGACCTGAACATCGAGATCGCCGATGGCGAGTTCCTCGTCCTCGTCGGACCGAGTGGTTGCGGCAAGTCGACGGCGCTGCGCATGGTCGCCGGCCTCGAGGAGATCACCGGCGGCGAGATCCGGATCGGCGGCCGCGTCGTGAACGACGTGGCCCCGAAGGACCGCGACATCGCGATGGTCTTCCAGAACTACGCGCTCTACCCGCACATGACCGTGGGCGACAACATCGGCTTCTCGCTGAAGCTCACCAAGACGCCCAAGGCCGAGATCACCGAGCGGGTGACCAACGCCGCCAAGATCCTCGAGCTCGAACACCTGCTCGAGCGGAAGCCGGGCCAGCTCTCGGGCGGTCAGCGTCAGCGCGTCGCCATGGGTCGGGCCATCGTCCGCAACCCGCAGGCGTTCCTGATGGACGAGCCGCTGTCGAACCTCGACGCGAAGCTCCGGGTCCAGATGCGAGCCGAGATCTCCCGGATCCAGCGCGACCTCGGCGTCACCACCGTCTACGTGACCCACGACCAGGTCGAGGCCATGACGATGGGCGACCGGGTGGCCGTCCTCCAGAGCGGGGACCTCATGCAGGTCGACACGCCCCAACACCTCTACGACGCCCCCGACAACCTCTTCGTGGCGGGCTTCATCGGATCGCCGTCGATGAACCTGAGCCAGGTCGGCGTCTCCGACGCCGACGGCGGGCTGTCGCTGCACTTCGGCGACCAGCGGGTCCGCCTGGGCGAGGAGGTGCTCTCGAAGCGGCCTCGCCTGCGGGACTACATCGGCCGTGAGGTCGTCGTCGGCGTCCGACCCGAGCACTACGCCGACGCCAAGCTGGCCGAGCACTACGACCCCGACCGAGCGATCCGGGTCGATGCCATGCTCGTCGAGTCACTGGGCTCGGAGGTCCTCGTCCACTTCGCGTCCGATGCGAAGGCCGTGATCGTCGACCGCGACCTGGCCGACGAGGCCGGCGAGGTGAAGCTGTCGGTGGCCAAGCTCGATCCCCGCACGGCGGCGCGCGAAGGCGAGCAGCTCGAGATGGTCATCGACACCGCGGCGCTGCACTTCTTCGACCCGGACCAGCAGTTCGTCATCGCCGAGTGAGGCGGGCGAGCCGGGCGGTGGGCCCGGCTCGACGAACGATCCGGACCGGGCACCGAGGTGCCGTGCGGTCCGAACCGCCCGCCGGTCGGGTCGTCACGGAGTCGTCCCCCTGAGCGCCTGAGACACGTCCCCCTGACGTCGCGGCCCGCCGGGGGACCGAGGTCCCGACCGTCCGGTTGACCGCCGTTGTGCAAACGCTTTCATGGATCCTGCCGGCCGTCAACCGTGTTCAGGCACCTCGAGCCGAGCCGACGTCGTCCGGACCACGAGCCGGGTCGGCGAGAGCACGTGGTCGATCGTGGTCGACGTCCCGTCGAGCTGGGAGAGCAGGGCCCGGGCCGCCAGGGCGCCGAAGTCGACGACGGGTTGACGCATCGTCGTGAGCCCGATCACCTCGGAGACCTCGTGATCGTCGAAGCCCACGATCGAGATGTCCTGGGGCACCCGTAGACCGAGATCGCGCGCCATCCGCAGCGCGCCGAAGCCCATCTCGTCGCTGATCGCGAAGACCGCGGTCGGCGGTTGCCCTGCGGCGAGCAGCTCCGACATGGCCTCGGCTCCCCCGTCGATGGTGAAGTTGCCACCGACCTCGCGCTCGGGTCGGGCGCGCAGACCGAACTCCTCGAGGGCCTGGAGGTAGCCGGCCCGACGTTGCGCCGGGACGTCGAAGCGCAACGCCGTCTCGGACGGGGCCCAGATCAGCCCGACCTCGGTGTGGCCGAGGTGGAGCAGGTGACGGGTCGCCATGGCCGCCGCCGAGCGGTTGTCGATCGTGATCGAGGGCAACGCCCCGGTGCGGTGGCCGATGGTGACGACGGCGCGGGCATCGCGTGCGAGCTGCTCGGCCTCGTGCTCGGCCACCGGCAGATCGGCCAGGATCATCCCGTCGACCCGGCCGGCGAAGCCATCGTCGTCGGCGAGGAGGCGACGACGACGCTCCTCGCTGTCACAGCTCATCAGCAGCAGGTCGTAGCCACGCTCGGACAGGACGGCTTCGGCGCCCGCGATGACCTGGGAGAAGAACCAGGTCCCCAGCACCGGCACCGCCATGCCGATCGTCATCGTCCGCCCGGCGGCGAGGCGACTCGCGTGTGGGTGGGCCCGGTAGCCGAGGTCTTCGGCCACCCGACGCACGCGCTCCCGCGTCGAGGGGGCCACGTTGGGGAGATCGCGGAGTGCTCGGCTGACCGTCGCCACCGACACGCCGGCGTCGGTCGCCACGTCCTCGATCGTCACCCGTCGGCTCACTCCCGCCACGGGATCGCCCCTTCCTCTGCCCGCTCGGTCGCCTGCCACTCTCGTGTAAGCGCTTGCGGCAGAGCAAGTGGAGCCGAACCAGAGGGCGTCAGGAGGCGGTGTCGGCCTCTCGATCGGAGATCCAGCCACCACGGCCGAGGCGGGCGGAGGCCTCCCAGTCGTCGGTCTCGGCCACACCACCGCGCACCTCGGTCACCCACGGCAGCCGCTGGGTCAGGAGGCGCTGCACGCCCTGTTCGAGCGTCGAGGCCGAGACGGCGCAGGACGAGCAGGACCCCTGGAGCTGGACCTCGACGACGCCGGTGCGGACGTCCGCCGAGAGCAACACGAGGTCACCACCGTCCTGTTGGACGGCGGGGCGCATCAGCTCGATGAGCTTGTTGAGGTCGGTGAGGCGTTCGGCCAGGTCGGCGTCGTCGACCGGCTCGGCCGTCAATCCGTCGAGGGTCCTGCGCTCGCTCACGTCGTCATCCCGTCTGTCGGACGTGTTGGAGGGTACCCATCGGGCAGCCCGATCCGACCACAGGGCCGGGTGTCAGCGGACGGCGAGGATCTCGGTCCCGTCGGTCTCGTACGCCCGGACCGTGATGTCGGAGAAGTCGGGAGCGAGGAAGACGGCGACCCCTTCCAGCGGTCGCTGCTGGACGTTGCGGCCGGCGATCTCGGCGGTCACCACCGACGTGCGCCCCGGCACCCGATAGACGTGCACCCGTCCGCCGGCGAAGATGCCGAGGTCGATCGGAGCGACGCCGACGCGCACCGGACCGCTGACGTCGTCGTCCTCGGTGAGGCACAGGACCTGCTCGACCCCTTGACCGGTGACGCCGACGCACTCGCGGAAGCGGCCGTCGCCACGCTGCCAGGCGAAGACGTCGATGTCGGTCGATTCGAGGCGACCGACCGCCACGACGGGTCCGACGAGCTGACCCGACACGAACGGCGGCGAGCCCTCGACCGCGTTGGAGAGCTCGGAGCGGTCACCGAGCGCGCTGGTGTCGAACTCGGGCTCGGGCCCGGCGGTCGGATCGGACACGACCCGCACCTCGGCCACGGGAGGCCGGCGCTCGGTGAGCGCATCGGTGCTCAGCTCGGTGAGGCGCTCGGCGATGTCGAGCAGCTCGACCTGGGTGTAACCGTTGCCCTCGACCTCGATGACGAGATCCTCGCGCTCGCGCCAGCGGATCACGCCGTCGGCGATGGCATCGACGCCCCGCACCCGTTGGAGCCGAGCGGTCGGCGACAGCGCGGCGTCGACGGCCGGATGGAAGTCGGACCAGCCCGTGACGTGCACGACGCTCACCGATCCCTCGGCCCGTCCGGGGACGGCGAAGTTGTCGCGGACGGTGACCAGCTCGCCGGGTGTCGCGACCTCGTCGAGGAGCAGATCCATGCCCCCGCGGCTCGACAGCAGGACCTGTGGCGCGAGCTCCTCGGGCGTCGGGTCGTCGGTGGGCGCGACATCCAGCACGCCCGGCTCGACGTCACCCGCGCCGTCCTCCGCTTCCTCGGCCTCCTCGCCCGCGGCCCCCTCGCCCTCGGCCGCCTCGTCCTCGTCGGCGGGCAGGGCGGGCTCGATGACCGACACCCCGGCGAGCACGTCGAGCAGGGCCTGGACGCTGAGACCGCGCGACGACGCCCAGACCTGTCGACCGCTCGGCTCGGTCCAGGCCACGCGTTGCACCGGGTCGCCCTCGACCTGGGACACGAGGAACGAGCGCTCGCCGACGACTTGCTCCTCGAAGGCGAGGCCCTGCGCCGGGTCGAACTCGCGGGGCGTCGGGGTGCCCGGCTCGGAGACCTCGAGGACCACGGTCGGATCGAGTGCCCCGGACGGGCCACGGGATCCGAGCACGACGCGGCGCGACACGACCGACAGCGGCGCGGCGATCGTGTCCTCTCGGGAACCGATCCACTCGTGCTCGGCCGACAACGACACCGGTTGGAAGCGACCGGACGGCTCGAAGACCTCCTCCTCGACCTCGTCCTCCTCGTCGGGGACGGTCAGGCCGGGCTGCTCCTCCTCGCCGTCGTCGGCGAAGACGACCCGGGGGAGCACCCAGATCGACCCGAAGAGGACGACGGCGCCGAAGCCGAGGAACGCCAGGTTGCGGAAGAAGTCGAAGCGGGAGTACGACGGCTCGTAGTCGACGGGTGCGTGGGAACGCTCGAACACCGGGCCCTCCGGTCGCGGACTCGCCGAAGCGTACGCAGCCGCGACGCCGCGATGGTGGCGCTCAGCCGGCGCCCCGCCGATCGCGCCACCACTCCTGGACGTCGGCGCCCATCGAGCCGTGGTAGTGCAGCCACCGCTCGGTGGCGTCGGCGACTGGGCCCTGACGCTCGGTCGGTGGGAGGCCACAGGCCCCGTCGACCGGATCGACCCACTCGAGCCGGATGTCGGCGAGGACCTCACCGAGCCCCGCCCCGGCGTCCTCGTGGTGCTCGCTCACCTGGTGGGCGATGAAGCCGTGCTCGTCGCGGAAGGACAGCAACGTGTAGTAGGCCCCGGGCTCGGCACCCCGCCAGTACTCGTACCGGAGGACGTCGGCCTCGTGGGCGTGGGTCGACTCGTGGAGGCGACGGGCGATCGACTCGAATCGCTCCTCCTCCCCGGGCCGGACCCGCAGGTGCGCCAGGATCGTCGCCATCGTTCCCCTCCTCGATCGGTGACCCCTGTCAGCCTCGCCGCCCGGCCTGCCCGCCGCCACTCCGCTCCCGGGATCCGACACCATGAGCGTCGTGGACGAGATGACCGGTCGGGACGACATGGGCGGCGGGGACGACGACGCCACCGGGATCTCGACGGTGGACGGCGTGCACCCGGCCCTCCAGGTCGGCTACGACATGGCCGACCGGGTCGAGCGCGTCGTGTTGGGCCAGCAACGGGCCGTGCGCCTGGCCGTGGCCGGGCTGCTCGCCGGCGAGCACCTCCTGCTCCACGACGAACCGGGGGTCGGCAAGACCACGCTCGCCCGAGCCCTCGCCCGCGTGCTCGGCGGCACGTTCGGCCGCATCCAGGGCACGGTCGACCTGCTGCCGGGCGACCTCACCGGGGTCACCCTGGTCGATCCCCGCTCGGGCAGCTGGACCTTCCGCCCCGGTCCCCTGCTCTCGAACGTCGTGCTCGTCGACGAGCTCAACCGCCTGTCGCCCCGGACGCAGTCGGCGCTCCTCGAAGCGATGGCCGAAGGCCAGGTCACCGTCGACGGCGAGTCCCATGCCGTGCCGACGCCGTTCGTGGTGATCGCGACGATGAACCCGCACGGATCAGCCGGCACCTTCCCGTTCGCGGCAGGACAGCTCGACCGGTTCGGCGTGTCGCTCTCGCTCGGAGCGTCACCCCGGGAGATCGAGCGCCGACTCCTGGGTGGCGAGGGCGGGATGGCCCACGTCGATGAGCTCGCGCCGGTCGCCGGACCGCAGCGGGTCGCGGCCTTCGTCGAGCACGCCAACGCCATCGAGGTCGCCCCCGAGATCATCGAGTACGTGCTCGACCTCTGCGAAGCGGTCCGTCGGAGCCAGCACCTCAGCACCCGCGCCCCGCTCGCCGTCCTCGGCGTCGCCCGCGCGTGGGCGGCACTGCACCGGTCGTCCTACGTCGGCCCCGACGACGTGAAGGCCGTGGTGCCGTCGGTGCTCGGCCACCGCGCCGCCACCGACAGCGGTGAGCTCGATCAGGGCGTCTCGATCGTCCGACGCGCCGTCGACGCGGTCGCCGCTCCGCGGCCGTGACCGCGATCGACGATCATCGGGCCGCGGTCGCCGCCACCGGGGGGCGATCCGATGAGCCGGTCCTCGTGCCCGGTCCGGTCCACCTCGGCCGTCGACGTCCGCGTCCCTCGATCGTCGGCGTGGTCGTCGCCCTGGTGGCCTTCCTGCTGCTCCCCATCGCGCTCCCACTCGACGACCGCCTCCCCGCCGCGGTCCTCGTCGGTGTGATCGCGCTGGTCGTCCTCGACACCGTCGGAGCCTGGTTCCGCCTCGACCAGGTGGCACCGACGATCACCGCGCCGCTGCTCGCCTCGACCGACCACCCGGTCCTGCTCGTCGTCGACCTCGACGGCCCTGCCCACCGACCCGTCGCGGTCCGCCTCGTCGGCCACGAGGACGGCGGCCGCACCGACGGTGTCGGCCGCATCGAGCTGTCGT
>JBCCTY010000114.1:0-11345 GCA_039197885.1 Actinomycetota bacterium | reverse complement strand
GTCGTGGTGGTCGTCGTCGGCGCGACGCGGGTGACCGTGACCTGCTCACCGGGCTCGAGCTCGACGACGATCGCCACACGGTTCTCGTCGAACGACGGCCAGGCGGTGCCGACGTAGTCGATCTCGTCGCCGACCTCGGCTTCGAGCAGGGGGTTGACGCCTGGGCACCGCACCTGGGCGACTCCCGACTCGTCGATGAGGACCGGCGTCCCCGCCTGCAGGACCGCCTGGAAGGCGACCACCTCGCCGCCGGAGAAGCGATGGTTGGTGACCAACGTGTCGACGAGCAGCAGCACGGGCCGGAGCCCTGACAGGTACGAGCCGAGCTCGTCGGCACCGAGACCGAGGGTCTCGGCGAACGCCTCGCCGGCATCTCGATCGATCGTCAGGCTCTCGATCACCTCGTCGACCCGACAGGCATCGTCGGGCAGCTCGGCGTAGACGGTGGAGCTGGCTGCGTCGGTGACGTTGTCCGCCGCCGAGACCTCGACGCTCCGGGCTTCGGCGAGCTCGGCGTCGGTGGCCAACTCGGCGTCGGGGGCGTTCGGGACGAAGGCGTCCTCGCCCGGCTCCTCGGCCACGACCAACACGACCTCGGTCGCCTCGGAACGGTCACCACCGAGCCACCACCCGGCGACGACGGCGATGGGTACGAGCACGACGAGCGCGCCGCCGAACCATCCCCAGGATCGCTTCGACATCATCGTGTGCCCGCCGTTCGTCCGCGCGACGGGCTGTCGACCGTCGCCCCAGCGGCCCGATCGCCCGCTGCCGTTCGAGCCCACAAGGTACCGCTCCGGTGCGTTGGCTCCGGCTGCCACGATGAGCACGCCCGGTGGCCGGCGTCAGGCTTCCCAAGGATCATGTCGTTGCTCACCAGGCCAGCTTGCGCCGCGAGGCAGGGCGACATCGATGGGCAGAGCTCCCCATCGACCGCAAGGCGACCGCCTTCGTACGGTGCGCCTCGACGCACATCGATCGATCACGACAGGAGTCCGACATGAGCAACGATCCGTCTCCGCCCGCCGGGTACTACCCCGATCCGACCCGCAGGGCCGCCTACCGCCGTTGGGATGGCACCGGATGGACGTCCGATCTGGGTGACCCCGCACCGGGCGGTCAACCGGACGCACCCCCGGGCCAGCTGCCGACCGACGGTCCCGCGGCAGCCTCCTGGCACCGGCCGGTCGTCATCGCGGCGCTCGGAGCCGCGGCCCTCGTGATCGGTACCTTCCTTCCCTTCATCGAGACCATCGCCGACCGAGTGGGGGTCGACACCGACGACGGCTTCCGCGACGAGTTCCCCTGGATCTTCTGGTCGACCCGCGGCGTCGGGGCCCTCGCTGCCGTCTCGGCGTTCCTGATGCACCGCCGCATCGAGCGCGAGGGCCCAGCGGCCTGGACGGCCAGGAAGGGATGGTCAGCCATGGTCGCCGGAGGCATCGGCCTCCTGGGCGCGGGCTTCCTCTTCTCCGCCACCGCGATCGCCAACGAGGAGACCGGCGGGCTGGCAGCGGCCGAGCCCGGCGCCGGTGCGTTGCTCGCCGCTGCGGGCGCTGCGGCCGTCGTCGTCGCCCCCTTCGTCCGCCCGACCGGTCGAGGAGGGGACGCCATCGCTCCCCAGCCGCACCCCGAGCCGGTCGCGACCTCGCCGGTGACCACCGACGCGCCTCCCGGCGAAGCGAAGGAGGTGCCCGAGGACGCTCCGCGGCTCCACGTGGCCATGCTCGGGGCGCTCGGCCTCGCTGCGGTGCTCGGCGTCCTGGCACTCCTCGACGTCCCGTCCATCAGCGACGCGGCAGATCGCCTCGAGCCGGCGTCCGCGGACGGCTTCGGCATCGACAACGGCTTCGGCGTCGGGGACGGCTTCGGCATCGACGACGTGTTCGGCGTGGACAACGGCTTCGGCATCGACGACGTGTTCGAGGTCCGGGGACCGACCACCACGGCCGAGTCGGACTTCGACAGCGAGTGGTCCGCGACGACCACGATCGCATCGTTCGCCGCTCTCACACTCGTGATCGGCGCGGGGATCGCCGTCTGGCGACTCCGTCGCCGAGTCGCCGGCTGGATGACGCCTGCGGACGGTCTGACGCCGAACCGGCTGGTCCTCGCCTGGCTGCTCCCACTCGCGAACGTCGTCGGCATCCCGTGGTCGCTGCTGCGCCTCGACGAGCGCCGACGGGCCCTGACGGGCGGCGGCGACCGAGCGACCTCGATGAGCGTCGCGCTCGCGGCGCTGCCGCTCGGGCTCCTGCTCGCGATGTTCGGGCTGAACCAGCAGACCGAGCTGAGCTCCCAGTTCGACGCCCTCGACTACGAGAACGTCACCTCCGCCAGCTCGTCGGTCCTGCTGTTCGGCGCCGGATCGTTGGTGGTCGCCGTGACGTTGATCATCGCGACGACCTCGATCCTCCGGTCGATCGGTGAGGAGACCGCGGCCGGCGACGCCTGAGCCGTGCGGCGCGCGGCACCGTGGGCAGGTCTCCCCGGTGACCCGGACCGACGGCCGTCGTACAACGACGACATGACCCAGCTGCACCTCGATGCCACCGCGCCGGACGACCACGTGACCGACACCACCGGGCAGCGAGCGGGGCGACGGCGGCGGGCGCGGTGGATCCTGGGGGTCGCCGCGCTCGTCGCCGTCGTCACCTTCGCCGGCAGTCGGGACACCGTGTCGCAACTCTCACCCGGCGGCTACGAGGTCCCGGGGTCGGCGTCGTCGGCCGCCGCCGAGTTCATCGCCGAAGGGTTCGCCGATGGTCCGGAGAACCTGGCGATCGCCCTCACCCCGGCGGATGGCGACCCGGGGTCGGCCTCGGCTCGAGCCGACGCCGGGCGGGTCCTCGCCGTCTTGGGCGAGGACCCGTCGGTGTGGCGGGTCGAGTCGTTCTGGACGTCGGATCTGCCGTCCGACTTCCTCGCCAGCGACGGCCGCAGCGCGCTCGTCACCGCCGTCGTCGGCGGCACCGACGAGGACCTGGTCTTCGACCACACCCGGCGGCTGGTGGAGCGGCTCGAGTCGCTCGACCTCGAGGGCCACATCGAGATCGGCGGCGTCGCCGCGGTCAACCTCGACATCGTCGATCAGGTCGAGGCCGACACCGTGCGAGGCGAGCTCATCGCCCTGCCCCTCACCCTCGTGCTCCTCGTCGTCGTCTTCCGGGGGTGGCTCGCCGCCGGACTCGCCCTGCTCGTCGCCGCGGTGACCGTCCCGCCCGCGCTCTTCACCCTGGAGGTCCTCGGCGACCACCTCCTCGTGAACGTCTTCTCGGCGACGGTCGCCTCGGTGCTGGGCCTGGCCATGGCGATCGACTTCACGCTCTTCATCGTGAACCGGTACCGGGAGGAGCTCGGACGGCGTGGCCATGACGAAGCCGTCGACGTGGCACTGCGGACGGCGGGACGGGCGGCCCGATTCTCCGGCCTCACCACGGCCTCGAGCATCGCCGGGCTCTTCCTCTTCGACCTGCCGCTGTTGCGGTCCTTCGCCATCGCCGGCGTCCTCGCCGTCGGCTTCGCGATGCTGGGCGCCACCATCGTCCTGCCCGCGGCGCTCACGCTCTGGGGGCCACGGATCGGGGGTGCGCAGGCACCCTCGCTCCACGAGGACGTCCGTGGTCGCTGGTACCGGTGGTCGAGGTGGGTGGCCAGGCGGCCGGCACGGGTCGCCTGCGCCACCACGATCGTCCTGCTGCTGCTGGCGATGCCGTTCCTCCGGGTCGAGTTCGGCCTGCCGGACCATCGGGTGCTCCCCGACGGTTCGCCGACACGGGGCGCCACCGAGCTGATCGCACGGGACTTCCCCGGGACCGACGCCGGTCAGATCCTCGTCGCCCTCCCGTCCGGCTCCCGGGCCGAGGCACAGGCGTGGGCGACACGGTTGAGCACCCTGCCTGGCGTCGCCGCGGTCGACGGGCCGGACGGTCGTCACGTCGACGGACACCTCCTCGGACCGACATCGCGGGCCTCTCGCACCGGCATCGCAGGGAGCTGGCTCACCGTCACGACGGAGTCGGGTCCCTTCACCGACGAGTCCGCAGGGCTGGTCGAGCAACTCCGCGCCGACCCGGCGCTGTCCGAGGCGTTGGTGGGTGGCGAACCGGCTCGGCTGGTCGACGTGCGCGAGGCCACGCTCGGTCGAGCCCCGATCGCCCTCGGCTGGGTGGGGCTCAGCATCCTGATCCTCCTCGTCGTGGCGTTCCGATCCATCGTCATCCCGGTCAAGGCGTTCCTCCTCAACCTGCTGTCGCTGGCGGTGATGTTCGGAGCGCTCGTGGTCCTGTTCCAGGAGGGTGCACTGGCCGATCTCCTGGCCTTCACGCCGACCGGCCAGCTCGACTCCTACGCCCCGTTCCTCATGGTCGCCGTCGCGTTCGGGTTGTCGATGGACTACGAGGTCTTCCTGATGAGTCGGGTCCGCGAGGCATGGAGGGAGACCGGCGACACCACCGAGGCGGTCGCTCGGGGTCTGCAGCGCACGGGCGGGATCATCTCCGCTTCCGTCGTGCTGATGAGCATCGTGTTCCTGAGCTTCGCCGCCGGCGGTGTCACGCTCACGAAGATCCTCGGCGTCGGGCTCGCGCTCTCGATCCTGGTCGACGCCACGCTGGTTCGGGGCCTCCTCGTGCCGTCGCTCGTCGTCCTGGGCGGCGCGGCCAACTGGCGGCCGCTCCCGTCCCTGCGACGACACCGGGTCCCCGCTCCGACGCGGGATCTCGTCCCGAGCGGCTCCCGGCCGTGAGCGCTCCGCTCAGCTCCTCGGCACGTCGGACCAGGGCACGTCGCGGTCCGTCCTCGGCTCACCGGGCAGACCGAGCACCCGCTCACCGACGATGTTGCGCTGGATCTCGGTCGTGCCGCCCTCGATCGAGTTGGCCCGGGCGCGGAGAAACATCTCGCGGGAGCTGCCCGGCGCGCCGACGTAGCCGACGTGGTCCTCGCGTCGATAGGCGTAGTCGGCCTCGACGGTGGCCGCCGCGCCGAGCAGGTCGACGCAGAGCTCGTAGACGTCCTGGTTCTGGGTGCCGAAGGCCAGCTTGGCGATGGAGCCCTCCGGTCCGGGGGTGCCGGCGCGACGGTTGGCTCCGGCGCGCGCGTTGGTGAGGCGCAGGGTCTCGGCCTCGATCCACCGTTGCATCACCCGGTCGCGCTCGACGACCCCCGGCACGACGGCCTCCTCGCGCAGGATCCGTACCACCTCGGCGATCGCTCCGGCACCCGGCCCCTTGCGGCCACCACCGCCGCCGCCGATCGAGGTGCGCTCGTTGGCCAGCGTGGTCATTGCGACGCGCCACCCCTCGCCGACGTCGCCGATCCGGTCGGCGTCGGGGATCCGCACGTCGGTCAGGTAGACCTCGCTGAACTCGGCCTTGCCGGTGATCTGGCGCAGTGGGCGGACCTCGACGCCGGGAGCGTGCATGTCGAGCGCGAGGTAGGTGATGCCCCGGTGCTTGGGGAGACCGGGGTCGGTCCGGGCGATCAGCATGCCCCGGTCGGCGAGATGGGCGTTGGTGTTCCAGACCTTCTGGCCGGTCACGACCCACTCGTCGCCGTCGCGCTCGGCTCTCGCCGCCAACCCGGCCATGTCCGAACCCGACCCCGGCTCGCTGAACAGCTGGCACCAGAGATCCTCGCCGGTGAAGGCCCGTCGTTGGAGGCGGTCTCGCAGGGCCTCGCCGGCGTGCACGGCGAGCGTCGGCCCGGCGAGCACCACGCCCATCCCGAGGCCGGCACCCGCTGGTGGGGCGCCGGCGTCGCGGAGCCGCTCGTCGACCCGACGTTGCACCGATGGTGCGAGCCCGAGACCACCGCATCCCTCGGGGAGGTGGACCCAGGCGAGCCCGAGGTCGAACTGCGCGCCCCGGAACGTCACGGTGTCGGTGGTGATCGGATCGTGGGTGGCGAGGAGCTGCTCGACCAGCTCGTCGGCGTCGACGTCGCTCATGGACGTCGACGCTAGTGGCGAGCCCGGCCGACCCGCCCGGTCAGGACGGCCCGCCGACGTGGTCGACGAGCCACCCCACCACCCCTGAGGGGCCGGCCATCGCCTCGGCCACGCGGTCGAACGCGCCGGGTCGACGCCAGTCGCCGTCCGGGGCGAGCCGAACGACGAGGCTCTTGTGTCGGGTCAGCTGGGGCGCCGGGTGGTCCCCGACGAGGCCGGCGAGCGGTCGCTTCAGCTCCGGGTCGGAGAGTCGGCAGCCGACGGCCGCAGCCGCCTCGAAGGCCGCCGAGAGCTCGAGTGCGACGTCGGGGTCCGACAGCGCGGTGCGGGCCCGGCCGAGCTGACCTCGATCCCACACCGGCTGACCGATCGCGGCGGAGAGACCCGCGCTCGTGATGTCGACCCAGCGGACGATCCCGTCCTCGCCCAGGAGGCCGGAGCGATGCCCGGTCTTGTAGGGCGGGAGCCCCTTGGCGAAGCGGGCGTCGCGGCGGAGCCGGAACACCTTGGGCTCGCCGGGGCCGACCCGCTCGGCCAGTCTGGTCAGGAAGCGTCGCGAGGCGTCCTCGATCTCGTCGTGGCCGGAGCGATTGGTGTCGAACCACTCCGTGGTGTTGTTGCGCTCCAGCCTGGTGAACCACTCGTCGGCGTGCTCGGGCCAGTGATCAGCGGTCGGCGAGGTGGCCGTCACACGAACTGCCCGCCGCAGACCGTCAGCGTCTGCCCGGTGGTGGCAGCGGCGTGGGCGGAGAGGAGGAAGGCAACGGTGGCGGCGGTGTCCTCGACGGTCACCGCTCTGCAGATCGGTGGGGCAGCGCGGACGATGTCCATGCCGAGCGCGGCCTGGTGCTCGCTGGTCTCGCGGATGGTCCGGGTGTCGGGCATCGCCGACGCCCGTACGCAGTTCACGCGGATCCCACTCGGGCCGAGCTCGCCGGCGAGCGACCTCGTCATGGCCTCGACCGCGCCGCACGCCGCGCTGATGTTGACCATGTTCGCCGCGGTCATCGACGACAGGGTCGCCGACATCGTCACGATCGAGCCGCCGGACCGCATGCGTGATCCGGCCTCGACGGAGGTCACGTAGGCCGAACCGCAGATGGTGCCGATCGGGAGCAGGAACTGCTCGACGGTCATGGCATCGACGGCCTCGGGGTAGCCGAGGAGATGCGGCCGTCCACCGATCCCGTTGAACACGCCGTCCAGTCCACCGAGATCCTCCACCACCTGATCGAGGTGGGCGGCGACCTCGACTGGCCGGGCCGCGTCCACCACGTCGGTCCAGACGAGTCCGGGCAACGACCGCCCGAGCTCGTCGACGGCGTCGCGCTGACGCCCACTCGCCACGACCGTTGCTCCCTCGGCGAGGCATCGCTCTGCAACCGCTCGCCCGACCGCCCCGGTGGCAGCGAAGACCGCGACGACCTGATCGTCCAACAGCCCGCTCACGACGACGCCCCCGAGGTCCAGCGGCGGGTCGCCTCGGCGAGGCGGGTGCCGTAGAGCTCGGCGGTGAGGAGGTCGCCCTCGGTCGGCAGGCCGGAGTCGGGTCGACCGCCGAGGACGCCGACGCCCTGGTAGTAGCCGAACGGGTCGATGCCACGGCCGTCCTGGGTGAGGTTCGACGACGGCGCGGACGGGCCGACCCACACCATTCGGAGCTGGGCGGCGAGGGTGGCGAGATACGACAGCGTCGAGCCCTTGTCACCGGACGGGAAGCTCGAGGCGGTGAAGCCGCCGGCGATCTTGTCCTGCCAGCCGTTGGTCATCCAGAAGCGGCCGGTGGCGTAGGCGAAGGCCTTGAACTGCCACGAGACCATGCCCATGTAGGTCGGCGCGCCGAAGACGATGCCGTCCGACGCTGTGAGCGCCTCGGTCACGGCGTCGTCGACCCACCCGTGCTCGGGGTCGATCTGGGCGCCGGTGATCTCGAACGACATCACGTCGACGCCATCGACGGCGGTGGCACCTCGGTGGACGGCCTCGGCCGTCGCGGCAGTGTGGCCGAGGCCGGAGTGGACGACGATGGACAGGGTGGTCATGGGGGGCTCCTCCGGGGGGCTCGACCGGACTCGGTCGAAACACTGTGGATCAACGTTCCACTGCAGTGTGGACCATCGTTCCACTAACGTCAAGCCATGGCACGAACCCCGTCGAACGAGCTGGAGGACCGCATCGTCGCGGCGGCGAGCGCCGAGGTGGTCGAGGTGGGCGCGGCGGCGCTCACGCAGCGATCGGTGGCCAAGCGGGCCGGCGTCTCGCCCCAGAGCATCTACAACCGGTTCGGCGATCAGCACGCCCTCCTCGATGCCGTGGCCGATCGGGCCTTCGTCGAGCTCGCAGAGCGGCTCCGGGCCGAGGACGGCCACCTGCTCGACGACATCACCGACCCGGTCGAGAACGTGATCGAGGGCCTCGCCCGCTACCGACGGTTCGCGATGGGCAACCCTCGGCTCTACGGGTTGATGTTCGACGCGCAGGTGGGTGACTTCCGCATCTCGGACCGCACGCTCGGCACGGCGTTCGACTCGCTGCAGGTGCTCGTGCGCGCCGTCGAGCGCGGCATCGAGGCCGGCGTGCTCAGCGAGGCGGACCCGCTCGAGGTCGCCCAGCGGATCTGGGCGGCGGCCCACGGCGTGCTGCGGTTCGAGCTCACCGACGTCGGCTTCGTCGACGACTGGGACCGGCACTACGAGTCGACGATCCGGACCATGCTCCGGGGGCTGGGCGCGTCCGCGTAGGCGAGCCACCAGACTGGCCCGATGACGACCACCTCGGAGACGACCGACAGCGGGTTCAGCTGGGGACGGGTCGTCCGGCTGTTCAGGCCGCACCGCGGGCGGGTCGCGCTCGTGGTGGGGCTGGTGTTCCTCACCTCGGCCATCGGCATCGTCAACCCGCTGCTGATCCAGGTGGTGTTCGACGACGCACTGTTCCCCGGCGATGGCGAGGGAACCGATGTCGGGCTGCTCGTCACCCTCACCGTCGCGATGCTGCTCATCACGGTGCTCGGTGGAGCGCTCGGCGTCGTCCAGACCATCGCGACCAACCGGCTCGGCCAGGAGGTCCTGCGTGACCTGCGCGACCGGCTCTACGGCCACCTCCAGTCGCTGTCGCTGTCGTTCTACGCCGGCGCCCGAACGGGCGAGCTCCAGTCGCGCATCACCTCCGACGTCGGTGGCGTCCAGACGGCGGTGACCAACACCCTGTCGTCGATCCTGTCGAACCTCGTCACGTTCGCCTCGGCCTTCGTGGCGATGATGGTGCTGTCGTGGCAGCTCACGTTGATCTCGCTGGCGACGGTGCCGTTCTTCGTGCTCGCGACCCGGGCGGTCGGCGCCCGACGTGAGCGGCTGACGAGCGAAGCCCAGGCCGCCACCGCCGAGATGACGGTGATCACCCAGGAGACGTTGTCGGTCTCGGGCATCGTCCTCAGCCGGCTCTTCGGCCAGCGCGACCGGGAGGTGGGGCGGTTCCGCGACGCCAACCGCCGCCTCGCCGACGTGGCGACCCGCCAGCAGGTGATCGGGCAGGCGTTCTTCACCACCGTGCAGGCGTTCCTGGGTGCCACGCCAGTGGTCGTCTACCTGGTGGCCGGCCTCCTGATCGACGGCGGGACCGACATCACCGCCGGCACGATCGTGGCGATCACCACGTTGCAGAACCGGCTCTTCTTCCCGGTCGCACGGCTCCTCGAGACCACCGTCGAGCTGCAGTCGTCCCGGGCGTTGTTCCGCCGGATCTTCGGCTACCTCGACATCGTGCCGGACATCACCGAGGTCGACGCACCCGTCCGCATGACCAGGGAGCAGGCCGACGGTCGCCTCGCGCTCGACGGCGTCGTGCTCGTCCACGACCCCGACCGCGACCCGCCCGTGCCCTCGCTCGACGGCGTCGACCTCGTCGCCGCTCCGGGCCAGCTCGTCGCGCTCGTGGGACCGTCCGGTGCCGGCAAGTCGACGATCCTCAACCTCGTCGCCCGCCTCTACGACCCGACCGAGGGTCGGGTGCTGCTCGACGACGTCGACCTGCGCGACCTCGGTCTCGACTCACTGGCCGAGCTCGTCGGCTTCGTGACCCAGGAGAGCTACCTGTTCGCCGGGACGCTGCGGGAGAACATCGCCTACGGCACCCCCGACGCCACCGACGACGACGTGATGGGCGCCGCCATCGCCGCGGCGATCCACGACCGCATCGAGGAGCTGCCCGAGGGCTACGACACCGTCGTCGGCGAGCGCGGCACCCGCCTCTCCGGTGGAGAGCGGCAGCGGGTCGCCATCGCCCGGGTGCTGTTGTCGGACCCGCAGGTGCTCCTGCTCGACGAGGCGACCTCGGCGCTCGACACCGCCTCGGAACGCCGCATCCAGCGGGCGCTGTCGACGCTGGTGAAGGACCGCACGACCATCGCCGTCGCCCACCGGTTGTCGACGATCCAGGCCGCCGACGTCATCCACGTCATCGAACGGGGTCGGATCGTCGAGTCGGGATCTCACGATGAGCTGCTCGAGCTCGGCGGCTCCTACCGGGCGCTCTATCGGGAGCAGTTCGGCGATGGCGAGATCGAGACCCGCTGCGCCGACGGGTTCATCATGGCCAACGGTGACTGCGTGGCCATCGAGGAGCAGCACGAGGCCCTCCACGAGCGGATCCGCCGCATGCGCGAGCGGGTCCCGGGCTAGCCGCCCAGGGGGGCGCAGTCCGAGCCGCAGGCGCCCCCGTCCGAGGGCCCTGCGGGCTGGTGGTCGGCGGGGCGGTGCAGCACGGCGAAGGTGGGGGTGACCACGGCGACGTGCTCGCCCTCGTCGCCCTCGATCACGGCGTCGCCGTCGACGATCATCGAGTAGCCACCCTCTTCGGCTGGTGGCCAGAGGAACGAGACGGCCGGACGCTCGCCGGCGTTGCGAGCCGTCTTGCGACCGGCACCGACCCGCAGCAGACCTCCGTCGACCTCCACCGTGGCGTGGGTGGCGTGGGGACGACCGTCGGGTCCACCCGTGAGGAAGTAGGCCACCGGACCGCGCTCGGCGATGGCGTCGGCGAGGGCATCGAGATCGACCGGGATGCTCATGCTCTCGACGCTACTGCGAACCGGTCAGCCCAGCTCCCGCAGCTCGCGCTGCGTCAGATAGGCGCACACGACCACCACGAACGAGATGAGCCCGCCGACGAAGAAGGTCGGTCGCAACCCGACGCCGGCCGCGACCAGCCCCGCCACGAGGGCGCCGACCGGCATGAGGCCCTGTTGGCTGAACGAGTAGAGGCTCATGACCCGTCCCATGAGCGGATCGGGCGTGCGTGACTGGACCAGGCTCTGGTTCATGTTGATGTAGAAGCCGCCCGAGGCACCCATGAGGAACATCGCGATCAACGACAGGCCGAAGGACGGCGCGACCGC
>JBCCTY010000113.1:0-11396 GCA_039197885.1 Actinomycetota bacterium | reverse complement strand
GGCGAGGAACTCGTAGGCCTGCTCGTCACGGCCGCTCAGCACGTCGAGCTCGCGCAGCGACGGATCGGCCACGGGCGGGGCGTGGAGCTTCACCGCCTCGTCGAGCACCAGCGCGGCGACGTCGGGGATGGTGCCGTTCAGCTGGTCGCCCTGGCGGGCCGGGGCCAGGTCCTCGAGCAGGAGGACGAACTCGCCCGACTCGAGGTCGATCTCGGCGACGTGGCAGCGCGGCGTCCTGATCCCGACCCGTCGCGCGAGGTGGGAGTAGAAGCCCACCTCCTTCTCGTAGGAGCGCATCGTCACGCCTGTCGCCCGACTGGTCTCGTCAGCCGCCGGGAGCTTGGCGACGACGGTGTCCGGTGCATCCGTCGGCCCGTCGTAGGTGAGCCAGCAGCGCAGGCTGTCACCCACCTGGCCGGTGCCGACCGACGACACCGAGGCCGACTCGACGCGCCGATCCTCGCCGAGCACCCCGCTCCAGCGCAGCGCGCCGGTCAGCCACTCGGGCGTCAGGTCCTCGGGCCGCCAGGCGATGCTCGGTCGCTCCATCCGGCGAACGTACCGCCTCGCCGATCGGTGGACCCCGCCTCAGTTCGTGAACGCGGCGACGCCGACGATCGGGCTCCCCAGCGCGACGCCGCCCAGCGAGCCCAGGAAGCCTTCGTCGGAGAAGGCGAAGATCCCGCCGTCGGAGGCAACCATCAGATACCCGTCACCGAAGGCGATGGCTCCGATGACCGGGGCGTTCAGGGAGGCCCCGACCGGCAGGACGCCCGGGACGCTGCCCCGGAAGTCGGCGTCGAAGGCGAAGATCCCGCCGTCGGCCGCGACGAGCCAGTAGCCCGATCCGTCGGGGTCGGGAGCGATCCCCACGACGGGCTCGTTGAGCTGCAGCGAACCGGTCGAGCCGGCGAAGACGGCGTCACCGAAGGAGAAGATGCCGCCGTCGGAGCCCACCAACCAGTAGCCATCGCCGGTCGCCGTCGCGGCCGACGCGACGATCCGACCGTTCAGCGCCGTGCCGACCATGTCGCCGTGGTCCGGCGCGGCGCCGAACGCGATCGCCCGCCCTCGGTCGGTGAAGACCCAGTAGCCGTCCCCGGTGGGTCGCACGGCGATGGAGGTGACCCGCTCCCCCAGCGCGACGAGGCGAGGATCGGCGTCGCCGTGGTGGCGGGCGTCGCCCCGGACGTGGACGACACCGTCATCGGTCAGGACCCAGAGCCCATTGCCGTCGGCGTCGGTGCCCACGGCCACCGCGCGCCCCTCGACGGCGACGAACCGATCGGCGTCACCGAAGCCGTAGAGCGACCCCGCCGCCTCGGCCATCCAGTACCCCGGACCGTCCGTCGGAACCGGAGCGTCCCCGACGGACGGATCGTCGGCAGCCGTCGGATCGCCGGCGGGCGGCCGATCGGCCGCAGGCAGATCGGCGGGCGGCGAGCCGCCAGCCGGCGGATCATCGACGGGAGGCGGATCGTCAGCCGGCGGATCATCGGCGGGCGGCGGATCATCGACGGGCGGCGAGTCGCCAGCCGGCGGATCATCGGCGGGCGGCGGATCGGCAGGAGGCGGCGAATCGTCGGGTGTGCCGAGGACGACCGTCGTGGTCGCCGACGGGCTCCGGCCGATGACGTTCCGCGCCCACACCTCGACCTCGATCGAGCCGGGCGTCAACCCGTCGACGACGAAGGCGGTGACCCCGGTTTGCATCGTCCGGTACCCGCCGTCGACCCAGAGGATGTCACCCCAGAGGGCGAATCCGCCGTCGTCGCCGGGTGACCACTCGACCAGGACCGCGTCGTCGCCCTGCGGCGTGACGGTCAGGCCGACCGGGGCGCCCGGCTCCGTTCCGCCCCGGACCGTCAGGCGGGCATCGGGGCCGACCGCGTCCGGACCCACGGCGCGAACCACCACGCCCACGGTCTCGCTCCGCGCCAGCGGGAGCTCCCAGCGGCGAGCATCGACCCGCGTCGTCGCACCGGCCCCCTCGACCTCGTAGCCGATGACCTCGCCACCGGAAACGGGTGGCTCCCAGGTGACGACGACGACACCGTCGTCGGGCAGGTAGCGGGAGCTCAGTCCGCGCACGGGACCCGGCGTCGACTCGGCGATGGTGATCGTCTCCCGCTCGAAGTCGCTCCACGAGCGCACGTTCCGTGCCCGGAGCTTGATCTCGACCCGCTCACCGGCCGTGAAGCCCGAGGCGCTCCAGCTCCGGGCGTCGCCGTCGAGGGTCGTCCGGCGATCGCCGATCCGGACGTCGTACCGGTCGACCGGGAAGCCACCGCCGTCGCTCGGATCCCACGCAATGGTGACCGTGCCGTCGAACTGGCCGACCGACGTCAGCACGGGTGCGGAGGGCGTCGTCGAGGCGTACAGCATCTCCGAGGACCACGGACCGGGCCGACCGCCGGGGCCGATCGCCCGCACCTCGGCCAGCACCGACTCCCCCAGCTGCATCGGAAACTCGTATCGGGGCCGGAGCGAACGGATCTCGACGAGCTCGTCGCCGAGCCGGAGCTGGTAGCCGAGGACCTCCCGCGGGTCGCCCGAGGGCGGGCTCCAGAGCACGACCCCGTCACCGAAGAGGGAGGCGAAGCCGGTGCTGAGCTCGCGGACCGGCCCCGGGACCGACGGCACGGGCGGGTCGGGCGGACCGGAACGAGCGAAGGTGACGGCGCTCCGACCGAACCCATGGGCCGACCGGGCCTGGATCTCGAACCGGTACCACGTGCCGTCGTCGAGCCCGTCGACGAGCAGCGGCGAGCCGGAGCCGGCCGTCCAGCGCGTCGCGCTGGTGGTGAGGTCCGTCACCTGCACCCGATGGTCCAGGACGGGCAGCGTGCTCTCCGGGGTGCCGAACTCCAGCGTGACCGATCCGTCACCGGGCACGCCGCGCAGGTCGGGGACGGCCTCGGGCGCGAGGTGGAAGATGGTCCCGCCCACCGGGCCCTGCTGGGCCGTGCGGGCGAACGCGAAGGTGCTCGGTCCGGCGCCCTCGGTCGACTCGGCCCAGACCTCGATCCGATACCAGTGGCCGTCGTCGCGGTCGAGCAACCGGCTGCGGGAGGTGGTCCCACCGAGCGCAGTGGTCTGCCCGGTCGTCAGATTGGTGGCGCGAACCTGATAGCGCTCGATCGCGACGGCAGTGGCCGGCTCGTCGAACACGACGAGGATCTGCCCGTCACCGGAACTCGCCTCGAGGTCTCGGACCGGGCCCGGCACCTCCGGCGGACGGAACGACACGATGTCGGCGGCAGCCGGCCGGTCGACCCCGGGCACCACGACGGTGGCCAACAGCAGAGCGAGCACGAACGCGACGAGCGGCCGGAGGTTCACGATCGGCGAACCTAGGGTCGCTCCGACCACCGCTCCAGGCTCCCGGACCCACGTTGGGCACGAGTTGACGCAGGGTCCATCAGCGGTTGCCGCACAGGGCCGCCGTACGATCGCCGGTGATGCCGGTGGAGCTCGTCACGACGCCGTACGGCGCGCCGGCACACGCCGCGCTCCGCTCGCTCGTCGACCGCCACCAACGGGCTGATCGGCTGGCTCCGGTGACGGTGCTCGTCCCCAGCAACTACGTCGGCATCGCCGCTCGTCGGGCGCTGGGACGACAGCGCGGCGTCGCCGCCGTCACGTTCCTCACCACCTACCGCCTGGCCGAGTTGCTCGGGGCGGGGCCGCTCGCCGCGAGTGGCCGTCGGCCGGTCTCGATGCCGGTGATCGCGGCGGCCGTCCGAGCCGAGCTCCACGACGATGCTGGTCACTTCGACGGCGTCGAGACCCACCCGACGACCGAGCGCTCGCTGGTGCGAGCTCACCGCGAGCTCTCCGACGTCGACGGAGCCGGCCTGCGTCGACTCGCTGCCGCATCGAGACGCGCCGCCGACGTGGTGCGCATCCACCGCGGCGTGCAACGGCGACTCGACGGCTCGTTCAGCGACGAACAGGATCTGCTGCGCTCCGCCACGGAGGTCGTCACCGCGGGCGATGACCGGCTCATCGACGAGTTGGGTCCGGTGATCGTCCACCTACCCCAACGACTCACCGCCGACCAGGCGGCCCTGATCCGGGCTGTCGGCGAGCGTGCGCCGGTCACCGTGATCGCCGGGCTCAGCGGCGTCGCCACCGCCGACCGGAGCGTCGCCCGAGCCGTCGAGCGCCTCGGGCTGCGACTGCCGGTCGACGACGAGGCCGTCGCCCCGATCGTCGGCCAGCGGGCCATCAGCGTGTCCGACGCCGACGAGGAGGTCCGTCACGCCCTGCGCGAGGTGGTCGAGGCCGCTCGGGCCGGCACGCCGCTCGGTCGCTGCGCGCTCGTCTACGGGACCGCCGACCCCTACGCCCGGCTGGTCACCGATGCCCTCGACGCCGCGCAGATCCCCTGGTGGGGCGCGTCGGTCCGAACCGCGGACACCAGCCTCCTCGGCCGCTCGTTGCTCGCACTCCTCGCGCTCCCCGACCACGACCTGTCGCGCCGCGACGTCTGCGCCTGGCTCTCCGCTGCGCCGGTGATCGACGACGACGGCCGCTACGTGCCTGCCGCGGCCTGGGAGCGGGCCTCACGCCAGGCCGGCGTGCTCGCCGGCCGCGAGCAATGGGCCGAGCGGCTGGGTCGTGTCGCCACCGACCGAACCGCGGATGCCGAGCGCTGGGAGCGCGACGAGGAGCTGGCCTGGCAGGTCACCCAGGCCCGTCGTGAGGCGGGGTGGAGCCGTGAGCTCGCCGCCTTCGTCGACGGACTCGCCGACGACCTGTCGCCGGGCCATCGCGGGACCTCGTGGAGCGGGCTCGCCGGCTGGTGCCGCCGGCTCCTGCGCCGCTACCTCGGCTCCGAGCGGTTCCGCACCGACTGGCCCGAGGACGAGCGACGGGCCGCCGACCGCGTCGAGGCGATCGTCGACCGGCTCGGCGACCTCGACGGCATCGACCCGGCTCCGTCGGTCACCGCGTTCCGCCGGGCGCTGCAGCTCGAGCTGGAAGGCGACCTCGGTCGGCGCGGCGGCTTCGGCAACGGTGTGATGGTCGGCCCGGCATCGCTCGCCCTGGGCGTCGAGCTCGACCTCGTCGTGGTGCTCGGCATGGCCGAGGGCCAGTTCCCGGCCCGCCAGCGCGAGGACTCCCTCCTCCCCGACTGGGAGCGACGCCTCGTCAGCCCTGACCTCGCCCTGCGCTCCGAGCGATCCGACGACGATCACCGTGCGCTCCTGGCGGTCCTGTCGGCTGCGAACGACAGCGTGCTCACCTTCCCTCGGGGCGACCTCCGGCGCAGCGCCGAACGCGCACCGTCGCGCTGGCTGCTCGACGCCGTCCACGCCCATGACGGCGTCCGACCTGCAGCAGCCGAGCTCACCACCACCGCGTCCGACTGGTTCCGCGAGGTGCCCTCGTTCGTCGCCGGGCTCCGCCACAACACCTTCCCGGCGACCGCCCAGGAGTACGACGTCGCCGCGTTGCTCGCCCGGTTCGAGTCCGGCGCACCGGTCGACGGCCACGAGTCGGCCGCCGCTCGGCCCGAGGTACGTCGCGGGCTCGAGCTGATCGCCGCCCGACGCTCCGATCGCTTCACGCGCTTCGACGGCAACCTCGCGACCGACGGCGACCTCCGGGGTGCGCGGCTCCCGTCCCCCGCCGACGACGGCGTGCTCGTGTCGGCGTCACGGCTCCAGACCTGGGCGAGCTGCCCCCACCAGTACTTCGTCCGCTATCTGCTCGGCGTCGACGCCATCGAGACCCCCGACGAGCAGCACCGCATCACCGCGCTCGATCGCGGATCGCTCGTCCACGACGTCCTCGACCGCTGGCTCCACGAGATGGTCGAGGCCGACGAGGTGCCGCCACCGGGGCAGTCGTGGTCGCCCGGCAGTCGCGATCGGCTGCAGCAGATCGCCGCCGACGAGTGCGAACGGTTGGAGGAGCGCGGGCTCGTCGGGAGACGCCTCCACTGGGAGCGCGACCGGCGCGCCATCCTGCGCGACCTCGACCGCTTCGTCGACGACGACGAGCGCCTGCGCGCCGAGTTGGCGGCCACGCCGATCGCCACCGAGCTCGCGTTCGGGATGCCCCACGCCGAGCACGGTCCGCTCGTGCTCGACCTCGATGCCGACCGCCGGCTCCGGGTGCGAGGCTCGATCGATCGCGTCGACCGCCGCGACGACGGCGGTCTCGTGGTGCTCGACTACAAGACCGGCGGGACCTCGCAGTACCGCGAGCTCAGCGAGGACCAGCCCGTCTCGGGCGGGCGCCAGCTGCAGCTGCCCCTCTACGCGGCTGCCGTCCGCCAGATCCTCGACACCGACGACGAGGTGCTCGGACGGTTCTGGTTCGTCTCCACCAAGGGCCGCTTCCAGCGGAAGGGTTACCCCGTCACCGACGCCGTCGCAGCACACGCCCTCGACGCCGTGCGGACCATCGTCGACGGCATCGAGGCCGGTCACTTCCCGCTCCATCCCGCCGAGCCGACGTGGCGGTCGTGGAACCCGTGCTGGTTCTGCGATCCCGACGACCTCGGCACCCGCCAGGTCCACCGGGCCTGGGAGCGGAAGCGACTCGCCCCGGAGCTCCGGCGTTACCTCGGTCTCGTCGAACCCAACCTGCTGTCCGAGATCGAGGCCGCCGAGGCGGGCCGATGAGCGAGCCAGTGCAGGGTTCGCTCTTCGACGAGCTCCTCGACGACCCGGGTGAGCCCGAGGCGCCGACCCGAGCGACGTGGTCCGACGAGGCGGCCCGTCGGAGGATCCGCGAGGCGATCGACGAGACCCTGTTCGTCGAGGCCGGTGCCGGCTCGGGCAAGACCCGGGCGCTGGTCGACCGCGTGGAAGCCCTGGTCGCCTCCGGCGTCGAGCTCGAGCACGTCGCTGCCATCACCTTCACCGAGAAGGCCGCCGCCGAGCTGCGCGATCGCATCCGGCAACGGTTCGAGGGCGCCGCCGACGACGGCGCCGATCGGGCGCTCCACCAGCTCGACGGCGCGGCGATCGGCACCCTGCACGCCTTCGCGCAACGGATCCTGTCCGAGCACGCCGTCGAGGCCGGTCTACCGCCGGGAGTCGAGGTGCTCGACGAGATCGGGTCGCAGGTCGAGTTCGAGGAGCGCTGGCGAGGGTTCGTCGACCGCCTCCTCGACGACGAGACGCTCGGTCGGGCTGCCCTGGTCCTCGGTGTCGGCAACGTCGACCTCCCGCACCTGCGCGACCTGGCACTGGCGTTCGGCGCCAACTGGGATCTCGTCGCCGAGCGGGTCGTGCTCGAGGCTCCGCCGCCGCCCTCGCTCGACGTGGGCGAGATCCTCGATGAGCTCGATGCCATAGCGGACCTGAGCGACCACTGCCTCGCCGACGACGACAAGCTCCTCCGGTTCATCCACGGGCCGCTCGCCGACGCCCGGGCGGCGATCGCCGAGGCCGACGACGACATCGACGCCACCGAAGCGCTCACCCGCCTCGGCGCGCTGAGCAAGCGCAAGGTCGGCACCAAGAACTCGTGGACGATCCCCGTCGACGACGTCCGCGACCGGATCGCCGCCACGGTGGTTCGGGCGGGCGAGCTGGTCGACGGCCAGGTCCTCGCCGCGGTCGACCAGCTCGCGGGCGTGATCGGGCGCTTCACGCTCGACGCGGCGGAGGACCGCCGCCGTGCCGGTCGTCTGGAGTTCCACGACCTGCTCGTCCGCGCCCGGCAGTTGTTGCGCGACGCGGACCGCGGGCCGGCCGTGCGCGCTGCGCTGCGCGACCGCTACCGCCACCTGCTCCTCGACGAGTTCCAGGACACCGATCCGATCCAGGTCGAGTTGGCCGTGCTGCTCGCCTGTCCCGACGACGACCTCGCCGGACGGCCGTGGTCCGAGCTCCCGGTCGAACCGGGCCGCCTGTTCTTCGTCGGTGACCCCAAGCAGTCCATCTACCGGTTCCGCCGAGCCGACATCGAGGTCTTCCTCCGGGCCCGCGACCGGTTCGGCGAGCGAGCTCCGCACCTCACGACCAACTTCCGCTCCGCAGCGCCGATCATCGGCTGGGTCAACCACGTCTTCGGTCGACTCATCCGGTTCGAGCCGGGCTCCCAGCCGGAGTTCGAGGCCCTCGACACCGCACGGGGCCGCCCGCCGACGGGACCTGCGGTCGCGCTGCTCGGCCGCGCCGAACCCGACGACTCGCTGCCCACCGACGCCGAGTCGTTGCGGACCCGGGAGGCCGACGACGTCGCCGCGGCGATCACGACGGCGCTCCGCGAGGGATGGTCGGTCGATCGCGGCACGCCCGACGATCCCCGGTGGGAGGCGGCCCGCCCCGGTGACATCTGCGTCCTCCTCCCCGCACGGACGTCGTTGCCGGCCCTGGAGCGGTCGCTGAGCGCCATCGGCGTGCCGTACCGGGCCGAGACGTCATCGCTCGTGTACGCCACCCGCGAGGTGCGCGACCTCCTCCTCACGCTCCGCGCCGTGGCCGACCCGACCGACGAGCTCGCCCTCGTCGCAGCCCTCCGCTCGCCCGTCTACGGCTGCGGCGACGACGACCTCGCCCACTGGCGTCTGGGCCTGGGGGGCCGGATGTCGCTCACCTCGGCGGTCCCCGATGAGGCCCCCACCGGTCACCCCGTCGCCGAGGCCATCGACCACCTCGCAGCGCTCCACCGCGCCCGGAGGTGGTCGACGCCCGCCGAGCTGCTCGACCGGGTCGTCCGCGAACGCGGGGTGCTCGAGACCGCCGTCGCTGCCGGGCGCCCACGCGATGTCTGGCGCCGGCTGCGGTTCGTCGTCGACCAGGCCAGGGCGTGGTCCGACGCCGGCGGCACCGAGCTGCGCTCCTACCTGGAGTGGGCTTCGATGCAGGGCGCCGACAACGCCCGGGTGTCCGAGGCGATCCTGCCCGAGACCGACGACGACAGCGTCCGGATCCTCACCATCCACGGCGCCAAGGGCCTGGAGTTCCCCATCGCCGTCGTCTCCGGCATGACCACCCGCCCTGCCGGGCGCCAGCGCGGCGTCGTCGCTGCGTTCCCGACCGACGGCGGGGTGGCCATCCGCCTGACGAAAGCGATCACGTCCGAGACCTTCGAGCGGTGGCAACCACTCGACGAGCAGATGGACGAGCACGAACGGCGCCGCCTGCTCTACGTTGCAGCGACCCGGGCCCGCGATCATCTGGTCGTGTCGTTGCACCGCAAGCCGGGGGAGCACCAGACGGCCGCCGGGATGATCGCCTCCGTCCTCGACGACGCACCCGAGGTCCGCGACCTCGAGCCCCTGTCGAGGCGTCGGACCGAGCGGCCCACGGCCTCACCCTCGGCCGAGCTCCCGTCCCGGAGCGACTGGGCCGACGAGCGGGCTGCCGCCCTCGCGACGGCCTCGGCGCGGACCGTCGTCGCCGCCACCACCCTCGCCCGGGAGGCCGGCGAGGCCGGTGACCCCGGGCTGGCCAAGCGCGAGCGTGACCTCGAGCTGCCCCCCTGGAACAAGGGGCGCTACGGCACGGCGATCGGTCGTGCCGTGCACGGGGTGCTCCAGGTCGTCGATCTCGCGACGGGCGAGGGACTGGCCGACATCGCTCGCGCTCAGGCCACCGCCGAAGGGGTCAGCGACCGCCTCGACGTCGTGGAGCGGCTGGTTCGCTCGGCGCTCACCACCCGGGTGGCTGCCACCGCCGCGACCTCCCGGCACTGGCGGGAGCTCTGGGTCGCCGCGCCCGTCGGCGACCACCTCGTGGAGGGCTACGTCGACCTCCTGGTCCGGACCGACGAGGGACTGGTCGTCGTCGACTGGAAGACCGATCACGTCGACGGCGACGACGACGTGGCGGACAAGCTCGCCCGCTACCGGCTCCAGGGCGCCAGCTACGCCGCAGCGGTCGAGGAGGCCACCGGTGAGCGGGTCGCACGCGTGGTCTTCGCCTTCCTCGCCGAGGACGGCGCGATCGAAGCCGAGCTCGCCGACCTCGACGGAGCGACGGCCGAGGTCCGCACGCGCACCGCCGAGCTCGCCGTGCTCTCGGCCGCCACCGACCCCGACACGTAACCGATCGCTGCGCTCGCGGTCTGAAGGACGTTGGCCCCTGGCGACCGGGCGGGTTCGCCGCGAAGGTCGGCCGCGTCGCGTCCCGTTCGCAGAGGAGATCCGATGACCGACACCAGCGTCGCCGCGCCATCGCGGGCGACGGGTTCCGGCAAGCCGTCGACCCTCAAGCCGGTGCTCGACGTGATCCCGGACCGCTGCTACGAGCGTTCGACGGTGCGCGGGCTCGGCATCGTCGCACGGGACCTGGCGATCTATGCGCTCGCGGTGTGGGGCCTCATCTCGACCGACCACCCGCTCCTGCTGATCCCGCTGTGGATCGTCGCCGGTGTCGCCACCGCTGCGCTCTTCGTCGTCGGCCACGACGCCGCCCACCGGGCGCTCTTCGACGCCAAGTGGCTGAACGGCCTCGTCGCCCGGATCAGCATGCTCCCGTCGCTCCATGCCACCGAGGTGTGGGTGTTCGGTCACAACCGGGTGCACCACGGCTTCACCCTGCGCGAGGGCATGGACTTCGTCTGGCACCCGACCACGGTCGACCAGTACCGCGAGATGAACCGGTTCCAACGCCTCCGCCACCGGTTCGAGTGGGGACCGATCGGCTCGGGCGCCTACTACCTGCGCGACGTGTGGTGGAACAAGATGGTGCGGTTCGAGCCACCGGCTCGTCATCGTCGGGCGATGCGGCGTGACCAGGCGATCGTGGCGGTCGTCGCGCTCGGGTTCCTCGGCGTCGCCGTGACGACCTCTGGGCTCCTCGGCGGGCTCTGGCTCTTCTGCAAGGTGGTCGTCGTGCCGTTCCTGCTCTTCTGCCAGACGATCGGCTGGGTGGTCTACGTCCACCACATCGAGCCCGAGACCCGTTGGTGGTCGCGGGAGGAGTGGAACAAGTTCCACGGCCAGGTCGAGGGCACGACCGTGCTGTGGGGGCCGCCGGGCTGGGACCTCCTCTTCCACTGGATCATGGTCCACGTCCCCCACCACGTGGACATGCGCATCCCCTGCTACCGGCTCACCGAGGCGGCCCGGGCGATCATCGACGCCTTCCCCGACGACGTGACCGAGCGCCCGCTGAGCGCTCGCGACTACGTGCGAGCGACGCGGGTCTGCAAGCTCCACGACTTCACCACCGGGGAGTGGCTGCCGTACTCGGCAGCGCGCTGAACTCTCGACCCGCGGTCTCCCCATTGGCCGGGTCGGCGAGACTGGTCGGGTGGGCAGGCTCGTGGCGATGGTGGCGACGATCGTCCTCCTCGCTGCCTGCTCGGGCAGCGACGAGGTCGTCGAGGACGATCCCTTCGAGGACGGCGGCCCGTTGATCAGCGGTGGGGTGGTGCTCCCTCGCGAGGCCAGCGAGCTGCTCCCCGCCGGCCGGTGGCTGGTC
>JBCCTY010000112.1:0-11471 GCA_039197885.1 Actinomycetota bacterium | reverse complement strand
CGTCGGCTCAGAGGTGCTTGGTCGCCTCGCGGACCGACAGTGGCGAGAGCTCGGCGCGGTGGGCGTCGACGAAGGCCCTGACCTCGACCGGCGCGGTGCGGGCGTACTGGCGGAGCGCCCAGCCGATGGCCTTGCGCAGGAAGAACTCGGTGTCCGAGGCGCGTCGGAGGCAGTGGTCGAAGAGGCGCTCGGCGTCGGTGGCCTCGGCGAAGCGCAGCTGGTGGATGATCGCCGTGCGTGCGACCCAGAGGTCGTCGTCGTCCACCCAGCGATCCATCTCCGCGGCCAGCTCGGGTCGGGTGAGCACCACCGCACCGATCGTCGGCGAGGCGAGCGCGTCCACGGTGTCCCACCAGCTCTTCGCCTGGACCAGTCCGCGGAGGCGAGGCAACGAACCGGCGGTGAGGAGCCGACGGTGCCGGGCGAGGAGGTCGGTGGCGACGTACTGGAGCTCTCGCTCGTCGACACCCCAGAGCAGCTCGGCCGCCGAGAGGAGCTCCTCCTCCGAGGGAGGCGGCCCCAGCGGCCGCGTCGCGGCGCCCACCGCGGCTCGACGCGGCGCCGCCGTGACCCCGAGGAACACGAAGTGGTCGCGCATGTAGGCCGCCATGTGCACGGCCCGTTCGGCGTCTTCGAGCGGTGCCAGCGCTGCCACGGCGGCGGTGCGGTACGCCTCGGCCCAGTCCCCCACGACCCAGCACGGTAGCCATCGCGCCTGGCAGGCTGGTCGGGTGACGACCCTCGGCATCCACCACGTCTCGATCGACGTGACCGATGTCGATGCCGCGGTCCGCTTCTACGTCGACCGACTCGGACTGACGGTGCTCGATCGACCTGCTCTCGGGTTCCCGGGTGCCTGGCTCGGCGCCGGCGAGCAACAGGTCCACCTCCTCGGCGTCGCAGAGGTCTCGCCGTCGCCGAGCGCCCATCTCGCCCTCCGGGTCGACGACCTCGACGGACTCGCCGCCGACCTCGGCGATGCCGGCGTGCGGGTCCGCATGGCCGGGCAGATCGACGGCGTCGCCCGACAGGCCTTCGTCCACGATCCCGACCGCAACCTCGTCGAGCTCCACGAGCGCCTCGACGGGTGAGCTCCCGGCCGGGGGCCGGGGGTCATGCCCCTTCGAGCACCGCGGCGACGGGATCGGCTCGCCACTCGTCGAGGACGAAGACGGTCTGGGTGGAGCGAACCGACTCGAGGCCCAGCAGGTGGTCGAGGACGACGTCTCGCAGGGCGTGTACCCCGGCGACGCGCACCAGGGCCACCGCATCGAACGCTCCGGTCGTGAAGGCGAGGTGCTCCAGCCCGGGCAACGACCTGAGGTCGTCGAGGAGGTCGCGCCACGACCCCTGTTCGAGGTCGATGAGGATCATGGCGGCGACATCGAGCCCGACGGCTTCGGGGTCGACCTCGACCGAGCTGTCGCCGAGCACGCCCTGGCGTCGCATGCGCTCGAGGCGCTGGTAGGCCGTCGATCGCGACACGTTCGCCAGGCCGGCGAGCTCGTTGACCGAGGCTCGGGCGTCGCGCCGGAGCTCCAGGAGGAGGCGCCGGTCGACGTCGTCGAGGTCGACAACCCGTCCTGCCAGCTCCGCCCTCGCCTCAGTGCTGTCGGACATCCCGTCCTCCTCCGGCGTCCAGCCCGCTGATCTGTCCGGACTTCCTCGGCCACTCTTGTACATCCTGCCATCGGCAGTGACGATGGTCGCATGACCGACACGGGAACACGAGCCCCTGACCTCGTCCTCCCTGCCGATCATCCGGGGGTCGACGACCCCGACTACCGCAGCCGGCGGGCGGAGATCGCCCGCGCCGGCGAGGCATGGCGACCGGGGGATCCCCTGCCCGTCATCGAGTACACCGACGCCGAGCACGACGTCTGGCGCACGGTTACGACCGAGCTCGGCCGGCTCCATCGTGACCTCGCCTGCGACGCCTTCCGCTCCGGAGCCGGTGCGCTCGACCTCCCGACCGATCACGTGCCGCAGCTGCACGAGCTCGACGAGCGACTCGTCGAGCTCGGCGGCTTCCGCGTGATCCCGGTCGCCGGCCTCGTCCCGGCTCGCACCTTCTACGCCCAGCTGGCCGACTCGACGTTCATGTCCACGCAGTACCTGCGCCACACCTCGGTGCCCTTCTACACGCCGGAGCCCGACGTGCTCCACGAGGTCGTCGGGCACCTGAACCTGATCGCGCAGCCCGACTTCGCGGAGTTGCACCGACTCGCCGGCGGCGCGTCACGCCGTTGCGAGACCGACGCCGCCCACGAGTTCTTCTCCCGGGTCTTCTGGTTCTCCCTCGAGTTCGGGGTGGTGCGCGAGCACGGCGAGCTCCGGGCCTACGGCGCCGGGTTGGTGTCGTCCTTCGGTGAGATCCAGGCCGTTCGCGACGCCGAGATCCGCCCGTTCGATCTGACCGCGATGGGCACCCTCGACTACGACATCTCCACGTACCAGCCGGTGCTCTTCGCCGCCGACGGGCACGGGCAGCTCGTCGAGGAGCTCGGCGACTTCCTCGCCTCCTACGACGACGAGGCGTTCGCACGGCTCACCGCCGGCCGCAACTGAGGGTCCGCTCAGGACGAACCGCCCGCGAGCTCGACGTACTCGTCGATGCGTCGGCGCACCACGTCGAGGCCGGCCGTCCAGAACCCCTCGTCTCGCACGTCCAGCCCGAAGCGGGCGCCCAACTCCGCGGCCGGTGCCATGCCGGTGGACGAGAGGAGGTCGTCGTACTCGGAGCGGAACCGCTCGGGATCCTCGACGTAGCGGGCGTACAGACCGATCCCGAAGAGCAGGCCGAAGGCGTAGGGCCAGTTGTAGAAGACCGACCCGTAGTAGTGGGGCTTGGCCGCCCACATCCACGGATGCCGGACCTCGGCGTCGAGGCCGTCGCCGTAGGTCGCCTCCTGCGCCTCGGCCATCAGCTCGCACAGCTCTCCAGGGGCCAGCGTGGAGCGACGCCGACGCTCGAACACCGCGGACTCGAACAGGAACCGCGAGTGGATGTCGACGATGACCTGCGTGCTGCCCGAGAGATCGGTGTCGAGCAGGGCGAGTCGCTCGTCGCCCTCGACCGACGACAGGCCGTGCTCGACCATGATCGTCTCGCAGAAGATCGACGCTGTCTCGGCCAACGATGACGGGGTCCCCCGCTGCATCGGCGTGCGGGGTCCGAGCGTCGTGTTGTGGTAGGCGTGACCGAGCTCGTGGGCGAGGGTCATGACGCCGTCGAAGCTGCCGTCGAAGTTGAGCAGCACCCGACTGTCGCCGTCGCCCATCGGCATGCAGAAGGCACCGCCCCGCTTGCCCGGCCGCGGCTCGACGTCGATCCATCGCTCGCCCACCGCCCGATCGGCCAGGCCCCGCAGGCCGGGCGAGTACGAACCGAAGGCGGAGCGCACCGCATCGACGGCACCCGCCCAGTCGACGGCAGCGGCCGCGCCGACCGGAGCGAACAGGTCGTGCCACGGGAGGCCGCCCTCGTGACCCAGGACACCAGCCTTGGTGCGCAGGAACCGGCGGAAGTCCGGGAAGGAGGCCACCATCGCCGACTGGAGCGCCTCGAGGGTCGCCTCGTCGACGGCCTGCCCGAACCGCTGCGCCGCCAGCACGGATGGCCAGCCCCGACGCAACGCCAGCTCCTGCTGCTCACCCTTGATGGCGTTGAGCGCAGCGGCGATGGGGACGGCGTTCGCCTCCCAGGCGCCGAGCTCGGCCTCGTAGGCAGCTCGCCGCGTCGCCGGATCGGGGTCGGTCGCGAGCCCGCGCACGGCGAAGATCGGCAACTCCTCGGTGCCGGACGGGAGGGCGACCTCCGTGCGGATCGCGGACGACACGTCGCCGTAGAGGCGGCTCCACGCCGTCGAGCCGGTCACCGACAGCAGGGCCGCCAGCTCCTCCTCGGCCTCGCTCATCAGGTGCTCGGCGCGACCGAGCCCCTTGCGCAGCGGCCACTCGTGGGCCGCGGCGACCTCGCTCGCCTCGACCACGGCATCGAGGTCGAGCCCGGCCGTCCAGGCGTCGAGGCGGGTCGTGAGCGTGCTCAACTCGACACTCGATCGCTGGAGCCGCGACATCGCCGCCTGCGCCGCCGCATCGGTGGCGTCGGTGCTCACGAAGGCGTTGAGGAACGCTCGGAGCAGCTGCAGGTCGCCGAGCACCCGGTTGGTGGCCTCGACGACCTCGTCGAGGGTGCCCGCCGGATCGTGCGGCACCGACCCGGCCCGCACCTCGTGGTGGTCGTAGAGCGCCGCCAGACGGCGGACCTCCGCGCCGAAGCGCTCCTCGGCCTCCGCGAAGCCACGGCCCTCCACCGAGTCGAAGTACGAGCTCACGTCCCACTGCAGCGCGGTCATGGGGTCAGTGTCGCAGCCGGTCGTGCTCGTCGCGACGCGGTGCGAGCGCCACCACCGCTGCTCGATCGACAGCGACACTGGACCCATGCGGGCGCGTGGGTGGTCGGTCGGGGTGGTAGCGATGGCGGCGTTGATCGCCGGCTGCGGGGACGAGGCGGCGGCGCCGCCCGACGACACGACGGCGGGCGCACCGACCTCCGCGGGCGCTGCGCCGTCGACGAGCGTCGCGGAGACTCCGGACCGGTCGGCGGGGGGTGGGCTGCCCGTCCGGATCATCGGCGAGCCGTTGCCGGGCGGCATCTGCCCCGGCGGACAGCGCCCGTGCCTGACCGCAGATCGAGACCTCGGAGACGCCGAGTCGCTGTTCGTGGTCGTCGAGGGCCGCCTCCTCGACGGCGTCGTCGTGGTCGACTCGGTCGAGCCGTTCGACCAGCCGGCACGATGGCCGGACCAGTGCGACGGCCGCGACCCCACATCCGGAGCGGCCGGCGTCACGATCGCCAGCTATGAGGACGGGCTCGCCGAGTACAACGCAGGCTGGATCTCGCCGACGGGTGTGTCCCACCTCCGCGTCGTCGGGGAGGCGGCCCCACACGAGCCGCGCTCGCGGAGCTGGGCATCGCCGACGAGGTGTGCGTCGTCGGCGGCGCCCGCTTCACCCGCGATCAGCTCCGAACGGCGGAGGTCGCGATCTGGAGCCACCTGGAGGATCTCGACCCGAGCGGCATGCTCGGCGGAGCGAGCACCGAAGGGCGCGAGGACCGGGTCACCGTCGACGTCTGGAGGCTCGATCCTGCGTTCCGGGCCGAGCTGGAGGAGCTCGTCGACGTCGACCTCGTCGTCCGCGGCGTGATCGAGGTGACCGACGGGACCATCGCCGAGCTCGAGCTCGCCCTGGCGTCCGTCGCCGAGCCGTCCGAGCTCGGGCTCGAACGACGCTGCGGCGACGTCCCACTGCCGATCGGCACGGCGGTCGACGGGCTGCCGCAGGCCCTCGACGACGAGGCGATCTCGCTCGCGCTCGACGCGGTTCGGGCGACCGCCGAGGAACCGGTCGACGTCGACGCCTTCGACTGGCGCATCGCCTCGGCCACCGAGCGGGAGGCCCAGCTCATCGGCATCCCCGAGCCGGACGGCGCCTGGGGCGGCGGTGAGGGCTTCGGCACGATGCGCCTCGAGCGTGCCGGTGACGACTGGGTCCTGGCCGGTTTCGGTGCGCTCTGCACGCCGGTGCTCGAGTCCGTGGGGTTCGAGACCCAGTCGCTCGCCCTCTCCGACGCGACCCCACCGGACCCGGCGTCGTCGACCGTCGAGGTCCTCGTGAACGCGGTCTTCTGCGGCCGGCAACCTCCGGACCGCCGGGTGGAGGTGGTCGTCGTGGAGGAGCGCGCCGACGAGGTCGCCCTCGTGGGCCTGGCCGACGAGTTCATCGGCGACGGCTGCGCCGAGGACGACTGGCGTCCGTTCGTGGTGGAGCTCGGCGCGCCGCTCGGCGACCGGGTGCTCGTCAACGGCGCCACCGACGCGCGGACGCCGCTGGCACCGCTGTCCCGCTGACCGCTGCGACACCGAGGACGCAGCCGTCGCCCTCGTTCGTCATGCTTGCCCTACATGGACGGTCGCCTTACCATACATGTATGGCCAGCAAGACCACCGTGAACTTCGACGACGAGATGGAGGAGGCCCTCGCCGAGCTCGTCGTCATGGACGGCACGAAGAAGCTCGCCATCAAGCGCTCGCTCCTCGCCGAGGTGAAGCGGCGTCGCCGGAGTCAGGCGATGCTCGACCTCATCGCGTCCTGGGAGGCGGAGGACGGTCCCATCGACCAGGCGCACCTGGACTGGGCCGACGAGGTGCTCGACCGGCAGGGCGTCGAGCGGTGATCATCGACGCCGGGCCGTTCATCGTCGACGGCGAGCACGTGAACTCCCGGCTCTGGGCCCTGGTCCGGCGCGCGACCGAGCGTGGCGAGGAGTTGCACACCACCCATCCGGTGATGGCCCAGGTCTGGCGCGACCCCGCCCGCCAGGCCAACGTGTCGCGAGCGATCCGGCACTTCGACGTCCATCCGCTCGACGAGTCCGTGGCCGTCGGGCGTCGCCTCGCACGAGCGGGCACCGCCGACGTCGTCGACGCCCACCTGGCCGTCGTGGCGGAGCGCCTGGGCACGTTCATCCTCACCGGCGACGCCGACGACATGGCCGAGCTCGGCGCTCGCTTCGAGACCTACTGACGACCGCGAGGGTCGCGGTTCCTCGGCGACGCCGGACGGAGGCGACGCCCGCCCTCCAACGGACTGGTGTTCGCCCGGCAACAGGGCGAGCCTGGGTCGTGGGCCGTGCCCTGGCTGCTCTCGGGTGCACGCGACGTGGGCAACGTCGCCGCAGCGGTCGCGGTGTCCGGAGCGCGGGCGGTCGACGGGTCGGGCGTCGAGGTGGCGCCCGGTGTGAAGGATCCGGACCTGCTCGCCTCGTTCCTGGCTGCGGTCCGGGGCCGCTGAGCGCAGCTGCCCGCGTCAGCGGCGGCCGACGCCCAGCTCGCGGAGGTGGCGACGGAAGACGTTCACGCCCTCGTACCGGTGGGCGGTCATCCCGATCTCCCTCGCTCCGACGAGCTTGGTCTCGGAGTCATCGGTGAAGAACACCGAGCGGGGCTCCACCCCCAGCTCGCGACAGACGTGCTCGAAGGCCCGCCGATCGGGTTTGGCGTACCCGATGTCGGCGGTGCTGAAGATCGCGTCGACGCGATGGTCGAACCCGAGCGCCGCCGCCTCCTCGGCGATCGTGTCGGTGCCGTTGGTGAGGATGGCGACGGTGATGCCGCTCGCGCGGAGCCCGTCGACTTCGGCCAACAGCTCATCGTCCACCGTGCCCGGATCGGCCATCCACGCCGCTGCAGCCGCAGGGCGACCGAGCCGCTCCCCCACCACGTCGCGCCACTCCGCCTTGGTGAGGCGACCGGTGATGACCTGGTCGATGAGGGTCGACTCGAAGGCGACCTCGGAGATCGAACCGGACGGCAGCTCGTGGTCGCGCTCGACGATGCCGAGGTGGTCACCGTCGAAGTGCCGGATCACTCCGTCGAGGTCGAGCAGCACGGTGGTGATGGTGCGGATCCCGCTCATGGGTCGAGGATCGGTGGTCGTCGGGAGACGTCGAGGACGGCCTCGAGGGCGGCTGCGGTCCGCAGGAGGGCGAGGTCGCCTCGTGGCCCGCCGACCAGCTGGACGCCGACGGGTCGTCCGTCGGCGGTCATGCCGCCGGGTAACGACAACGCCGGGTGTCCGGTGACGGTGATCCGCGAGCACGAGCGCATCCAGGCGGTGTAGGTCTCGAAGCGCACGCCGTCGATCTCGGTGACCCACTCCTGGTCGGCGGGAAAGGCGGCCACCTGGCTCGTCGGCGTGAGCAGCACGTCGACGTCGGCGAACCAGACGGCCATGCGCCGGAGGATCCTCGTCTCGGCTGCGATCGCCCCGGCGATCTCCCGGCCCGAGAGCTCGCTGCCCCGGGCGACCTCCTGTCGGATCGTGCCCTTGGCCTCGGCGACCCGGTCCCCGAGGAGGGGGTCGAGGTGGGCCCAGTACTCCCAGGCCCGCAGCACCTCGAAGCTCTCGTCGGCGCCGTCGAGCGGCGGATCGTCCTCGACGACCTCCCACCCCAGTGTCCGGCACGCCTCGGCCACCGCGCGCATGACGCCTCGCACCTCCGGATCGACCGGCAGGCCGCCCAGGTCCTTGCTGAGCACGACACGTCGAGGACGACCACGATCGACGTCGGTCCGGGCGTAGTCGGCGGCGTCCACCGGCGGAGCCCAGGGGGTGCTCTCGTAGGGTCCCGCCATGGCCGAGAGGAACAGGCCGACGTCGGCGACCGTCCGGGCGATCGGACCGTTGGTCGCCGAGCGTCGCCTCGACGCCAGGGCGCCCGTGAAGGGCACCACGCCGTGGGACGGGCGCAGGCCCACGACGCCGTTGAACGACGGCGGATTGCGCAGCGAGCCGCCCACGTCGGAGCCGTCGGCGATGGGGACCATCCCGCAGGCGACGGCGACGGCCGCCCCGCCGCTGGACCCGCCTGCCGAGCGTGCCGTGTCCCAGGGGTTGCGGGTCAGGCCGAAGACCTCGTTGAAGGTGTGGCTGCCCGCACCGAACTCGGGGGTGTTCGTCTTGCCGATCGAGATCGCGCCCGCCTCGCGCAGCCGGCCGACGAGTGGGTCGTCGGCGTCCGGCACGTGGTCGGCGAAGATCGTCGAACCCGATGTCGTGCGCACGCCCGCGGTGTCGAGCAGGTCCTTGTGGGCCGTCGGGAGGCCGTGCAGCGTCGGGAGGTCCGCGCCCGACGCCGCGAGCTCGTCGGCAGCTCGGGCGGCGTCCTCGGCGGCATCGAAGGTCCGGGTCACGATGGCGTTCACCGCGGGGTCGATCCGCTCGACCCGAGCGAGGTGGGCGGCGAGGACCTCGCGGGCCGATACGACCCGCTCCCCCAGCATCCGTCGCAGCTCGACGGCGGTGAGATCGCAGAGCTCGTCGTCGGCGGGGATCGAGTCGGTGTCGTCCACGGGCTCGTCCTAGTCTCCGTCGACGTCGCCGACAAGCACCGATCGGTGCCGAGGGGAGCAGCACCGATGGCTGAGCACGCCCAGATCCTGACCGATCGCGACGGTGGGGTCGTGACGATCACGCTGCACCGTCCCGATGCCCTGAACGCGATCACGCCGACCATGCTCGGCGAGCTCGTCGCAGCGCTCGAAGCGGTCCGCGACGACGAGACCGTCTCCGTCGTCGTCCTGACCGGCACCGGCCGGGCGTTCAGCGCCGGCGTCGACCTCAAGGCGTTGGGCAGCGCGAAGCCGAGCGACGGCGAGGTCGGCGGTGGACTGAACACACCGGCCCGCCGGGTGACCGAGCTCCTGGAGACGGTCCCGCAGGCGACCATCGCCAAGGTCAACGGGTTCTGCTTCACCGGTGCGCTCGAGCTGGCCATCGCCTGCGATCTCGTGATCGTCGCCGACGAGGCCAAGCTCGGCGACACCCACGCCAAGTGGGGCCTGCGACCGACCTGGGGCATGAGCCAGCGACTCCCCCGTCTCGTCGGGATGCAGGCAGCCAAGGAGCTGAGCTTCACCGCCCGCACGATCCTCGGTACCGAGGCCGCCGAGCTCGGCCTCGCGCTCCGATCGGTCCCGCTCGCCGAGCTCGACGAGCACGTCGACGCGCTCGCCGCAGAGATGGCGGGCAACAGCCCGGGCTCGATCGCCGCCTACAAGGACCTCTACCGGGCGGCGACCGCCGGCTCCCTCGCCGACGGCCTCGCCTACGAGGCGTCGACCGACTACCGCATCGCCGACACCGGTGACCGACTCAGCTCGTTCAAGAAGTAGGGAGGCGGACGATGGCCGACGACTGGTTCGACCGCTACCCGGGCCTGCGCTTCGAGCGACGCGAGCACGGCGTGCTCCTCATGACCCTCGACCGGGCCGACGTCATGAACGCGACCGACGCACCCATGCACCACGCCCTCAGCCGTGTCTGGATGGACATCCACGACGACCCCGACACGAGCGTGGTCGTCGTCACCGGTGCCGGCGACGCCTTCTCCGCCGGCGGCGACCTGGCGTGGATCGACACGATGATCAACGACTACGACGGCATGAAGGTCGCCTTCCGAGAGGCGGGCGACATCGTCTACCGGATGATGTCGTGCGAGAAGGTCATCGTCTCGGCCATCAACGGCGTCGCCGTCGGGGCCGGCCTCGCGGTGGCTCTCATGGCCGACATCAGCATCATCGACGAGGACGCCCGGTTCACCGACGGCCACCTCCGCCTCGGCGTGGCAGCCGGCGACCACGCCAACATCATCTGGCCACTGCTCTGCGGTCTGGCGAAGGCGAAGTACTACCTCATCACCTCGGACTTCATCGACGGCCGCACCGCCGACCAGATCGGTCTCGTGTCGAAGGCGGTACCCGGCGATCAGCTGATGGACGAGGCCATGCGGGTCGCCACGAAGATCGCCACCGGCCCCCAGGACGCCGCCCGCTGGACCAAGCGGGCACTCAACCTCTGGGTCCAGCAAGCCGCCCCGGCCTTCGACGCCAGCCTGGCGTTCGAGATGCTCAACTTCATGGGCCACGACGCCGCCGAGGGCGCTGCAGCGATCCGAGAGAAACGCAAGCCCGACTTCCCGAGCGGATTCTGAGGCGCCCGCACACCACACTGACCTCTGGTGGACTGCCGGGTGTTCCGTTCCTGGGTGCAGCAGGTCGCGAGCGCACTGGCCGTCGGGATCGTGGTGATCGCACTGATCGGGTTCGTGGCCGAGGTGGGCTGGCCGCCGGTGATCGGCTACCTGGTGGCCGGCATCGGCCTCGTGCCCACGATCCGTGCGGCAAGACTGTCGGTGCTGATCTGCCCGGAGGGTGTCACCGTCAGGAACATCTTTCGTTCCCGTCGGGTCCTCCTGCCAGAGGTCGATGACTTCGCGATCGTCGACAACCTGTGGGGGCGGCCCCGAGAGATCGCCGGTGTCCGGCTCCGGAACGGGCGCACCATCCGGATCACGGGCATGGGCGTCCCTGACCTCGGACCGACAGCGGCGTCACACCGGCGGGTGGCGGCGATGAACGCCGAGCTCCAGCGACGACTCGCCGGTGAGCGGTGGTCGGGTGCGACGATCCATCGTTCGTGGCCGATGCGGGCGGCCGTGGTCGCCGGCCTCGCGCTCCTCGTGCTCTTCGTGATCGGCACGGTCGCGCCGTCCGAGGACGACGAGCTCCTCGCCGCGCTCCTGACCGTCGTCGGCATCGGGCTCGTCGTTCGATCGCTCCGTCTCGGTGTGGTCGTCGGTCCCCGGACCGTCACCGTCCGCAACGTCCTCCGGACCACTCGGCTGTCCCGCGGCGACGTCACCGGGTTCTCGCTCACCGGACTTCGTCCCTTCCCGACCTCGCACCTGGCGGGGCGGTTGGTCCTCGTGCGGACGAGCGGCACACGATCGGTCACGGTCACCGGCCTCGTCGTCCCGGTCCTCACCCATCGACACGGCCCGTCGCGGCGCCGCATCGACGACCTGAACGCAGAGCTCGACGAGCGGCGGGCCTCCTGACGCGCAT
>JBCCTY010000111.1:0-11521 GCA_039197885.1 Actinomycetota bacterium | reverse complement strand
GATCTCAGACCTCGCGGACCGGGGTGATCACCAGGTCACCCTCGACCGCGTCGACCGTGACCATGTCGCCCTCGGCGAGCTTGCCCTCGAGGAGCTGGATCGCCAGCGGATCGACCAGGCGGCGTTGGATGATCCGCTTGAGGGGCCGGGCGCCGAAGGCCGGGTCGAAGCCCTCGGCAGCGAGGGCCGCCGCGGCGGCGTCGGTCAGGTGGAGGTCGATGCGGCGGCCGGCGAGGCGATCGCGGACGATGGCGAGCTGGATCCGCACGATCTCGTCGAGGTCGGCCTCGGTGAGGGCCCGGAAGCGGATGATGTCGTCGACCCGGTTGACGAACTCCGGTCGGAAGAAGGTCAACGGATCACCAGGCAGGTTGGAGGTCATGATCAGGACGGCGTTCGTGAAGTCGACCGTGCGACCCTGCCCGTCGGTGAGCCGTCCGTCGTCGAGCACCTGGAGCAGCACGTTGTAGACGTCGGCGTGGGCCTTCTCGATCTCGTCGAGCAGGATCACCGAGTACGGCCGGCGCCGGATGATCTCGGTGAGCTGCCCACCCTCGTCGTAGCCGACGTAGCCGGGGGGCGCACCGATCAGCCGGCTCACCGTGTGCTTCTCCATGTACTCGCTCATGTCGACGCGGACCATCGCCCGCTCGTCGTCGAAGAGCACCTCGGCGAGCGCACGGGCCAGCTCGGTCTTGCCGACCCCGGTCGGGCCGAGGAACATGAAGCTCCCGATGGGGCGGTCGGGATCGGACAGGCCGGCCCGGCTGCGTCGGATCGCGTTGGCAACGGCCGTCACGGCCTCGTCCTGGCCGATCACCCGACGGTGCAGCTCGTCCTCGAGGTGGGTGAGCTTCTCGGCCTCCCCCTCCATGAGCTTCGCGACCGGCACGCCGGTCCAGCGCGAGACGACCTGGGCGACGTCCTCCTCGTCGACCTCCTCCTTCAGCATCCGCTGATCGGCCTGGAGCTCGTCGAGGCGGGCGGTGGCCTCCTCGAGTCGGGTCTCGAGCTCGGGCAGCAGGCCATAGCGCACCTCGGCGGCGCGCTCGAGGTCGGACTCGCGCTCGAGCGACCGACTCAGCTCGTCGATCTCCTCCTTGAGCTCGCGGATCGCCGTGATGGCCTCCTTCTCGGAGGTCCAGTGGGCCTTCATGCCCGTCGAGCGCTCCTGGAGATCGGCGATCTCACCGTCGAGCTCGTCGAGGCGGTGGCGGGCACTGACGTCGCCGAGCTCGGCCTCGCGGGCCACGGCCACCCGTTCGATCTCGAGCTGGCGGATCCGCCGCTCCACGACGTCGATCTCGGTGGGCAGCGAGTCGATCTCGATGCGCAGGCGCGAGCCGGCCTCGTCGACGAGGTCGATCGCCTTGTCGGGGAGCTGGCGGTCGGACAGATAGCGGTCCGACATCGTCGCCGCGGCCACGAGCGCGGAGTCCTGGATGCGGACGCCGTGGTGGACCTCGTAGCGCTCCTTGAGGCCCCGCAGGATCGAGACCGTGTCGGCCACCGATGGCTCGCCGACCCAGACCTGTTGGAAACGGCGCTCGAGCGCGGCGTCCTTCTCGATGTGGGTGCGGTACTCGTCGAGCGTCGTCGCACCCACGAGGCGGAGCTCACCGCGGGCGAGCATCGGCTTGAGCATGTTGCCGGCGTCCATCGCCCCGTCGGCCTTGCCGGCCCCGACGACGGTGTGCAGCTCGTCGATGAAGGTGATGACCTCGCCATCGGCGTCGGTGATCTCCTTGAGGACGGCCTGGAGCCGCTCCTCGAACTCACCGCGGTACTTGGCACCGGCGACCATCGAGCCGAGATCGAGCGAGATGAGCTTCTTGTCCTTCAGGCCCTCGGGCACGTCGCCCTCGACGATGCGCTGGGCGAGGCCCTCGACGATGGCGGTCTTGCCGACCCCGGGATCGCCGATGAGGACCGGGTTGTTCTTGGTGCGCCGCGACAGGACCTGCACGACCCGTCGGATCTCGTCATCACGACCGATGACGGGATCGAGCCGGCCGCTACGGGCGTCGTCGGTGAGATCACGACCGAAGCGCTCCAGGGCCTGGTAGCTGGCCTCGGGGTTCTGGGACGTGACGCGGTGCGAACCCCGGACGTCACGCAGCGCGCCGAGCAGCGACTCGCGGTCGAGGTCGAGCCGATCGGCCACGGCCAGGAGGAGGTGCTCGGTCGAGAGGTACTCGTCGTGGAGCTCCTCTCGGGCCCGGTCGGCCACGTCGACGACGTCGCGCAGCTCGCGGGACAGGTTGGGGTCGGAGCCGCCGTAGGCCCGGGGCAGCTTGGCCAGTCGCTCCTCGACGGCGTCACGGAGCTGCTTGGGCTGCTGGCCGACGCGACTGAGCACCGGCAACACGACGCCCTCGGGCTGGCCGAGCAGCGCGGCGATCAGGTGGTCGACCCCGACCTCGGCATGTGACGCGGAGCGGGCCGAGTCGATGGCGGCCTGGATCGCCTCCTGGGTCTTGATCGTCCAGCGATTGGGGTCGAGTGCCATGTCACCCATCCTAAGGAGTGATCAGAAAACTTGCTACGGAACGACTCAAGTCTGCGCGTCAGGTCGGACGTCGAGGATGGCGCTCGGACCACAGGATCACGTCCTGACGCAGGGGGACGAGGTCGCGTCGCTGGCGGCGCTCGGCCTCGGCCACCTGTCGGCGCGCCTCGTCGGCCCGCCGCTCCAGCTCGGCCCGGAGGCGGGCGTTCTCCTCCTCGAGCTCCATGACCCGACGCACACCGGCGAGGTTGAGGCCGGCCTCGGTCAGCTCGGAGATCCGGGCGAGGCGCTGGATGTCGCGCTCGGAGTAGCGGCGACTGCCGCCGGGGGTCCGCGAGGGTTCGACGAGGCCCTTGCGCTCGTAGATCCGCAGGGTCTGCGCGTGGAGGCCGGCCAGCTCGGCGGCGACCGAGATGACGTAGACGGCCCGATCGGGGTCCGGTGCGCTCATGATGCCTCCTGGGTCCGATCCGCCTCGTCGTCGAGGAAGCCGGCGCGCGGCTCGAGATCGAGTGCGGCGTCGAGGGCCTCGACGGCCGCCCGCTGCTCGCCGTCGAGCTCGGTCGGGACGACGACCTCGACACCGACGAGCAGGTCGCCGGTGGTGCCCTTGCGCTCGACGCCACGGCCCCGGAGGCGGAACTTCCGACCCGGTTGGGTGCCGGGTGGGACCTTCAGGGTCACCGCGTCGCCGTCGAGGGTCGGCACCGTGACCTTGGCGCCGAGCGCGAGCTCGCCGAAGGTCACCGGCACCGTGAGGTGCAGGTCGTCGCCGCGTCGCTCGAACCGATCGTGGGGTCGCACCTGGACCACGACGAAGAGATCACCCGGCGGACCGCCGAACTGCCCAGGCCTCCCGTGGCCCCGCACCCGGATGCGACGACCGTGGTCGACCCCGGTGGGGATGCGGACCTTCACCGGATCGGATCCGACGAGCACCTCGGTGGTGACGCCACGCACCGCGTCGACGAAGTCGAGGTGCAGCTCGGTCTCGAGGTCGGGGCCGGGCATCGGCCGGGGCCGCGAGCCACCGGGGGCACCCGCCCCGTCGGCCCGCCCGAAGAGGTTGCCCAACAGGTCACCGAGGCCACCACCACCGAAGTCGGACAGATCCTCGAACCTGACCTGGTGGGTGCCACCGCCGGGACCGCCGGCGAAGCCACCGCTGAGCGGCCCCAGCCGGCGGAGCTCGTCGTACTCGGCACGCTTCTCGGGATCACCGAGCACGTCGTAGGCGGCCGAGATCTCCTTGAACCTGGTCTCGTCCCCACCCTGGTCGGGGTGGTGGCTGCGAGCCAGCGCCCGGTAGGCCTTCGTGATGTCCTTCTCGGAGGCGGACTCGGACACACCGAGCGCCGCGTAGAAATCCGTCTCCAACCACTCTCGCTGCATCATCCACCTCCTCGTGCTCTGGTCGCCTCCGGGCGGACCTGCGGCCCACGCCGAGCGGCTCCTCGTGCTCCAGTCAGCCGGTGACCTTCACCATCGCCGCCCGGAGGACCCGGTCCTCCCAGCGGTACCCGGTGCGCAACACGTCGGCCACCGTGTCGCGCTCCTGACCATCGACCGCCGGTTCGACCAGGACGGCCTCGTGCCACGTCGGATCGAACGGCTCACCGACCTGGCCCACCGCGGTGAGCCCCTGCTGCTCGAGCGCAGCGAGCAGCGCCTTCACGATCGGCTCCACGCCGTCGACCCCCGACGCCTGCGCGGCGTCACAGGCATCGAGCACCGGCAGGAGCGTCTCGACGAACCGGCCGATCGCGGCCTTGCCGGCCTCGGCATGGTCACGCTGGGCCCGCTTGCGCAGGTTGTCGAAGTCGGCGGCCGACCGCAGCAGCTGATCGCGCAGCTGGTCGCGCTCGCCCGTCACGGCCTCGAGCTGCTCGATGAGCGACTCGACGTCGAGGCCGGTGCCCCCCACCGGGGGACCATCGGCCTCGTCGGCCTCGGTGACGGGGACCTCGTCCGCATCGGCCGGTCCGGCGTCGAAACCGAGGTCGACCTCCTGGTCGCCATCGTCGTCGGTGCTCACGTGACCGCCTCCTCGACCTGCGGGCCGACGCTCACTTGGTGTCCTCGTCCTCGACGATCTCGGCATCGACGACGTCGTCGTCGGCGCCGGCGGCCGACTCGGAGGTGGCATCGGCCTGCTGGGCCGCGGCCTGCTCGTAGAGCTTCTGCGCGAACGACTGCGAGACGGCGCTGAGCGCCTCCTGGGCCGACTTGATGGCGTCGAGGTCCTCGCCCTCGAGCGCCGTCTTCAGCTCGGCCAGCTTGTCCTCGACGGCCGACTTCTCGTCGCCGGAGAAGTCGGCGCCCTGCTCACGGAGCACCTTCTCGGTCTGGTAGACGAGCGAGTCCGCGTTGTTGCGGACCTCCACGCCCTCCTTGCGCCGACGGTCCTCCTCGGCGTGGGCCTCGGCGTCCTTGACCATCCGGTCGATGTCGTCGTTGTTCAGCGATGACTGACCGGTGATGGTGATCGACTGCTCCTTGTTGGTGGCGCGGTCCTTGGCCGACACCTGGACGATGCCGTTGGCGTCGATGTCGAAGGTGACCTCGATCTGGGGGACGCCACGGGGGGCCGGGGGCAGGTCGACGAGCTGGAACTTGCCCAGGGTCTTGTTGCCACCGGCCATCTCGCGCTCGCCCTGGAGCACGTGGATCTCGACCGACGGCTGCATGTCCTCGGCGGTCGTGAAGACCTCGGTGCGACGGGTCGGGATGGTGGTGTTGCGGTCGATCAGTCGGGTCATCACGCCGCCCTTGGTCTCGATGCCGAGCGACAGCGGCGTGACGTCGAGCAGGAGGACGTCCTTGACGTCACCCTTCAGGACGCCGGCCTGGATCGAGGCGCCGATGGCGACGACCTCGTCGGGGTTGACGCCCTTGTGCGGCTCCTTGCCCGTCATGTCGTGGACGAGATCCTGGATGGCGGGCATCCGGGTCGAGCCGCCGACCATGACGACGTGGTCGAGGTCCTTCAGATCGAGACCGGCATCGGAGATGGCCTGCTCGAACGGCTTCTTGCATCGCTCGACGAGCTCGGCGGTCAGCTCCTGGAACTTGGCCCGGGTGAGCGAGTAGTCGAGGTGGATCGGCCCGGCCTGCGTCGCGGTGATGAACGGCAGGTTGATCTGGGTCGACTGGGTGCCCGACAGCTCGATCTTGGCCTTCTCGGCGGCCTCCTTGAGGCGCTGGGCGGCCATCCCGTCGGCCGAGAGGTCGACGCCGTGGTCGTTCTTGAACGAGGTCACCAGCCAGTCGATGACGGCCTGGTCCCAGTCGTCACCGCCGAGGCGGGTGTCGCCGTGCGTCGACTTGACCTCGAACACGCCGTCGCCGATCTCGAGGACCGACACGTCGAAGGTGCCGCCGCCGAGGTCGAAGACGAGGATGGTGTGGTCGTCCTCGCCCTTCTCGAGCCCGTAGGCCAGGGCGGCCGCGGTCGGCTCGTTGATGATCCGCAGCACCTCGAGGCCCGCGATCTGGCCCGCCTCCTTGGTGGCGGTGCGCTGGGCGTCGTCGAAGTAGGCGGGGACGGTGATGACGGCCTGGGTGACGGTGTCACCGAGGTACGCCTCGGCGTCGCGCTTGAGCTTCTGGAGCGTGCGGGCCGAGATCTCCTGGGCCGTGAAGGGCTTGCCGTCGATGTCGACGGTCCAGTCGGTGCCCATGTGGCGCTTGACCGAGATCAGGGTGCGGTCGGGGTTCGTGATCGCCTGTCGCTTCGCGACCTCGCCGACGAGCACCTCGCCGTCCTTGGAGAAGCCGACCACCGACGGGGTGGTGCGCGACCCCTCGGCGTTGGCGATGACGACGGGCTCACCGGCCTCGAATACCGAGACGACGGAGTTGGTGGTGCCGAGATCGATACCGACTGCCTTGGGCATGGGGGGTCCTCCTCACGGGCGGTGGGTGCTGATGAGGAGAGGATACGACCGCCTCAGCCCGATTCCACAGTCAGAGGAAGAAAAGCTGAGCCTCTAGGACTCAAGTTGTCCGATGTCGATCACCTGGTCTGCTCGGCCACGGCGTGGGTGGCGGCCGCGACGGCATCGGCGTCGGCCAGGAAGCGACGCTCGGACGTCGGGACCATGTCGTCGTCGAGCTCGTAGACCATCGGGATCCCGGTCGGGAGGTTGAGCCCGGCGATCTCGTCGTCGGAGATGCCCTCGAGGTGCTTGATGAGCGCTCGGAGGGAGTTGCCGTGGGCCGACACGATCACCCGGCGACCGGCCCGGACGTCGGGGACGATCGCATCGTGCCAGTAGGGCAGGAGGCGCTCCACGACGTCGGCCAGGCACTCACCCATCGGCATGAGGTCGGGCGGGAGATCGGCATAGCGGGGGTCGCTGCTCACGTCGTACTCGCTGCCGGGCTCGACCGGCGGGGGCGGCGTGTCGTAGCCCCGACGCCAGGCATGGACCTGCTCCTCGCCGTGGCGCTCTACGGTGGCCTTCTTGTCGAGGCCCTGGAGCGCGCCGTAGTGCCGCTCGTTCAGGCGCCACGACTTGTGGACCGGCAGCCACAGCAGGTCGAGACGGTCGAGCATCAGGTGCAGGGTGCGGATGGCCCGGCGCTGCATCGAGGTGTGGGCGACGTCGAAGGACAGGCCCTCGGCGGCCAGGGCCTCACCTCCCGCCTCGGCCTCACCGATGCCCTGCTCGGTCAGGCCGACGTCGACCCACCCGGTGAAGAGGTTCTTCGCGTTCCACTCGCTCTGCCCGTGACGGACCAGGACCAGGGTGTGGCTCATGCCCGTCAACGCTAGTGGCGCCCCGGCCGAGACCGAGCGGAGGGAACCACCAGCCTCAGGCACCACGGTGCGGGTTCGGCCGCCAGGCGGCCCGGGCCCCGGCTCGCACCGACGAGCTCGAGGCCGGCGTTGCGGGTTCCACCAACTGACCCCTCAGGCATGCTCGGTCTCAGATGAGTCGGAGGCCGACCTCGTAGTCACCCAGGCGCCGATCGGCCGTCACGAGCGTGAGGCGCTCGACCTGGGCCTGGGCGATCAACATCCGGTCGAACGGGTCCCGGTGGAGTGGCGGCAACGCTTCGACCGCTGCACCGTGTTCGAGGCTGATCGGCAGCGGTGTCAGACCGGCGCGGCCGATCATGTCGACCAGGTCTGGAGGTGCCTGCAGCTTGCCACGGGCCCGCTTGATCGCGACCTCCCACGGCACGACAGCACTGACGGCGACCTCGTTGCGGGGATCGACGCAGTCCGCCACGACCTCTGGCGGCACGCGCCGAGAACTACTGAGCAGCCACAGCACGACGTGGGTGTCGAGGAGGAGGCGGGCCTGCGTCACGATCAGCCCTGCCGACCTTCGAAGTCGTCGGCGATCTCGTCGATCGGGTCGTCGAAGTCGTCGGCGATCCAGACGTCGTCGGCCGCCCACTGTCCGAACTGTCTCGGCTCCAACTCCGGGACGTATGCGCTCAGGACGGCGACCGGACGTCCTCGAGGACCGATCAGCACGCGGTGTTCGCCGTCCTTGACCTCTTCGATGAGCCGCGACAGCTGCGCCTTCGCCTCGGAGACGTTCACGGAGCGGTCCACGTCGACGATGGTATCGACCTGACCAGATCCGACCAGGTCGGGCTGCCATCTCTCGGCGTGATCGATCGCGACGTTGGCGACGTGCGCTCGGAACAGGATCCAGCGGGAGCGTGCGAGGGGACGATCCCGGCCGCCGTCCGGGCAGCGACGACGGCGACCAGGAGAGTCGCGAGGAGGGCCAGCCGTTCCTCGCTGTGGCAGACGGCGAGGAGGAGCACGGCGACCGGGACGGTCGGGACGACCGAGCCGGCCGGCAGACCTCGCCGCCGCCTCGGAGCGCCCGGGATCGACGCGCCGGGTCGTGCTCGCTAGAGGGCCTCGGTGCCCCGCTCGCCGGTGCGGATGCGGACGACGTCGCTGACCGGCGTGACCCAGACCTTGCCGTCGCCGATGCGACCGGTGCGGGCGGCGCCGGCGATGGCCTCGACGGCCTCGTCGGCGCGGGCAGCATCGAGGACGACCTCGATCTTGACCTTGGGGATGAAGTCGAGGTGGTACTCGGTGCCCCGATAGGTCTCGGAGTGACCGCCCTGGCGACCGAAGCCCTTGACCTCGGTGGCGGTGAGCCCGTGCACGTCGACCTGCTTGAGGGCCTCGACGACGGGCTCGAGCTGGTGGGGCTTGAGGACGGCGGTGACGATCGAGAGCACGGCACCGACGCTAGATCACCGCCGCGGGGAACTCCCGTCCCGCGTCGTGAACGCCGTCGAAAACGGCCGGAGCCGGGGGCTCATCGCCCCCGGCTCCGCACCGTCACCCCGTTGTGAAGAGTTCCTGGAAGGGTTCAGCCGCCCTCGGAGGGGGTCGGCGTGGCCGTGGTGCCGCCCAGCGCAGCGAGCTCGCCGTAGCCGGGAGCGCCGTGCTCGGAGACGTCGAGGCCGGCGGCCTCCTCCTCCGGCGACACCCGCAGCAGGCCGGCGGCCTTCAGCGCGAAGAACAACGCACCGGCGGTGATCGCCACGAAGGCGAAGACCGCGATGACACCGACGATCTGGTCGACCAGCAGGCCGCCGCCACCACCGAAGAACAGCCCCTCGGCGCCGACGAAGTCGTCGTAGGCGATCGGATCGACCGTGGCGTCACGGGAGGCGAACAGCCCCACGGCGATCGTGCCCCAGGCGCCACAGACGCCGTGGACCGAGACCGCTCCGACCGGGTCGTCGACTCCGGCCCGCTCGATGCCGAGCACCGAGAAGACCACGATCACACCGGCGATCATGCCGGTGAGAGCCGCCATCCACGGGTTCATGACGTAGGTGCCAGCGGTGATGCCGACGAGGCCGCCGAGGATGCCGTTGCCGGTCATGGAGACGTCCGGCTTGCCGGCCACGGCCCAGATCGTGAGCATCGCGGCCAGGCCACCGCCGGCGGCGGCGAGGAGCGTCGTCACGGCGATCCGGGGCACCTCGAGGTCGGCGGCGAGCTCCGAACCCGGGTTGAAGCCGAACCAGCCGATGAAGAGGATGAACACGCCCAGGATCGCGAGTGGCACCGAGTGACCGAGGATCGCCCGCGGCTTGCCGTCGGAGCCGTACTTGCCGATGCGGGGACCGATGGCGATGGCGCCCATGAGGGCGGCCCAGCCACCGACCGAGTGCACGACGGTCGAGCCGGCGAAGTCGTGGAAGCCCTGCTGCGACAGCCAGCCGCCGCCCCACTGCCAGTTGACGACGATCGGGTAGATCACGGCGGTGATGACGGCGGTGTAGGCCATGTAGCCGACGTACTTCGTCCGCTCGGCGAGCGCACCGGAGACGATGGTCGCCGCCGCTGCGGCGAACGCCGCCTGGAAGAAGAAGTCGACCGGGATGCCCAGGCCGGACTCGGGTGCCGACGAGTAGCCGTCGAAGTACCAGCCGAAGCCGACCAGGTCCTCACCGGAGTACGCGATGTGCATGCCGATCAGCGCGAACAGCAACACGCCGATGCACATGTCCATCATGTTCTTCATCATGATGGCGGCCGTGCTCTTGGCCCGGGTGAGCCCGGCCTCGAGCATGGCGAAACCGGCCTGCATGAAGAACACCAGGACACCAGCGACGAACACGAAGATGTTGTCGAGGATCGTCTGGGTCAACGCCGCCTGTGCCGCTGCATCGTCCTGGGCGGCCGCAGGGCCCGCCAGTCCGATCAGGGCGAGCACGGCGACCAGCCCGCCCAACAGGAACCTTCTCTTCACTTGGGTGTACCTCCCTCGGGAACGCACGCACCGTAGGGAGAACGGGTTTCCGCTCCGTTCGATGCGTGTTACACGTCGCTGTCCAAAACCTGACAGCTATCTTTCGCCACCTGTCCGCGATCTGGCACCTGAGCGGGCCGGATGCGGGGGTGGACCTCGCTGACGCGGCTCGCCGCCGCGTCGACTCCTCACTCCTCGATCAGTTGCATCAGGTAGCCCCGGTGGCGGACGGTGCGGACCTCGATGCCCAACGTCTCGAGCCGGCGCCGCAGGCGCAGGATCCGGACGTCGAGCAGGTTGCGGTTGGGGACGCCCTCGGGCCAGCCGGCGCGGGTGAGCACGTCGCGGGGCACGACCGAGCCCATGCGATCGACGAGCTCGGCGGCCAGCCGCGCCTCGACGGGTGGGAGCACGACGCTGCGGCCGCCGAGGTGGAGGATGCCGTCGGCGTCGAGCACCGGCCGACGCGCCTGCTCGACACCGAGCCGGAACTCGAGGCCGCGGATGCGGGCCTTGACGTCCTCCTCACTGGCCGGCATCCGGACCCAGTCCTCGAGCGGATCGGCGATCTCGGGTGGCGGTGCCGTCGGCTCGACCAGGAGCAGGCGCGCCGTGCCGGCGCCGCGCAGATCGTCGACCCGCGCCGCGTCGTGGGGCCACCGGACGACGACGACATCGCTCATCGACACAGGGTCGACCACGAGGATTTCCGCGATGTTTCGCTCGGATTACGGGCGTCTGGCTGGTCCTTCGGCGAGGCGGTCGGGAACGATCGAGCGACGTCGGTCACATCGGATCTAACGTGCGGCCATGGCAAGCCGCAGCGATCTGGTCTCCCACCTGAAGAACATCGAGCTCTTCTCCGGGCTCTCCAAGGGGGAGCTCGCGAAGGTCGCCGCCGGGGGCAGCGAACGCAGCTTCGGTGCCGGGACCACCATCGTCGAGCAGGGCGACATGGGGCGCACGGCCTACGTGATCCTGGAGGGCACGGCGGTCGTCCGACGCGGCAACCGCAAGGTCGCGACGCTCGGCGTCGGGGCGCCGGTCGGCGAGCTCAGCCTCCTCGACAAGGGGCCTCGCACGGCCTACGTCGTGGCCGACACCGACGTGATCGCGCTGGAGCTGGGCGCCAAGGAGTTCGCCTCGGTGCTCCAGGAGTACCCGAAGGTGTCGGTGAAGCTGCTCGCCACGTTGGCCGGGCGCGTCCGCGACCTCGATCGCAAGGTGTTCGGCTAGGCCGAACACCCGGAGACCGAGTGGTTCG
>JBCCTY010000110.1:0-11721 GCA_039197885.1 Actinomycetota bacterium | reverse complement strand
CCGACGGGTCCGGGAGCAGATGGGGCGACTCGGCGTCGACTCGCTGCTGCTCTCGGTGGGGGCCGACCTGCCCTATCTGACCGGCTACCAGGCCATGCCGCTCGAGCGTCTGACGATGCTCGTGCTCCCCCTCGAGGGCGACGCCACGCTCGTCATCCCCGAGCTCGAGATTGCCCGAGTCGAGCCCCGCCCGGAGGTGTTCGCCATCGAGCCGTGGGGTGAGACCGACGATCCGATCGCCCGCGTCGACCGACTCCTCGGCAGCGCCAACCGAGCCGCGATCGGCGACCAGACCTGGGCCCGTTTCGTCGTCGAGCTCCTCGGGCGCCGTCCGTCGCTCGACCTGATCAACGGCACCGAGGTGACGGCCCCGATCCGCATGCGCAAGGACGCCGCCGAGGTCGAGGCGCTCGCCGCGGCTGCTGCCGCCGCCGACGCCGTCCAGCAGCAGCTCCGCGACGGCACCATCCCCCTCGAGGGCCGTCGCGAGTCCGACGTCGCCGCCGACATCGCCCGGTCGCTGCTCGACGAGGGCCATGACGTCGTCAACTTCACGATCGTCGCATCGGGGCCCAACGCAGCGAGCCCCCACCACGAGGCCGGGTCGCGGGTCATCCGGGCCGGTGAGAACGTGCTCTTCGACATCGGCGGCACCCGCGACGACTACTGCTCCGACATCACCCGCTGCGTGCACGTCGGCGAGCCGCCGGCCGGGTTCGCCGAGCTCTACGACGTGCTCCACGCCGCTCAGGCGGCCGGGGTGGCGGCGGCGACGGCGGGCACGCCGGCCCAGGACGTCGACCGGGCCTGTCGCCGGGTCATCACCGACGCGGGCTACGGCGAGTACTTCATCCACCGCACCGGTCACGGTATCGGCATCGACGCCCACGAGGAGCCCTACATCGTCGAGGGCAACGAGCTCCCGCTCGAGGTCGGCCACGCGTTCTCCGTCGAGCCCGGCATCTACGTCCCCGACACCTGGGGCGCCCGCCTCGAGGACATCGTCGTCGTCACCGATGATGGTCCCCGCGCCCTCAACCAGGTCGACCACGGCCTGGCGGTGGTCTGACGCCGCTCGATGGTCAGCCTCGACGCCGCCACCGTCCTGCTCCAGTGGTCCGCCGGCGGCATGTTCTTCCTGTGGATCACCACCCGCCACCGGACGGTCTCGCTCGGCTACGGCTGGCTGATGCGCGGCGTGTACCTCGTCTTCGCCGCCATCGCCCTGTGGGCCGGGCTCGTCTACGACACGATCCCGCTGCGCGAGGCGGCCACCATCGGCCTCATCGCCACGACCGCCACCGCGCTGGTCCTCTCGGTCGTGTGGCGGTCGGCCGGGGTGAGCGGCGCCCGGGCCGAGCACGACCGACGCACCGAGCGGGTGGCGGCGATGACCGGCATCGAGCGCACGGTCGCGACCGCGACCGACGAACCGACGACACCGGAGTTCCCGCCGGTGCTCGACCTCGTGGCTGCGCTCATCGGTCTGGCCGGTGTGCTGGCCGCGGCGTTCGACTCGGGTGACGTGGCCTTGGCGATCCCGCGGCTGTTGGCCGGCTCGCTCTTCCTCGGCGCGGTCAGCGACGCGATGCTCCTCGGCCACTGGTACCTCGTCCAGCCCGGTCTCGAGCGCGGCCCGCTGATCGAGCTGGTGCGCTGGACCGGGTGGATCTGGCCCTTCGAGGTCGGCTTCCTGCTGTTGCCGACCGGCATGATCTCGGTCCTCAACGGCGACATCGACGACGCCTACGGCGGGATGCTCGGGTGGTTCTGGGTGGCGTGCGCCGTCTTCACGATCGGCCTCGTCTTCGTGACCATGGCGGCTCTGCGGGAGCGCTACTACTCGGCGGTCATGGCGGCCACCGGCCTGCTCTACCTCGCGATACTCACCGCCTTCGGCACCGACCTGGTCGCCCGGGCGATCCTCGCCTGACGTCGTGCCCGGCGCCCCATCTCCCGGGTTCGTCGCTCCCATGCTCGCCACCGCCGGCGAGGCGCCGATCGGCGACGGTTGGTGGGCCGAGATCAAATGGGACGGCATCCGGGGTGTGGTCCGCATCGAGTCGGACCGATGGCGTCTCTGGACCCGCAACGGCAACGAGCGCTCGGTCGCCTGGCCCGAGCTCGACGGTCTCGCCGAGCAGCTCGCCGAGGTCGGCGCCGTGCTCGACGGCGAGCTGGTCGTGCTGGACGAGGGGCGTCCGAGCTTCGGGTCGATCCAGCACCGCATGCACGTGACCAGGCCGGCCGACGCGCAGCGCCTCGCGGTCGAGCGCCCGGCGACCTATCTGATCTTCGACCTCCTCGAGCTCGGCGGCAACGACACCACCGGTCTCCCGCTCACCGAGCGACGCCGATTGCTCGACTCGCTCGACCTCGACGGACCGTCATGGCGGGTCTCGCCCGTCTACGTCGACGGCGTCGCCGATCTGCTCACCGTGGCCGACGCGCAGGGACTGGAGGGCATCGTCGCCAAGCGGGCGTCGAGCACCTACCGCACGGGGCGGCGCAGCGGCGACTGGATCAAGGTGAAGGTCGACCGGCGCGACACCTTCGTCGTCGGTGGCTGGTTCGCCGGCACCGGTCGTCGGGAGGACTCGCTGGGCGCGCTCGCGTTGGGCCAACCGGTCGACGACGTCGAGCCCGGCCGCCTCCGCTACGTCGGGCGGGTCGGGACCGGTTTCTCCGACGCGGTCCTGGCCGAGCTCCGTGCCCGCCTCGATGACCTCGCCGGTGCCGATCCGTTCGTCGACGGGTCGCCTGACCCCGGCCTGCACCCGGTCCGGGCGGAGCTGGTCGTCGAGGTTCGCTACGCTGAGTGGACGAACGAGGGGTTGTTGCGACACCCCGTGTTCCTCGGCGAGCGGCATCCCGAGGACTGAGCGGACGAGCGGAGACGACGATGCCCCGAGCGGTCTGGAACGGCGCGATCAGCTTCGGCCTGGTGACGATCCCGGTGAAGCTCTACAACGCGGTGTCGCGCAAGGCGGTCCGGTTCAACCAGATCGACGAGCGCACGACGGCGCGGGTGAAGTACCAGAAGGTCTCGGCCGACACCGGCGAGGAGGTGCCGAGCGAGCACATCGTCCGGGCCTGGGAGTTCGCCAAGGGCCAGTACGTCGTGGTCGACGACGACGAGCTCGCCGCGCTCGCCCCGAAGGGCGGCAAGGCGATCTCGATCGAGGCGTTCGTCCCCCTCGACCAGATCGACCCCGTCCTGTGGGACAGCTCCCACTATGCGGCACCCGACCCCGGGTTCGAGAAGGCCTATGCGCTGCTCCTGCGGGCACTCGAACGCTCCGGTCGGGTGGCCGTGGCCGAGTTCGTGCGGGGCGGCAAGCAATACCTGGCGGCGATCCGCCCCAACGCCGGGAAGCTCGACGTCTGCACGATGGTGTGGGCCGACGAGGTCGTCGAGGCCGACGCCATCGAGGGCCTCGACGCCGTCAGCGACGTCGAGATCTCCGACGCCGAGCTGGCCATGGCCGATCAGCTGATCGAGCAGCTCATCGGCGACTTCGACCACGACGCCTACCACGACACCTATCGCGAGGAGGTCGTGGCCCTCCTGCAGCGCAAGGCGGCGGGGGAGGAGATCGTGGCGCCGACCGCGACCGCCGCCGAGGACGACAAGGTGGTGGACCTCCTCGCCGCGCTCGAGGCCAGCGTCGCCGCTGCCAAGGCCTCGCGGGCTGGAGACGAGGCCGACGACGGCAACCAGGCGGCGCCGGCCGAGCCCGAGACGGCGCGGGCCGAGAAGCCGGCGGCCAAGAAGCGGGCGACCAAGAAGCGCTCGGCGAAGAAGGCGGCAGCCAAGCGCGCCGCCGCCCGCAAGGCCTCCTGAGCGCCCGGTGGCCCCTGCGGCGACCAACGCCCGGATCGGTGGTCGCCAGCTCCGACTGACCAACCTCGACAAGGTCCTCTACCCCGAGACGGCCACGACCAAGGCCGAGGTCATCGACTACTACGCCCGGATCGCGCCGGTGATGGTCCCCCACGTGGCCGGTCGGCCGCTGACCCTGCGCCGCTGGCCCAACGGCGTCGAGGCCGACGCCTTCTTCGAGAAGAACTGCCCGAAGCACGCCCCTGACTGGCTCCCGCGCCACGAGGGCCCCGGTGGGGTGCGGTCGTGCAGCTTCGACGAACCGGCGGCGCTGGCGTGGGCCGGCAACCAGGCGGCGCTCGAGATCCACGCCACGATGTCGCGCGCCTCGGACCTCGACGAGCCGATCACGCTCGTGCTCGACCTCGACCCGGGCCCACCGGCCGATGCCCTCACCTGCGCGCGGGTCGCTCTCGCGATCCGCGACGTGCTCGACCACCTCGGTCTGGTGGCGCTGCCCAAGACGTCGGGATCGAAGGGTCTGCAGCTCTACGTACCGCTCAACGGCGGGGCCGACTACGACGCGACGTCGTCGTTCGCGTTGGCGTTGGGCCAGCTCATGGAACGTCAGCACCCCGACCTGGTGCTCACCGACATGACCCGGGCGCTCCGGCCCGGGAAGGTGCTCGTCGACTGGAGCCAGAATTCGTTCCACAAGACGACCATCGCTCCGTACTCGCTCCGGGGACGGGCCCGGCCCACCGTCTCGACCCCGCTGAGCTGGGCCGAGCTGGAGGCCGCGTCGTCGCTCGACGACCTGACCTTCGAAGCCGCCGAGGTGCTCGATCGGGTGGAGGAACACGGCGACCTGTTCGCCCCGGTCGTCGAGCTCCGACAGACCCTTCCGGACCGTCGGACGGCGTGACGCCGGCCTGCCGGGCCCCAGGACGGGGCGACGGCACCGCCGATGAGCGCCAATGGGTCGAACCTGCGTCGTCCTATGCCGCCCGACGCCCGAGATCGCATGGATGCCACCGCTCGGGTCGGCGGGAGCGCGCTCCGCCGGGGTGGTGGCGCAAATGGCACGAGCCCACCGAGCTCTGTCGATCGAGCCGCTCTGCCCCGCGGCCATCGCCGTCGGTCGTCCGCCGTCCCGGATCGCGGTCCGTCACGCAACCTCCGGCCGACCACCCTGAGCAGGCGATCCCGTCGACCGGAAGGGGATCGGAGCGCCCTGACCGGTGCGGGGCCGTTGGTGTGCCGCGACGCCTCGGATCGGTTCGAGGCACCCCATCCGGACGATTCGGTCATCGGATCTTCGACTCGTCGCATTGCGTCGATACATGTCGGAGTCAATACTCCGCAAACGAAGATCCTGCTGTCGCCACCCCGTGCTCTCCGCGCCGCTCGACCGAGCCAGCGATCACCAGTGATTTCGATCAAGCGCTCCGATCTCATTTCTGGATCAGAGCGAACCATGGCTGCCTCATTCAGGCATGTTCGGTACGGCTCCGGGGGTCGCGCAGCGTCGGTCCGGCCCCGGGAGCGGCCCGGACGTTGCCCGGGGTCGCTCCCGCGGTCCTAAATCGACGAGCCGGCGTCGCGCAGATCCGGGACAGGGTCAGCGACCTCGTCGCTCGGCTTCGGGACGAAGAGGTGGTCGCGAGTACGTCGCATTCCGGGATGACGTAGCGGTGCTCGGACGCGAAGACGAACGGTCCGCGAGGTGAGTCGACTATGGTCGAGACCGCTGCGCAGCGTGCTGCGCCACCCCCTGACGTCGATCGAGGACATCCCCATGACGAACTGGCGCCTGTTGGACCGCGTGCTGCGGCGTGCGAACCCCATCGAGCAGGATCTCGTCGAGGCGAAGGTGCGCGGGTCGATCACCCGGCGTGACTTCCTGAAGCGGGGCACGGTGATCGGTCTGTCCGCGCCGACCATGGCGGCCGTGCTGGCCGCGTGCGGTGACAGCGACGACAGCGGAGAGGCGACGACGACGACCGGCGGGTCGACCGCCGGCACCGGCCCGGCCGCCGTCGGTGGCACGCTCGTCGTCGCCAATCAGTTCGGCGACGCCAACACCGGTCTCGATCCGGTGAACATGCTCGACCTCGGCACCTACAACGTCCTGAGCCAGAGCTTCGAGTACCTCGTCGGTGTCGGCCCCGACGGCAACATCGGCGACACCGGTCTGGCGACCGCCTGGGAGCCGAACGACGACGGCTCGCAGTGGACCTTCACGCTCCGAGAGGCCACGTGGCAGGACGGCAGCCCGTTCACGTCCGCTGATGTCGCAGCCACCATGGACCGCCTCGTCGCCAAGAACAACGCCGCGCTGGGCGGCGTGATCGGGGAGGGTGCCGTCGACGCCTCAGATCCGGCCACGGCCGTGTTCACGCTCATCGAGCCGAACGGCAACTTCCCGGTGCTCGTGTCGACCTTCAACGCCCAGGCGCTCATCACGCCGGCCGACTACTCCGACGGCACGACGCTCGACGAGCGCCCCGCCGGCACGGGGGCCTGGATCTTCCGGGACTACGACCCGTCCACCTTCCTGGTGCGCTTCGATCGCAACCCCGACTGGTGGGGCGGGCAGACCCCGCTCGACTCCATCGAGCTGCGCGGCTTCGCCGACATCGGCACCGCGGTCACCGCGATGCAGAGCCGCCAGATCGACGCGATCCAACAGTTCAGTGTCATCGGTGGCGAGGGGCTGCTCGACGATCCGAGCTTCAACGTGCTCACGCCGCCGTCGTCGAACCACCGCCAGGTCTGGTTCCACGTCAACGAGGGCCAGTTCACCGACCGGCTCGTTCGCCAGGCGCTCGCCTGGTCGCTCGATCGGCAGCAGATGGTCGACACGCTCTTCTCCGGTCGGGCCGAGATCGCCAACGACCACCCCGTGCTCTCGTCGCTGCCGTTCTTCGACCCCGACGCGGTCGAGCAGCGCAGTCGCGACGTCGAGCAGGCCCGTGCGCTCCTGGCGGAGGCGGGAGTCGAGAGCATCACGGCCACGATCCAGAGCGGCGATCTCCAGGAGATCCCGGACCTCGCCGCCATCATCCAGCAGAACGCCGCCGAGGCCGGGTTCGAGCTGCAGGTGAACGTGCAGTCCAACTCGACGTTCTACGGCGACTCCTGGTGCCCGGCGGACGGGACCGACGAGCAGCCCTGCCTCAACGCCGACGAGTTCGGGATCGTCGACTACGGCCACCGGCCGATCCCGGACGTCTTCTTCAGCTCGGCGCTCGCCAGCGGCGGTGTCTGGAACTCCTCGAACTACGCGAACTCCGAGTTCGACACCGAGCTGTCGAACTACCGGGGCGCGATCGACGTCGCGGGCCAGCAGGCCGCGGTGGGTCGCATCCAGCAGATCCTCTGGGAGGACGTGCCCGCGGTCTACCCGTACTTCTTCAACTTCCTCTCGGGACACGACGCCTCGGTCAGCGGCATGCAGGCCACGGCGCTCGGTCACTCGATCCTGAGCGGAGCATCGAAGTCCGCCTGATCGACCACGCCGCAGCGACGGCGCAGGGGGGTCCGCGACCTCCCTGCGCCGTCGTCGCGCACCGGACCTCCGGGGAGGCCCCATGCTGCGCTTCATAGGGCGGCGGGCGGCGCTGTCGCTCGTCACCCTCGTCATCTTGATCCTCGTGATCTTCCTGCTCACCCGCGTCTTCCCGAGCGAGCCGGCCCGTCAGCTGGCCGGGCCCTTCGCCCCCCAGGAGCGGGTCGACGAGCTGAACGAGACGCTCGGGTTGAACGATCCGCTCCCGGTGCAGTTCGGCAACCTGCTCGCCGACGTGCTCACCCTCAGCTTCGGCGAGTCGTTCAGCCAACCGGGGGTCGAGGTGCTCGACCTCGTCCGCCCGGCGCTGTGGAACTCGGCCAAGCTCGTGATGTTCGCCCTGGTGCTGACCGTCCCCCTGTCGATCCTCGGTGGCGTCGTCGCGGCGCGGCGCAAGGACACCCTCGTCGACCGGGCGATCGTGAACTTCGGCCTGGCATCGGCCTCGATCCCCGAGTTCGTCTCGGCGGTGATCTTCCAGTACGTGATCGGGGTCCGCCTCGGCTGGCTCCCGGCGACCACGTTGATCCCCGACGATGCCAGCATCTTCACCGAGCTGCGCTACCTGCTGCTGCCCGCGCTCTCGATCGTGCTCGTCTACTTCGGCTACATCGCACGCATCACCCGAGCGGGGACCATCACCGCGCTGGAGTCGGACTACACCAGGACGGCCTACATGAAGGGCCTCAACACGAGCTCGGTCGTGCGGCGCCACGTGCTGAAGAACAGCCTCCAGCCCACGGTGGCGGTGACCGGCACCCAGATCGGCTACCTGTTCGGTGGGCTCGTCGGGCTCGAGCTCGTGTTCAACTACCCGGGCCTGGGCAACCTCATCCTCCGGGCGGCCACGGCCCCCGACTTCCCGCTCCTGCAAGCCGCCGTGATCACCGTTGCGATCATCTTCATGCTCTCGACGCTCGCTGCCGACCTGCTGATCGCCTGGATGAACCCCCGGGCCCGACTGAACGTGGGGGCCGGATGACCGCCATCGACGATCCCGGGTCCGAGGCGACCGGGGAGGAGCGCGCCGCCGAGACGCCCATTCCGGACGAGGTGGCCGAGCTCGACGCCGCCGTCGCCACGGCCGCCGCAGAGCGCAAGCAGATCCGGGCCGAGCGTCGTCGTCTGCTGCTCCGCACGCCGGGCTTCGTGCTCGGCGTCGTCATCGCCGGCTTCTGGGTGATCTGCGCGATCGTGCCAGGGCTCCTCGCGCCGTACGGCGCCAACGAGGCCGTCCGGGTCGACGGCAGCGTGATCGCACGGCAGGGCCCGAGCGCCGATGCCTGGTTCGGGACCGACACGATCGGGAACGACGTGTTCTCGCGGGTGATCTTCGGCGCCCGCAGCGTGCTGATCACCGCGCCCACCGCCGCGGCGCTGGCGACCATCGCCGGAACCATGCTCGGGCTCGTGATGGGGTACTACCGGGGCTGGGCCGACGAGATCCTGGGACGCATCATCGAGGCGCTGCTGTCGATCCCCGTCATCCTGCTCGGCATCATGACGCTGGTCGTGTTCGGCAACTCGCGGATCGTCATCATCCTCACCGTCGCCACGCTGTTCACGCCGGTGGTCACGAGGACGGTCAGATCGGCCGTACAGGCCGAGGCCCAGCTCGACTACGTCACCTCGGCCAAGCTGCGCGGCGAGAGCGGGCCGTTCATCATGTTGCGCGAGATCCTGCCCAACGTCACCGGCGTGATCGTCGTCGAGTTCACCGTTCGGGTCGGCTACGCCATCTTCACCATCGCCACCCTGGCCTTCCTCGGTCTGGCGGCGGACGACTTCACGACCCCCGACTGGGGCAACGACATCTCGAACACCTACAACCTGATCCAGTCGAACAACCAGTGGTGGCCGTCGATCTTCCCGGCGCTGGCGATCGCCAGCCTCGTGATCGCGGTCAACCTGATCGCCGACTCCCTCGACAAGGTGCGCAGCTCGTGACCGACACCGTCGCACCAGCCGACACCGCTGCGCTGGAGGTCGACGACCTCCACCTGTCCTACGTCGTGCGCGGCATCCCGCGCGCCGTGCTGCGGGGCGTGAGCTTCTCGATCGCGCCGGGAGAGGCCTACGGGCTCGTCGGCGAGTCGGGCTGCGGCAAGTCGACGACGGCGTATGCCGCCGTCCGCTACCTGCCCGGCAACGCGTCGATCGACGGCGGGCGCATCCTCGTCGACGGCGAGGACGTCATCGAGATGCCCTACCGTCGGCTGCAGGAGATCCGCAGCTCCCACGCGTCGATGGTGTACCAGGACCCGGTCCAGGCGATGAATCCGGCGCTGAAGATCGGACGCCAGATCGCCGAGTGCTACCGGATCCTCGGCCACGCGAAGGCCGAGGCCGGCGACCTGGCGCTCGAATCGTTGCGCCGCGTCCACATCGCCGATGCGTCGAGCGTGATGGACCGCTACCCCCACCAGCTCTCGGGCGGCATGCTCCAGCGGGTCGTCATCGCCATGGCCCTCGTCGGCGACCCGCGCCTGCTCATCCTCGACGAGCCGACCACCGGCCTCGACGCGACCGTCGAGGCCGAGGTGCTCGACCTGGTCCGCGAGCTGCGCACCACCACCAACGCCGCCATCCTCCTCATCGCGCACAACCTCGGCGTCATCCGGACGATGTGCGACCGGGTCGGGGTGATGTACGCCGGCAAGGTGGTCGAGGAGGGCGACGCCCAGCGGGTGTTCGACTCGCCGGAGCACCCCTACACCGTGGGCCTGCTCAACGCGATCCCTCGACAGGGCCTGCGCAAGACCGATCGGCCCCTCTTCACGATCCCGGGCACGCTGCCCCAGATCGGAGCCGAGCTCCCCACCTGCGTCTACGTCGACCGGTGCCCGATCGCCGACGACCTCTGCCGGACCGAGGTGCCGCCGGTCGTCTCCCTCGGCGAGCAGCAGTGGGCGAGGTGCCACCACGTCGAGCAGACCGAGCAGATCGACGTCCCGACGTCCGGGATCGACGCACGAGAGCTCGACGACGAGCCGGTGGTCGAGCTGACCGGCCTGTCCAAGACCTTCCGCCAGCGCGGCACCGACATCCCGGCGCTGGTGGGCGTCGACCTCGGCATCGCCGAGGGCGAGACGGTCGGCCTCGTCGGCGAGTCCGGTTCGGGCAAGAGCACCCTGGCCAAGACCCTCCTCGGCATCCACGAACCCGACGAGGGCGGCGAGATCACCCTCGACGGCCGTGAGGTCCGTGCGAATGCGACGGACCGCGTCACCGACTCGATCCGGGCCATGCAGATGGTCTTCCAGAACCCGGACTCGGCCCTCAACCGGATGTGGTCGGTCCGCCGGATCCTGCGCCGCTCCGTGACCAAGCTGACCGACCTCCGCGGCGAGGCGGCCGATCGACGGGTCGAGGAGATCGCCGTGGCGATGCGGCTGTCGCCCCGCCACCTCGACATGCGGCCCCGGCAGCTGTCCGGCGGGTTGAAGCAGCGCGTGGCCATCGCCCGGGCCTTCGCCGGCGACCCTCGTCTCGTCGTGTGTGACGAGCCGACCTCCGCGCTCGACGTGTCGGTCCAGGCCGCGATCCTCAACCTGCTCGCCAACCTGCAGGCCGAGGACCGCACGAGCTACCTCTTCATCAGCCACGACATCGGCGTCGTGCGCTATCTCGCCGACCGGATCGCCGTGATGTACGTGGGGCGTCTCGTCGAGCTCGCACCGACCGACGAGCTGTTCTCCGGTCCGGTCCATCCCTACACCGAGGCGCTCATGTCGGCGGTGCCGAGCGTCGACGGTTCCGTGCGCGACCGGATCCCGCTCACCGGCGAGATCCCGAGCCCGGCCGACCCGCCGCCCGGTTGCGTGTTCCACACCCGTTGCCATCGCTTCATCCCGGGCACGTGCGACGTGATCGAGCCGCCGACGATCCAGATCACCCCGCGGCACTCGATGGCGTGCCACCTCCCGGTCGAGGAGCTCGGTCGGGCACCGTCGTAGTCGTCGGCCTACCGACCTGCGGGAGCCGTCGTCCGCTGGCCCGGCAGGATGTCGAGGTCGGCACCGCGGACGGTCACCGGGACGGGCCGTTCGTTGGCCTCCTGGGCGCTGATCTCGACCTCGTCGGCGGTGATGCGCACGCGGAGCCGGAGGCCACGCCACCGGACGGGGTACTCGAGCGCCGTCCACGCTTCGGGGAGGTTCGGATCGATCGTGAGCCGCTCACCGTCGACGCCCAGCCCGCCGAAGCCGTTGATCGCGAGCTGGTAGGTGCCGCCGCACGCCGCCGTGTGGATGCCGCCGATGAAGGTGCCGCCGACGACCGCGTGGGCGGTGTTGCGCAGGTCGACGAGCGCGGTGCGGCGGAAGTG
>JBCCTY010000109.1:0-11732 GCA_039197885.1 Actinomycetota bacterium | reverse complement strand
GTCCGTCGAGCTCGGCGCCGACGAGATGCTCGATGCGATCGCCGCGCTGCCGCCGAAGCGACGGGCCGCCGTCGTGCTCCGCTACTACGGCGGCCTCGACGAGCGTGAGATCGCCGAGACGCTGGGCGTCCGGCGCGGCACGGTGAAGAGCCTCCTCCACCGAGGTCTCGCCGAGCTCCGTCGCACCCTCGGCGAGTAGCCGGGACCGGCGAGCGCCGGTCCCGTCCAGCGCGCCACCCGACGATTTCTCGGATTCCTCGGAACCGATCGCCTCCCTGCGGTGTCGTTGGGGGCATGAAGGGTGAGGAGCGTCCCGGAGGAGGTGCCGACGAGTTCGAACGTCGTCTGCGCGCCTCGCTCGAGGGACGCAGCGATCGGGTCGATCCCTCGCCCTACGCCTACCGTTCCGTCCTGCGTCGCGCCGAGCGGGCCCGCCGGGCGCGGGTGCGACGCCGCATCGCTGTGGCCGGTGCCACCGCCGCCGTGGTCGGCGCCGTGCCCGTCGGCGTCGCGCTGCTCGACGACGAGCCGACCCAGCTGGTCTCCTCCGCCGCTCCGGCGAGCGGGCTCGAACCGGGAGAGGTGCCGCCGGGCTTCGAGCTGACCGAGGTCGTCGAGCTCGGTCCGAACGACACCACACCGGCCGGTGAGGACTTCATCCAGGTCATCGAACCCGTCGGTCGCGACGGCCGGATCGTGGCCCGCGAGTCCTCGTTGCTGCCCAGCCAGCTCGTCCCGCCGGTCGACGCCACCCAGGTCGACGTCAACGGCTCGCCGGCCTGGTTGGCCCGGCTCGACCTCGACCGCGCCTCGCTCACCTGGGCCGACAACCAGACCCAGGTCGTGCGCGAGCTCTACTCCCGCGACTTCTCCGACGCCGAGCTGCTCGACGTGGCCCGCAACCTGCGACGCCGCCTCGATGGACCGGGCTTCGACGTCGAGGCCCTCCCCGCCGGTCTCATCGCCGTCGACGAGGGCTCGATGCTCGCCGAGGAGGATCCGACCGCGGTCGGTCTGCGGTTCTCCCCGGTGGTGCCCGACGGCGACGGCGCGATCGAGTTGTCGGTCCGGCCCGGGTCGGCGCTCGAGCTCGAGATGCTGCGGGTCACGGCAGCGACGCCGCCCCTCGTCGTGCGCCGTGACGACGGTGAGAGCCTCCTGTTCAGCGAGTCAGCGACCGGGGTCGACGTCCACCGACTGATCTGGAGCGACGGCGATGCCATCGTCGAGCTCGTTGCCGAGGGTCTGCGCCCGGCCGAGCTGCTCGACGTCGCCGAGACCCTCGACGACGCCGGACCCGAGTACTGGGAGACGTTGCTCGCCGCCACCCCGGACGGCGCGACGATCCGCGGCGCCGATGACGCCGAGGTCGACGGCGTCGAGACCGCCGTCGACGAGGCGCCCGGCTACGCCGTCGAAGGTGTGATCGACGCGACGGCCTGGCGGTTGTCGTGGCCCACCGATCCCGCGCCGGGCACGTGCCTCACGCTCACCCTCGGGGCGCCCTCGCTCGCGCACTGCCTCGTCGACGAGGCGCCGGGTGCGGTGGCCTTCGAGCTCGGCGAGGTGACGGCGCTGGTGGTCGTCGCCCCGGGTGACGCGGTGACGTCGGTCGACGTCCCCACCGACTCGTCACCGGCCGCCTACGCCGGGGTGTGGGCAGCGTGGATGCCGACCGACGCCGTCCCCGAGGTGGCCACGGTCGAGCTGGCCGGAGGTGGGCTCGTCGAGCTCACCGTCTCCCGGCCGAACCAGCAGGACGAGGTGCCGGGCGACGAGGCACCCGACGACGGGGGTGCTCGATGAGCACCCGACGAACAGATCGGTCTCCGACGGGCAGGGGTGTGGCGAGGGTCAGGGCTCGCCGCTCCGTCGGGACAGAGCCCGAGGGCCACGGATGCGACTCCCTCTCCGCGTCCTTGGTCCTCGGGCAGACTCGCCGTGACCCGGGGCTGCCGTCGTGCCCCCGGGTCACGAGCGGCTCGCTCAGCTCGCGCTGAGGCCGTGGGCGATCGCCTCGATGACCCGCTCGGGTCGGAAGGGCTTGACGATGAACTCCGCGGCGCCGGCATGGATCGCCTCGACGACCATCTCCTGTTGGCTCGATGCCGAGCACATGACCACGCAGGAGTCGGGGTCCATCCGGCGGATCTCGCGGAGGGCCTGGATCCCGTCCATCACGGGCATCGTGATGTCCATCGTCACGACGTCGGGCGCGAGCTCCTCGTAGAGCCGCACCGCCTCGGCGCCGTCCTCGGCCTCACCGGACACCTGGTGACCGCCGCCGACGAGGACCCGCCGGAGGTTGTTGCGCATGAAGCTGGCGTCGTCGACCACCAGGATGCGTGCCATGTTCGTCTGCTTCCGCTCGAGGACGTCGGTTGCTCCATCGGCAGCCGGTCTCGTCCCGTGAGGAAACGGGTGCGGGCCCGGCCCCGTCAGGCGACGGCGACGAGCAGCGCGACGATGCCGGCCCAGACGACCATGCCGAGACCACCGGCGACGAGGAGTCCACGCGCTGCGCGGACGCCACTGTCGGGATCGACGACGGGAGCGTCGCCGATCAGCGAGGCGCGTCGTCGGTCGAGCTCGACCTCGAACGCCTCGTTGAGGAGGTCGACCAGGTCGCGAACGGGCAGGTCCTCGAAGCCGGGTTCACCCGGTGCCACCGGGGGATCGGCGATCGGGCTGACCGGCTCGTCCGTCATCGTGTTCTCGTGTTCGACTGGCACGGGTGCTCCATCGGCGGATCGAGCGGCGCGCTGAGCCCATCTCTCGGACAACGGCCGAGCGCACGTCGGAGCGGTCCGGGGTGTGGCGCGGGGCCGATTCCGCCATGCTGGAGCTGATGTCCGAGCTCACGTGGCAACGGGTCCCCGCCCTGCGGCGCCCGGTGGTGGTCCTGGCCTTCGACGGCTGGTTCGACGCCGGCGAGTCCGCGACCGGCGCCGTCGAGTGGCTCCGCGACCGGACGGCCGCCGACGAGCTGGCCCGCATCGACGCCGAGGAGCACTTCGACTTCCAGCAGCAGCGGCCCGAGGTGCGGCTCGACGAACGGGGCATCCGCGAGATCTGCTGGCCCGACACCACCGCCCATGCGGCACCGCTGCCGTCCGCCGGCCACGATCTCGTGCTCGTGTCCGGGGTCGAGCCCCACCTCGGATGGCGGAGCTTCGTCGAGCACCTGCTCGAGATCGTCGAGCTGACGGGCGCCGAGCTGGTGGTGACGCTGGGCGCGATGGCGGCCGGCGTGCCCCACACCCGTCCGCCGCAGGTCTCGGGCAGCTCCAGCGACGCCGCGCTCGCCGAGCCACTCGGGCTCGCCCGCCCCACCTACGAGGGCCCGACCGGCGTGGTCGGCGTGCTGCACGGCGAGCTCGACGCTCGTCGGGTGCCGGCGATCTCGTTGCGGGTGTCGGTGCCCCACTACCTCGGCGGCTCACCCAACCCACGATGCTCCCGGGCGCTCCTCGAGCACCTCGAGCGGGTGACCGGCCTCGACACCGGGTTCGCCGAGCTCGACGACGAGGTCGCCGAGTGGCTCGGTCGGGTCGAGGCGGCGGTCGAGGTCGATGATGACGTCCGGAACTACGTCGCCGGGCTCGAGGAGGAGTTCGACCGGGCCGTCGACGAGATGGCCAGCTCGATCGATCTCGCCGACGAGCTCGAGCGCTTCCTCCGCGACCGCAACGACTGACGGCCTCGATGGTACGGCGTCCGCCTCCCTGGGCCCTGGTGAAGGAGCTGGGTGCGCGCGGCCAGGTCCGACGGCTGGCGATGGCTGCCCCGCGGCTCTCGCAGGCCCCGCGAGGTGCCGGCGGCCCGGTGCTCCTGGTCGCGGGGTTCGGGGCCACCGCTCCCAGCCTCTTGCCCTTGCAGACCTGGCTCCGGTCGCTGGGCCACGATGCCCACACCGCCGAGCTCGGCGTCGTGGGGCGCGATCTCCCCGGCGAGGTGGATGCGCTTCGTGACCAGGCCGCCGCCCAGGTGGGGTCGGCGGGGCGTCCCTCGCTGGTGGGGTGGAGCCTCGGTGGCGTCGTGGCCCGCGAGGCGGCTCGGGAGGCCGGCTCGTCGATCCGACGGGTCATCACCTTCGGAGCGCCGACGGTGGGTGGTCCAGCGGCGATGGCCCTCGCTGCGTTCTACGGCGAGGAGCGCCTCGCCGAGATCGAGGCGTGGCTCGACCGTCGGCGCCACGACCCGATCCTCGTGCCGCTCACCACGATCTGGTCGGCCCGCGACGGCGTGGTCGCCGACGAGGCCCGCCACGACGAGCTGACCCCGTCGGCCGACCACGTCGAGGTCCGGAGCGCCCACCTCGCCATGGCGATGGATCCCGACGTGTGGTGGGTGATCGCCGATCGACTGGCGAGCGGCGGCCGGGAGGTCGACTCGCCCGTGGGGTGACGGCGGGCTCGCGGCCGCTCGGCGACGACCGGTGGACTCCGAGCTCAGTCAGCTCGGGAGCTCAGTCGGCGTCGAGCACGGCCTGGGAGAGGACCGGCCAGCGCGGCACGGCCCACTCGCCGAAGGGCCGATCGGTGAGGCACGCACAGGCCAGGCGTCGCTCGGGGTCGACCCAGAGGAACGTCCCGCTCGCACCGAAGTGGCCGAACGTCGCCGGTGACGCGCCGGGCGCCGTCCAGTGCGGCGCCTTCGACGAGCGCAGCTCGAAGCCGAGCCCCCAGTCGTTGGGGTCCTGACGGCCGTAGCCGGGCAGCACACCGGTGAGCCCCGGGAACTGCACCTGCGTGGCGGCCCGGAGGGTCTCGGACGCCACGATCGTCGGTGCGAGGAGCTCGGCGGCGAAGCGGGTCAGGTCGGTGACCGTGCCGACCCCGGCGAAGGCGGGCGATCCGTTGAGCCGGGTCGCCGTCATGTCGAGCGGATCGAGCACCGCTTCGGTGAGGTAGCGGTCGAACGCGAGTCCGGCTGCCGTCTCGAGCTCCTGGCCGAGCACGTCGTAGCCGGCGTTGGCGTAGACCCGGCGGGACCCTGGTGGGCCGAGCACCGCGCCGTCGGGTGCCAGCCCCGAGGCGTGCGCGAGGAGGTGTCGGATCGTCGAGCCCTCGGGACCGGCCGCTCCGTCGAGGTCGAGCGTGCCCTCCTCGATCGCGACGAGGACGGTCATGGCGCTCAGCAGCTTCGTGACCGAGGCCAGCTCGAAGGGGCCGTCGACGGGTCCGCGGCTCGCGAGCACGCCGGCGTCGCCGACGACCGCCACGGCGACGCGGTCGACCGGCCACTCGTCCACGAGCTCCAGCGCTGCCTGCACCGGGGCATGGTCGCACGTCGGCAGTACCCTCGGCGGCCGTGTCCAGCACGTTCGGTCGGCTCTTCACCGTCACGACCTTCGGGGAGTCCCATGGCGGCTCGGTCGGTGTCGTCGTCGACGGCTGCCCACCCCGCCTCCGCCTCGATGTCGAGGCCGTGCAACACGAGCTCGATCGCCGTCGCCCGGGCCAGAGCCGCCTGACGACGCAGCGCCAGGAGGCCGACCGGGTCGAGGTCCTGTCCGGGCTCTTCGAGGGTCGGACGATCGGCAGCCCGATCGCGCTCGTCGTCGAGAACACCGACGCCCGATCCGGTGCCTACGACCACCTGAAGGACCTCTACCGCCCGAGCCACGCCGACTGGACCTCCGAGGCGAAGTACGGCTTCCGGGCCTGGGCGGGTGGTGGACGTTCGAGCGCGCGCGAGACCATCGGTCGCGTCGCGGGCGGGGCGGTCGCCCGTCAGCTGCTGGGTGCGCTGGCCGGCATCGAGGTGGTCGGCTGGGTGTCGAGCGTGCACGACATCGACGCCGAGGTCGACGCCGCGACGGTGGACGAGACGGCGGTCGATGCCGGTCCGACCCGCTGCCCCGATCCCGCTGCCGCGGCACGCATCGAGGCGGCCATCGACCGGGCACGCCGCGACGGCGACTCGCTCGGCGGCGTGGTCACCTGCGTCGCCCGTGGCGTCCCGGCCGGTCTGGGTGCGCCGATCTTCGACAAGCTCGACGCCACGCTCGGTGCGGCGATGCTGTCGTTGCCGGCAGCGAAGGGCATCGAGGTCGGCTCGGGTTTCGCCGGCACCCGGTTGCGGGGGAGCGAGCACAACGATCCGTTCGTCGTCGGCGACGACGGTCGTCCGGCCACCACGACGAACCACAGCGGTGGGGTCCAGGGCGGCATCACGAACGGCGAGAACGTCGTCGTGCGCGTCGCCTTCAAGCCGACGGCGACGATCAACGCCTCGCAGCGCACGGTCACCCGCGACGGTGACGAGGTCGATCTGGCGGCGACGGGCCGCCATGACCCGTGCGTCCTCCCTCGTGCGGTCCCGCTGGTCGAGTCGATGATGTGCCTGGTGCTGGCCGATCACCTCCTGCGGCAACGGGCGGTCGACGTGCTGCCGCGTGAACCGGGGGACGTCCCGCCCCCGGTGTGAACCGACTCAGTCGCGGGGCGTGTCGCCGAGCTCGACGAGCAGCCTCCGCAGCGTCCGTGCGAGGTCGGCGCGTTGGCGCGGACCGAGCGCCCCGAGCAACGACGCCTCGAGTCGGTAGTGCCCGGGCGCGACCGCCTCGACGACCGCTCGCCCCTCGGGGGTGAGGGCCACGACGACCCGTCGGCGGTCGTCGGCGTCGGGCCGCCTGCTCACGAGACCCCGCGCTTCGAGGCGGTCGAGGCGGTTCGTCATGGCGCCGGTGGTCACCATCGTGTGCGCGACGAGCTCGCTCGGTGTCAGCTCGGGCGGCTCCCCCGCACGGTGGAGCGTCGCGAGCACGTCGTACATCCAGTCGTCGATGCCGTGCGCTGCGAAGTGCTCGGCGAGTCGGACGTCGATGATCCGTGAGAGGCGGGAGATGCGCCCGATGACGGCCATCGGCGAGACGTCGAGCTGCGGCTCGACCCCCGCCCACTGCTCGAGGATCTGATCGACCACGTCGCCGTCCACGACCTCATCCTAGGTGACATGCCTTGACGTAAAATATTTAGACATTAAGATACTGAACATGAAGAAAAAGCGTGTGAGTCAGGTGGCGCTCGTGACGCTGCTCGCGCCGATCGCCTGGGGCACCACCTACGTGACGGTCACCGAGCTGTTGCCCGACGGGCGGCCGCTGCTCGTGGCCTGGTCACGGCTGCTCCCGGCCGGCCTCGTCCTGGTGGCCATCGCTCGTTGGCGCGCCGCGCCGTGGCCCGGTCGGGCGCAGTGGCGACAGCTGGTCCTGCTCTCGGCATGCAACTTCGGGCTGTTCTTCCCCCTGCTGATCGTCGCCGTGTACCGGCTGCCCGGCGGTGTCGCGGCGTCGATCGGCGGCGTCCAGCCGCTGCTCGTCGGGTTCATCACCTGGGTGGTGACCGGCCAGGTGATGCGGCGCCGCGAGGTCGTGGTCGGCGTGGCGGCGGCCATCGGCGTCGCCATGGTGGTCGTGCGACCCGGTGCGTCCGTCGATCTCGTCGGCGTGGTGGCGGCCCTCGGAGCGAACGTGTCGTTCTCGGCCGGCGTCGTCGCCACGAAGCAGATGCCGAGCTTCCCCGACCGGTTGGCCTCCACGGGGATGCAGATGCTCGTCGCGGCCGCAGTGCTGCTTCCCGCCGTCCTCGTCGTCGAGGGACCGCCGCCGGCGCTGTCGGCGACGAACCTGGTCGGCTTCGCCTACCTGAGCGTGATCGCCACGGGCGTGGCGTTCGTCCTCTGGTTCGGTGGGATCCAGCGGCTCCCGACCCAGGCCCCACCCCTGCTCGGCCTCGCCGCCCCGCTCACCGGGGCATCGCTCGGCTGGCTCCTGCTCGACGAGGATCTGACGGTCGTGCAGCTGCTCGGGTTCGCGACCACGGTGGCGGCGATCGGCCACGCCGCGACGTCGGGAGCCCGCGAGGCGGACTCCGGGCCGGCTCCTCGGCCGCCGCGTGCGAGTGCCCGCGTCGCGGTGCGGGCGGCGTCGTTGCCTCGCCCGCTCGTCCATGCGGCCGTCCCCCACGCGCCGCGCTCAGGTCGGTCGGAGTCGTACCCCGTGGCCCGCGTCGCGGAGGAGCGCGATGAGCTGCTCGGTGTGTTCGGCGCCGCGGGTCTCGACCATGACGTCGATGTCGACCCGCCGGGCCGGAAGCTCGGTCAGGAGCCGTTGGTGGCTGACCTCGACCACGTCGGCCCCCGACTCCGAGATGATCCGGGTCACGTCGGCGAGGCTGCCGGGCAGATCATCGGCCTCGACCCGGAGGTGGGCGATGCGGCCGTCGCGAACGAGGCCGCGCAGCAGCACCGAAGCCAACACGCGGGCGTCGATGTTGCCGCCCGACAGGATCACACCGACGCGACGGCCCCGGAACCGCTCCGGGTGCTCGAGCACGGCGGCCAGCGCCGCGGCGCCGGCCCCTTCGGCCACCGACTTCTCGATGTCGAGGAACTGGGCGATCGCTCGCTCGATCGACTCCTCGCTGACCGTGCGGACATCGGCGACGAGCTCGTCGATGAGCGTCAGGTTCCGCAGGCCGGGTGACTTCACGGCGATGCCGTCGGCGAGCGTCGCTCCGGTCACGGTCGGCGCCGCTCGTCCCCGCGCCCGGGCGATGGTGTCGTAGCGCTCGGACTGCACACCCACGATCTCGACCTCCGGGCGCCGAGCGGCGAACGCGAGCGCGACCCCGCCGATCAGCCCGCCTCCCCCGATGGGAACGACGACGTCGTCGAGTGGGCCGGCGTCATCGTGGATCTCGAGACCGCAGGTGCCCTGGCCGGCGATGATCAGCGGGTCGTCGTACGGGTGGACGAGGGTGAGCTGGCGCTCCTCGACGAGCCGCTCGGTGGTGGCGACGCACTCCGAGAGCTCGCGCCCGGCGAGGACCACCTCGGCCCCGAGCAGCCGGGTGCGGTTGACCTTGGCGTAGGGGGTCGTCGAGGGCATCACGATCGTGGCGTGGATGCCGAGGCGGGCAGCGTGATGCGCCACGCCCTGGGCGTGGTTGCCGGCCGACAGCGCGATGACGCCGCGGTCGTGATGGCTCTCGTCGAGCGCCAGCAACCTGAGCAGTGAGCCCCGGTCCTTGAACGAGCCGGTGAACTGCAGGTTCTCGAACTTGACCCAGATCTCGGCGGCGCCGGTCAGGTCGGCGAGGGTGCGGGAGCGGAGGCACGGCGTTCGCACGATCCCACCGTCGAGCCGGACCCGGGCGGCCTCGACGTCGCGGATGGTCGGCGGATCGGCCGGCGCGGTCGTGGCCACGGCGCCGATCATCGCGCGGGCGTCGACCGCCGGGGAGCGCTCGCCGGGCGACGGGTGGTGATCCCTTAACACTTGAAACGATTTCGTCATCCGACAGGCTGGTGGCGCAGCGCGGGCGGGTGCTCATCGACCCTGACCTGGAGGCCCCCGTGGATCGCGGCCAAGCCCGCCACCTCCTTCGCCGCACCGGCGGAGACACCCGTCCGACCGAGCTCGATGCCGTTGCTGTGCTGAGCCGCGGCGACGCCGTCGACCGGATCCTCGACTTCGGACCGAACCCGGCGTGGTCGCCACCTCGACCTGCCGACGACAAGCGCGGCGCGCACGCCAACGCGATCGCCGCGTACTGGGTCGATCGGTGGGCGACGATCCCTCGGCCGTTCGAGATGAAGCTGCTGCTCTTCTTCCACTCGCACTTCGCGGTGCACGTCCGCCGGATGTCGGAGCCGCGCTGGATGGACGAGTACCTGACGACGATCCATCCGCGGATGCTCGGTGACTTCGGTGAGCTCGTGAAGGCGGTCGCCTTGAGCCCGGCGATGTTGTCGTACCTCGACAACAACCGGAACCGGGTCGGACGGACGAACGAGAACTTCGCACGCGAGTGCTTCGAGCTGCACCTGCTGGGGGCCAACACCTACACCCAGTCCGACGTCGCGGAGGCGGCTCGGGCGTGGACCGGTCACACGATCGGCGACGACGGGAGCTACCGGTACCGCGCCGACTGGCACGACGACGGCGACAAGACGGTCCTCGGGGTGCGACGCAACTGGGACGGGCCGGAGCTGATCGATCACGTGCTCGCTGACCCGGCGCTGCGGGTCACCGCCGCCCGGCACATCGTGGGTCGACTCTGGCACTTCCTGACGGCGACCGACGCTCCCGGTGCCGTGCTCGATGCCGTGGCGCAGGTCTTCGTCGCCAACAGCTTCCAGGTCCGACCGATGCTCCGGGCGTTGCTGCTGCGCGAGGAGTTCCTCACCGGCATCGGGTCGCGACCGATCCCGAGGACGCCGATGGAGTACGTCGCCGATCTGCAGCGCGTGACGGGTCTGCGGAGCGGCGACGTGCGCCCCCACCAACGCCTGCGGCAGATGGGGCAGATGCCGTTCCAGCCGCCCAGCCCGGCGGGCTGGGACGACGTGTCGACGTTCATCTCGGCCTCCGCCTTCATGACCCGGGCGGCCTACGCCCGCCTCGTCGCGGTCCGGGCCCAGAACGGCACGACGTTCCTCGAGGGCATCCCCGAGCAACCACCCGGCGACGCCGCGCTCACGGCGTTGCGAGCGTTCGGCCTCGATGACGTCTCGGCGGCGAACCGCCAGCTCCTCCAGGACTACGTCGCCGCGCAGCGAGGCCAGCGCGGCTGGCAGGAGCGGCTGAACGTGACCAGCACCGTGGCCCTGTCCCCCGACGCGCAGGTGGGTTGACGATGGGTGACTTCCGAGAGATCCGTGACGCCCTGGCCATCCCCAACCCGACCGACCCGGCGTCGGTCAGCCGCCGCCGGTTCCTGACCTGGGTCGGCGCCGGCGGTGCCAGCCTGGCGGCTGCGCCGCTGCTCGCCTCGCAGTTCGCCCGCGCCGCCGACTTCGTCGGTGCCCAGCCCATCGGGGCCGACGACGGCGTCCTCGTGCTCATCCAGCTCGGGGGCGGTAACGACGGCTTGAACATGGTCGCGCCGGTCGACTCCGGCCGCTATCGCGACCTGCGTCGGAACCTCGCGCTCGATCCCGGCGAGGTGCACCGCATCGACGAGGGCCTCGCTCTCCACCCGGCGCTCACCGGGTTGAAGCAGCGCTACGACGCCGGCGAGGTCGCCGTCATCTCCGGCGTGGGCGACACCCAGGCCGACATGAGCCACTTCATCGCCATGGAGCGATGGCAACGGGGCGTCGCGTCGCGGAGCATCCCGTGGAGCGGGTGGCTCGGCCGCTACCTCGACGGGCTCGGTGATGCCGCCGACCTCGCCGGCGTGGCGGTGACCGGCCACGGCGTGCCGCTCACCCTCACCGGTCGTGAGCGGGTCGGCGTCGGCCTCAGCGGTGGGCCGCCGGGGTGGTTGGTCTCCGACAACGTCCACGAGCGCACCGCCCGCGAGATGTTGAACGGCTACGGGTCGGCCAACCACGGCCTCGGGTCCTGGGGTGAGCTCGTGGCCGACGCCGGGGTCGACGGCCTGCGCTTCGCCGGTCAGATCGACAGCCTCACCGAGGGCCTGCCGGAGGACGACTTCGACGAGGAGATGGTGATCGCGGCCCGGTTGATCAACGCGAACGTCGGTGTTCGGGTGCTCAACGTCGAGCTGGGTGGCTTCGACACCCACCAGGGTCAGCTCTACCGGCACCAGGGCCTCATGGAGAGCCTCGACGCCGGTATCGCCGCCTTCTTCGCCGAGCTCGATCCGGCCTACGCGGGGCAGGTCACGGTGATGACCTACTCGGAGTTCGGCCGTCGCTACGAGACCAACGGCGCCAACGGCACCGACCACGGCATCGGATCGATGTCGTTCCTCATC
>JBCCTY010000108.1:0-11769 GCA_039197885.1 Actinomycetota bacterium | reverse complement strand
GGGACGTCGACGCGGTCGCCGGAGCGGCGGTCCTTGACCTCGAACGCCGGGGCATCGTCGTCGGCCAGACCCCGGCCGGCCACGACGATGGTCGGTACCCCGATGAGCTCGGCGTCCTTGAACCGCACGCCGGGCGAGACCCCGACACGGTCGTCGAGGAGCACGGACAGCCCCCGCTCCTCGAGCTCGGCGGCGAGGCGCTCGGCGGCGTCGCGCTGCGGTCCGCCCTCCTTGCCGGCGATGACGAGGTGGACGTCCGCGGGAGCGATCTCGCGCGGCCAGACGAGGCCGATGTCGTCGCAGGTGGCCTCGGCGATCGCGGCCAGGCACCTGGTGACCCCGACGCCATAGGAACCCATGGTGACGGTCACGACCTTGCCGTGCTCGTCCTGGACCTTGAGGTCGAGCGCCTCGGCGTACTTGCGGCCCAGCTGGAAGATGTGCCCGATCTCGATGCCCCGGGCCAGCTCGAGGGTCCCCTCACCGGTCGGCGACGGGTCACCGTCTCGGACCTCGGCCGCTTCGATCGTGCCGTCGGCCTCGAAGTCCCGGCCGGCGACGAGGCCGAACACGTGGTTGCCCTGCGAGTCGGCACCGGTGACCCACTGCGTCCCTGCGACGATGCGGGGGTCGACGAGGTAGCGGATGCCGGCCGCCCGGATGCCGGCCGGGCCGATGTAGCCCTTGACGAGGGCGGGATGAGCGGCGAAGTCGGCCTCGCCGAAGGGCTCCGGCACCGCCGGGGCGACCGACGCCTCGAGGCGCTTCATGTCGACCTCGCGGTCGCCGGGCACGCCGATGGCCAGCGGTTCGGTCTCGCCGTTCGGGTGGCGCAGCGACACGATGACGTTCTTGAGCGTGTCGGCTGCCGTCCAGTCGCGATCCGGCCGCCGGGTGGCGTCGCCGGCGTTGGCGAACTCGACCAGCGTGTCGATCGTCGGGGTGCCGGGGGTGTCGTGGACGACGGCGTCGGCCAGACCCTCGATCGGGATCGGGTCGGGCGCCGGTGTCACCACGGCTTCGACGTTCGCGGCGTAGTCGCCGCACCGGGCGAAGGTGTCCTCGCCGACGTCGAGCGGGCAGAGGAACTCCTCGGATGCCGAGCCGCCCATGGCCCCGGACTGCGCGGCGACGATCACGTAGGGCAGGCCGAGGCGATCGAACAGGGAGATGTAGGCCGCCCGGTGCGCGTCGTAGGAGGCCTGGAGGCCCTCGTCGGTGAGGTCGAAGCTGTAGGAGTCCTTCATCACGAACTCGCGACTGCGGAGCAGGCCGGCCCGGGGCCGGGCCTCGTCGCGGTACTTGGTCTGGATCTGGTAGATCCGCAGCGGTAGGTCCTTGTAGGACCCGTACAGGTCCTTGACCAGCAACGTGAAGAGCTCCTCGTGGGTCGGCGCGAGGAGCATGTCCGCGCCCTTGCGGTCGACGATGCGGAAGATGTTGTCGCCGTACTCCTCCCAGCGCCCGGTGGCCTCGTAGGGCTCCTTGGGGAGCAGGGCGGGGAAGTGGACCTCCTGGAAGCCGGCGGCGTCCATCTCCTCCCGGACGATCTGCTCGACCTTCCGGTAGACGATCCAGCCCAGCGGCAGCCACGAGAACCCACCGGGAGCGGCCCGGCGGATGTAGCCGGCCCGCACGAGCAGCCGGTGGCTCGGGATCTCGGCGTCGGCGGGGTCTTCGCGGAGGGTCCGGAGGAACAGGGTCGACATGCGCAGCACGGGGTCCGAAGCTACCGGACACCCGTGCGCTGACCCGGCGGAGATCCGGCGTCGCCTCACGATCGGATCGTGGGGCGCGGCGTATAGACTCATCGGCTCGCTGCTCGCAGTCGGTGCGCAAGGCGTGGGGACCGGTTCCCTGCGCCTTGTTGTTCGTCCGGGTGCGTGGCGGCGGCCCGTGACGAGGCGAGGAAGGCGGCAGGAGACGGTGGTCGACGTGGCGAAGGTGGAGGACCTGGTCGGTCCGGTCGTCGTCGCGTCCGGGTGCCGCCTCTACGACGTCTCGTTCTCCGGCGGCACGCTCCGGGTGGCCATCGACGCCGAGGGCGGCGTCGGCATGGACTCGATCCACTCCCTGACGCGGCAGCTCTCGGTGCTGCTCGACGAGGCCGACCCGATCCCCGGCAGCTACACGCTCGAGGTCACCAGCCCCGGGCTCGAACGTCCCCTGCGCCGCCCCGACCACTACCGCTGGTCGATCGGCCAGGAGGTGTCGGTCAAGCTGCGCACCGACGACGGCACCGAGCGGGTGCGGGGCACGCTGGCCGAGGCCGACGACGACAGCGCGGTGCTCGCGATCGACGACGAGCGTCGTCGCGTCGCGTACCGTGACATCACGAGTGCGAAGACCGTCTTCGAGTGGGGCCCGACCCCGCCGAAGGGTGGACGCGCCGACTCGAAGAGGAAGAAGCAACCCAGGTCATGAGCAACGCGGACATGATGGAGGCCCTCGAGGCCGTCGCCGCCGATCGTGGCATCGGGGTCGACGTGCTCCTCGAGGCGCTGGCCAACGGCATCGAGGCGGCCTACAAGCGTCGCCCCGGCGCGTCGCCCGACGCCTACGTGGTGATCGACGAGAACTTCGAGATCCGCGTGATCGCGCAGGAGATCGACGAGGAGGGCGAGATCGTCCGCGAGTACGACGACTCGCCGGACGACATGGGCCGCATCGCCGCCCAGACCGTGCGCCAGGTGATGACCCAGCGCATCCGGGAGGTCGAGCGCGACCTCAAGTACGAGGAGTACGCCGGCCGCGAGGGCGACATCGTCACCGGCATCGTCCAGCAGACCGACGCCCGCTACACCCTCCTCGATCTCGGTCGGGTCGAGGCGCTCCTGCCACAGTCCGAGCAGGTCTCCTTCGAGCGTCCCGAGAGCGGCGCCCGCCTCAAGGCCTACATCGTCGAGGTGCGCAAGACCGCGAAGGGACCCCAGATCGTCGTGAGCCGGACCCATCCGGGACTCATCCGCGAGCTGTTCCTGCTCGAGGTGCCCGAGATCGGTGACGGCATCGTCGAGATCAAGGCCTGTGCCCGCGAGCCCGGTCACCGCACCAAGATCGCCGTGTGGTCCAACGACGGCAACGTCGATCCCGTCGGCGCGTGCGTCGGCGCCCGGGGTGCCCGGGTCCGCCAGGTCGTCAACGAGCTGCGGGGCGAGAAGATCGACATCGTGCCGTTCTCCGAGCACCTCGAGGACTACATCGCGAAGGCGCTCTCGCCGGCCAAGGTCCGCGAGGTCCGGGTCGACGACTACACCGGCACCGCCGACGTGATCGTGCCCGACCACCAGCTCAGCCTCGCGATCGGCCGCGAGGGACAGAACGCCCGCCTCGCGGCTCGCCTCACCGGATGGCGCATCGACATCAAGTCCGAGACCCAGCTCCAGGAGGAGGAGGCCGGCTACGAGGGCGAGGAGTGGGCCGAGGGCGAGTGGGTCGCGAACCCCGAGACCGGCGAGATGGAGTGGCAGCCCGCCGAGGGTGGCGACGCGATCTCGGCCCAGGACTACGCGCAGGCCGCTGCCACCGAGGCCGCCGCGGCGGCTGCGGCCCCCGAGGAGCCCGTCGCCGAGGAGGAGCCCGTCGTCGAGGAGCCCGTCGCCGAGGAGCCCGTCGCCGAGGAGGCTGCCGTCGTCGAGGAGGAGCCCGTCGCCGAGGAGCCCGTCGCCGAGGCCGAGGACGTGCCCGAGGCTGCCGAGGACGGCGCCACCGAGGACGAGGAGTCGACGTCGAGCTGACCGGGCCGGTCCGCACCTGCATCGGTTGCCGGCGTCGGCGACCAGCCGGGGAGCTGCGGCGCCTGGCGGTGGTCGAGGGGACGGCCCGCTTCGGCCGTACACTGCCAGGACGGGGCGCGTGGTTGTGCCCTGACACCGCCTGCTGGGAGCTCGCCGTCAAGCGTCGGGCGTTCGAACGTGCCTTCCGGGGCCCGGTCGTGGTCGCCGATCTCCCAGCCGACATCCCCAACTGAACCCGCTCGTCGCAGGCCGTGCCGATCTGCGAGGATGTCGGGTCGCGACCCGGGCGCCGCAACTGGCGTCGCGAGGCCGACGAAGACGAAAGCGAGCCCTTGCCCAAGAAGATCCGCGTGTACGAGCTGGCCCGAGAGCTCGGGCTGTCGAACAAGCAGACGATCGATCTCGCCGACGACCTCGGGATCGGCGTGAAGAGCCACTCCTCGAGCATCGTCGATGCTCAGGCCGACCGCGTCCGGCGAAAGGCCGAGCGCGAGGGCCTCGTGGCCGAGGCCGCCGGCGAGGGCGACGGTGGGGCGAGCGCGGCCGAGGCACCGGCCAAGCCGCTCGTGAGCACCAAGTCGAAGGCGAAGGCCAAGCCCACGACCGAGGCCACCCCACCGCCGGCCGCCGACCCGCCGGACACCTCGACCGACGACGCGCCCGCCGAGGCCGCCGAGGCGCCGGCCGCACCGGCCCCGACTCCCGAGGCGCCGCCGGCACCCGCACCCAAGCCGCTCGTGACCTCGTCGGGCACCGAGACCGCGACCTCGGGTGCCGAGGCGGCTCCACGCCCGCCCGAGCCCCCGGCACCGCGCCGCCGGCCACCCACCGGGCCGGACGGGCGTCCCCTGCCGCCGCCGCCGACGGGTCCCGACGGCCGTCCGTTGCCGCCGCCGCCCCGCTCGATGCCGCCCACCTCGCCGACGCCCGCCTCGCCGGCGCCCGCCTCGCCGCCGGCCGAGGCCCCGACACCGGCTGCTGCCGACGCCCCTGCGCCGGCCGAGGCGCCGGCGCCCGCTGCCGCAGCTCCGGCCCCGCCTGCTGCGCTCCCGACCGACGGTGACGGCAAGCCCCTGCCGCCCCCGCCCGTCGGTCCCGACGGCAAGCCGATCCCGCCGCCCCCTGCGGCCCGCAGTCGCAGCGGCAAGCCCATCCCGCCGCCGCCCCGCAGCCCGAGCGGCAAGCCGATCCCGCCGCCGCCCGGCGGTGGTCGTCCGCGCCCGCCCGCCGGCGCCCGTGGCAACCGTCCCGGCGGCGCTCCCGGTGGCGGTGGCGGCTTCCGAGGCCCGCGCCCCGGTGGCGGTCCCGGCGGTGGTGGTCCGGGTGGCGGCTTCGGCCGCCCGCCGGCACCGGGCCGTCCGGGTGGTCCCGGTCGTGGCGGTCCTCCTGGTCGTGGCGGTCCCCGCGGTCGGCGCAAGACCCGTGGGCGTCGCCGCCGCAACATGGAAGAGCTGCAGCCACAGGAGCTGCCGACCTACACCCCGGAGGACGCCCCCGTCCCCCAAGGGCAGATCGTGGTCGAGCGGGGCTCGACCGCGCAGGACATGGCGCCGAAGTTCAACCGCTCCGCGGCCGACGTCGTGCGCTACCTCATGCTCCAGGGCGAGATGGTCACGGCGACCCAGTCGCTGTCCGACGACATGATCGAGCTCTTCGCCGAGGACCTCAACGCCGAGCTCAAGCTCGTCGACCCCGGCGAGGAGCAGGAGGTCGGCCTCCTCGAGCAGCTCGGCGTGATCGACGAGGACGACGAGGATCCCGACAGCCTCGAGCCTCGTCCCCCGGTCATCACCGTCATGGGCCACGTCGACCACGGCAAGACGCTCCTCCTCGACCGCATCCGCAGCGCGAACGTGGTCGAGGGCGAGGCCGGTGGCATCACCCAGCACATCGGCGCCTACCAGGTCGAGCGCGAGGGCAAGCGCATCACCTTCATCGACACCCCGGGCCACGAGGCCTTCACCGCCATGCGGGCCCGAGGCGCCGAGGCCACCGACATCGTGATCCTGATGGTCGCGGCCGACGACGGCGTGATGCCCCAGACGGCCGAGGCCATCGACCACGCGAAGGCCGCCGAGGTGCCCATCGTGGTGGCGATCAACAAGATCGACCGCGAGAACGCCGACGTCGACCGGGTCAAGTCCGAGCTGGCCGAGCGCGAGCTCGTGCCCGAGGACTGGGGTGGCGACACCATCACCGTCCAGATCTCGGCGCTGGAGCGCATCGGCATCGACGAGCTGCTGGAGCAGCTGCAGGTCGTCGCCGAGCTCGAGGAGCTCACCGCCAACCCCGAGGGTCAGGCCCAGGGCATCGTGCTCGAGGCGAACCTCGACAAGGGCCGTGGCCCCGTCGCCACGGTCCTGGTCCAGCGGGGCACGCTCAAGGTCGGCGACCCGATGGTCGCCGGTGCGGCCTGGGGTCGGGTGCGGGCGATGCTCGACGATCACGGCAACAACGTGAAGGTCGCCGGTCCGTCGTCCCCGGTGCAGGTGCTCGGTCTCTCCGACGTGCCCCGAGCCGGTGACACCTTCGTCGGTGCCCCCGACGAGAAGACCGCCTCCAAGGTGGCCGAGACCCGGGAGCACTGGCAGCGCCAGGTGGCGCTCGCCAACCAGGGCGCTCCGACGCCCGCCGGTGGCGCCAAGCTGGAGGACCTGTTCCGCCAGATCCAGGCCGGCGAGCAGGCGGCGCTCAACCTCATCGTCAAGGCCGACGTGCACGGCTCGCTGGAGGCGACCGTCGAGAGCCTCCGCAAGCTCGAGCGCGACGACGTCAAGCTCCAGTTCGTGAGCCGTGGCGTCGGTGGGATCACCGAGAACGACGTCCAGCTCGCCCTGGCGTCGGAGGCGACGATCCTGGGCTTCAACGTCCGACCGGACCGCAAGGCCCGCGAGGCGGCCGAGGCCGAGGGCGTCGAGATCCGCAGCTACGACATCATCTACAAGCTCCTCGAGGACATCGAGAAGGCCATGCTCGGCCTGCTCGAGCCCGAGTTCGAGGAGGTCGTGACCGGCGACGCCGAGGTGCGCGAGATCTTCCGGGTCCCGCGCATCGGCGCCATCGCCGGTTGCTACGTCACCAACGGCGTCATCACCCGCAACTCCAAGGTCCGCTTCCTCCGTGAGGGCGTGGTCATCTGGAAGGGCGAGGTCTCCTCGCTCCGCCGCTTCAAGGAGGACGTCCGCGAGGTCGCGGCCGGCTTCGAGTGCGGCATCGGTCTGTCCGACTTCCAGGACCTGAAGCCGGGTGACGTCATCGAGACCTACGAGGAGCGGGAGATCCCCCGCTCCCTGTGATCCCGTCGTGAGCGGCTACGTCCTCGCCGTGGTGGTCGACCTCCACGTCCCGTCCGCGCGGTCGCTCAAGGACAAGCGCCAGGCCCTGCGGCCGGTCATCGACCGGCTGCGGGCCCGGCTGCCCGTCTCGGTCGCCGAGACCGCCGGGCAGGACTCGTGGCAGGTCGCCGGTCTGACCGTCGCGATCGCCGCGTCGTCACCCGAGGTCGCCGAGGAGCTCGCCGACGAGGTCGAACGGACGGTCTGGAGCCGCCCCGACCTCGACGTGACCGGGGTACGTCGCACCTGGGCCGAGCTCGACTGAGTCTCCAGCGGCGCGGGCCACCAGCGCTCGTCGCGATCCAATCCACCTCCAACCGGGCCGTGGTCGGCTCCCTGTGGGCGAGCCCGCTGCGAGGAGGTCGACGGGGTGGTTGCGCAAGACGGATCGTTCGGACGCCACCTGCACGGTCGACGCGCCGGCGCCGCGTTCGTCGCGGTGCTCGCCCTGCTCTCGGTCGTGGTCGTCGCTCCCGGGAGCTCTGCGCAGGGCTCGGCGCGGACGTTGCGGGTCGCCGTCGTGCTGTACGAGGACGACGGGGACCGGGCACCGGTGTCGGCCGCTGACGTCGAGCGGACGTTCTTCGCCGCCAGGAACGGGACGGACGCCGCGACCGGCTCGGTCGCCGACTACCTCGAAGAGGTCTCCGACGGGCAGGTCTCGGTCACCGGTGACGTGTTCGGTTGGTACGACGTCACCGATCCGGCCGATGCCTGGGGCGCGCGCCGTTGCCTGTTGACCTGGGAACCCGACCTCGAACCGTTGCACGACGATCTCCGGTCCCGGGCGGCGGCCGACGGGTTCGTCGAGTCGAGCTACGACCTCGTCCTCTTCGCTTCCAGCGTCCCTGCCTGCGGGTACCGGTCCGATCCCGCCGGCGGCACGGCGCGGTCGATCTCGGCGATGGGCGCAGCGGCGTGGGCGCGCTACGCCGTCGTGTTGCTCGACGAGCTCGCTCCTCCCGGTGAGCTCGTGCCCGTCGACCAGGCGTTCGAGGCGTGCCAGCGCCCGGGCCCGCTCGTCTCGTGGGGTGGCCGGTGCGGGCTGCTCCAGGGCGGCGACCCGTTCAGCACCACCGGAGCCGCGAACTCCTGGTACGCCTCGCATCGGGTCGGACACCCGAGCGCGTTCGTGAAGCTCGACCTCGGGTATTGGGATCTCGGCGTCGATGTCCGGCAGGTCCGGACGAGCGGGCGGTACCGCCTCCGCCCGGCGTCGGCGCCGCCCGGTGGTGACCGAGGGCTGCTGCTCGCGACCCGGGCCGAGGTCGCGATCGACCGGGACGGCCGTCCCGACCTGGACTTCGATCGAGCTGCAGACCTCGCCATCGAGTACCGCACGGCCGAGCGCTACGACACCTCGTCGCACACCGGGCCGGGCGTCTACGTGCGCGTCGCGCAGCGGGAATCCGGTACCGGATGGGCGACCTCGCATCTGATCGACGCCGACCCTGCGACCGGGGACTGGGACCTGCCGGCCGGGACCTGGTTCTCCGACGGTCCGTCCGGGGTGCGCTTCCGCGTCGTGCCCGGCACCGCAACAGCGACGGGTGTCGACATCGAGGTGGTCGTCGAGCCGACGACCAACGTGGACGGCGACGGGACCACCGATCTGCTGCTCCATCGCCCGACCGGCAGCTGGAACACGATGCCGACGCTGGCGTCGGTCGCGAACGGGTGGCGCCCCACCAACTTCTCCACCGCCGGCGAGGTGAACGCCCCCGGCGCCGTCGCCGTCCCGGTCTCGCTCGACGGTCGCAGCCCGACCGACGTCGTCGTGCACCGCCCGGGCTCGGGGTCCCGGACGCTCGTGACCGCACGGGGCGAGGGATCGGGTCGCTGGACCAGGACCTCGGCGACCGTGCCCTCCTGGGTGAACGCCTCCGGCGTCGTGGTGGTGCCCGGCGACTTCGACCGGAACTCTCTCACCGACCTGGCCTTCTACCGTCCGGGGAGCAGCTGGCGGAGCACCCCGGTGCTCCTCCGGCGCGACGACGGGGGCTGGGATGCGGTGAACCGTGCGACGCCGTCGTGGGCCAACCAGCCCGGCGTGGTGGCCGTCCCGGGCGACTTCGACGGCGACGGGCTGACCGACCTGATGTTCTCCCGTCCGGGCGGACCGTGGAACACCAGCCCCGTCCTCTTCGCCGACGGCGCCGGTGGATGGACCGCCACCAACTCGTCGTCGCCGTCGTGGGCCAACCAGCCCGGCGTGGTCGCGTTCCCCGGCCAGTTCGACGGCGACGGCCTCACCGACATCGCCTTCCTCCGGCCCGGAGGTGGGTGGGCGTCGATCCCGGTCCTGCACGCCCGGGGCGACGGGACCTGGCGCGCCACCAACCAGTCGGCCCCACGTGAGTTGTCCGATGCCGACGCGGTCGCGGTCACCGGGTCGTTCGACGGCGACGGGCTCACCGATCTGGCCGTCCTCACCGGCCACGGGAGCGGCTCGCCGGAGGTGCGGGTCGCCTCGCCACGGCCCGGGACCTCGTGGTCGGTCGCGACGACCTCGTTCACCTGGACACCGACCGCCACCGAGCTGGTCCTGGTGCCGGCCCGCCTCGACGCCGACGTCCTCACCGATCTGGTCGTGCACCGGCCGGGTTCGGGCACGGGGCGCCTGTTCGAACTGGTGAACGACGGTGCGCGTCGCTTCCTGGCCACCGACCGGGCCGTACCCGGCTGGGTGACCCAGCCCGATGTCGTGGTCGTCGGCCATCGCGGTGCTGCCGCCACGGCCCCGGCACCGCCGCCCCCGCCGCCCCCGACGACGATCCCGCCCCCACCGCCGCCTCCACCACCCGGCGGTGATCTGGAGTAGCCGATCCGGGGGCGGGTCGGGGCCGGTAGCGTCGGCTCGTCCCCAGCGATGGAGCCGGCCATGAGCAGACGACCGCGCGGCCAGCGCCGCGACTACGCCCGCACCGATCGCGTCGGCGAGCTCATCCGCCAGATCGTGGCCGGCCAACTGGAGCGGCTCGGAGACGAGCGCCTCGAGCTGGTGAGCATCACGGGAGTCCAGGTCGACAACGAGCTCGAGCAGGCCGTCATCTACTACGACCTCCTCGATGCCGAGGCGGCCGACGAGGTCGAGACGGCCTGGTGGGAGGTCCGGGGCAAGCTCCGTTCCGCCGTCGCTCGTGAGGCCCGGCTCCGTCGCACCCCCGATCTCGTCTTCGAGATCGACCCGTCCATCGCGGCCGGTGCCCGGGTCGAGGAGCTGTTGTCGGGCCTGGGCCTCGGCGATGACGACGAGGGGTCGGATGGCCCGGCGACGTGATCGCTCGCGCGGCCCCCACGGGCTGCTCGTGGTCGACAAACCTGCGGGCGTGACGTCGCACGACGTGGTCGATCTCGCCCGTCGACGGCTCGGTCAGCGGCGCGTCGGCCACTCGGGCACGCTCGACCCGCCGGCGACCGGCGTGCTGCTGCTCGGGGTCGGGCAGGTCACCCGGGCGCTGCGCTGGCTCACGGCCCTGCCGAAGACCTACACCGGCGAGGTCGTGTTCGGCGCCACCACCACGACCCTGGACGACACCGGCGAGGTCGTCGAGCGCTTCGACGTCGGATCGCTCGACCTCGCCGAGGTGCGTGCCGTCGTGGCCACAGAGCTCACCGGCCCGATCGAGCAGATCCCGCCCATGGTGTCGGCGGTCCGGGTCGGCGGGCGCCGACTGCACGAGGCCGCCCGGGCGGGCGAGGAGGTCGAGCGCGAGCCGCGGTCGGTGACCGTGCACCGCTTCGAGGTCGGCGAGCCGGTCGAGTCGGGCGTCGTTCCCATCGAGGTCGAGTGCTCGTCGGGCACCTACGTGCGGACGCTGGCCGACGACCTGGGCCGTCTGCTCGGCTCGGGTGCCCACCTCCGTGGACTGCGGCGCACGGCCATCGGTTCGTTCGGGCTCGACGTGGCTGCCGGGGTCGACGATGCCGAGCTGCTCAGCCCGGTCGAGGCGGTTCGCGACCTGCCGCGGGTCGACGTCGACGACGCGACCGCCGCTCGGGTCCGCCACGGCGCCGTCCTCGAGCTCGACGTGGCGGGAGGAGCGACCGCCGCCGCGGTCGTCGGGCCGGGCGACGAGCTGCTCGCCATCTACGAGCCGCACCGTGGTGCCTGGAAGCCGGCCGCGGTCGTGGCCGTCACCGCTCCCACGACATGAGCCCGTCGGGACGGGTCGGATACCGTCGTGTGCCATGCAGGTGATTCGTGACATGGACTGGTGCCCACGACCCAGTCAGGGATCGGTCGTCACGGTCGGTGCCTACGACGGCGTCCACCGGGGCCACCGGGCCGTCATGGCCGAGATGCACCGGATGGCGGCCCAGCTCGGCGCAGCGACGGCCGTCGTCACCTTCGATCCCCATCCGGCGATGGTGGTGCGACCCGAGTCGGCGCCGAAGCTCCTGACCGACCTCGACCAGAAGCTCGAGCTGCTCCGTGAGACCGGGGTCGACCACACGCTGGTCGTGAGCTTCGACCGTGAGCGATCCCAGGAGAGCCCCGCCGACTTCGTCCGGGGAGTGATGGTCGACTGCCTCCGAGCCAAGGCGGTCGTCGTCGGTGAGGACTTCCACTTCGGTCGCGACCGCGCCGGTTCGACGACGATGCTGCGCGAGCTCGGCGAGGCGCACGGCTTCGACGTGCACGGCATGGCCCTCGTGCAACAGCAGGGACACGGAGAGACGATCTCGTCGACGGC
>JBCCTY010000107.1:0-11828 GCA_039197885.1 Actinomycetota bacterium | reverse complement strand
GTCGCGAGGGCGACGGTCGGCAGCGACTCGCCGTCGAGGTCGACGACGGCGATGTCGGTGAGCGAGTCGATGCCCACGACCGAGCCGTCGTGCTCGGTGCCGTCGGCCAGCGTCACCCGCAGCTCGACGGCGTCGCGGACCACGTGGGCGTTGGTGAGGACGAGGCCGTCGCTGCGGAAGACGACGCCCGACCCGGAGGCCCGCTCGTCGCCGGACCGGCGCACGGCGATGCGGGCCACGCCGGGTGAGACCCGTTCGGCGATCTCGACGACGTCGGCCCCGGAGAACGCGGTGGGCACCGCGAGCGCCTCGATGCGTCGCTCCACGACGGTCTCGGGTTCGCCGTCGAGGGAGCGCAGCGCCACCGCCGAGACCAGCGCGCCGAGCAGCCCGGCGCCGACGGCGACGCCGACCAGCGTGAGCCAGCCGCCGCGGGTGCTGCCCGTCGTGGCGACGGCCGGGGTGTCGTAGCGGGCCTCGGAGGGGTGTCGCCAGAGCCGGTCCTCCATGGGGAGGGGCAGCCCGAGCCATTCGGCGTCGTCCGCATCGTCGTCGTCGTCGTCGAGCCCGAGCGCCTGGAGCTCGGCGGTGATCTGGTCGATCGGGTCGATGACGGTGGGCGGTCCGGTGTCGGCGCTGACCGGTTCGATCACGGAGTCGTCGGTCGGTGGGCCGGTGTCGGCGTTGATCGGCTCGGTCACGGAGTCGTCGGTCGGTGGGCCGGTGTCCGCGTTGACCGGTTCGATCACGGTGTCGTCCGTGGGCTCGTGCTCGTCCGGACCGCCGTCGTCGCCACCGGGCGTGGCGGGGCGGACGTCATCGGCGTCGTTCGTCGGCAGCTCGTCGTCGCTCTGCGATTCGCCGGTCAACGGCTCGTCCCCCGAGTCGGGAACCTCTCCTGCTCCGCTGCCACGCACCGTCGCCGACGATACTCACCGGCTCGGACCAGCGGGTCGCGGCCAGCGGATCGGCGCGGAGCGCGGGCGTCTCCCGCGCTCACGGTGACGGTGGTGGTCGTGGCTGCCTAGCATGACGGCCGTGACGACCGACGAGGACACCCGCATCGGGCTGACTGCCGACCCGCTGTCGGTGGGTGAACTGCACGATTGGGCCGTCCATCCGCGGTGCGGTGCCGTCGTGGTGTTCTCGGGCACCGTTCGCGACCATGCCGAGGGACGCGAGGGCGTCGAGCGGCTCGAGTACGAGGCCTACACCGAGCAGGTCGAGCCGAGGTTGGCCGCGATCGTCGACGAGCTGCGGATCCGGTGGCCCGATGTGGTCCGGGTGGCGCTCGAGCACCGGGTCGGACCCTGCGAGGTCGGCGAGCCCACCGTGGTGGTCGCGGTCTCCTCCCCCCATCGTCCCGAGGCCTTCGCCGCCGGTCGGTTCGCGATCGACGCCCTGAAGGCGAGCGTGCCGATCTGGAAGCGTGAGGTCTGGGACGGCGGCGAGGACTGGGGCCTCGCCGCGACCGAGCTGACCGACGCCTCGTCCGTCGAGTCACCGGGCGGCACGCCGTGAGCCCGCAGCTGTCGCTGCTCCTCGCGGCCGGCATCGTCGTGGTCGGCACCGGGCTCGTGCTGGCCTGGAACCGTTGGAACACGTCCCGCCAGGCCGACGGCATCACCACCTTCGCCCGCGAGATGCAGGCGCTGGCTCCCGATCGACCGGCCCGCGCCGAACGCACCTCCACCGATCCTCGCCGGCAACCGCCGCCCGACGGAGCGGTCGAAGGTGACGGATCGGGCCGGCCGCCCCGCTCCGGAGGCGTGACTCCTGGCGCGTGACCTCGCCATCGATCTGGGAACGGCCAACAGCCTCGTCTACGAGGAGGGGCGCGGCATCGTCCTGAACGAGCCGTCGGTGATCGCGCTCAACGAGCGCTCCGGCGACGTGCTGGCGGTCGGGCGCGAGGCGTGGCAGATGATCGGCCGCACGCCGGGCTACATCGTGGCCGTCCGCCCGCTCCGCAAGGGCGCCATCACCGACTTCGAGACGACCCAGCGGATGATCCGCCTGATCCTCGAGCGCGTCGGCGTGAGCCGCTTCGGGCGGACCCGCGTCGTGATCTGCGTGCCGTCGGTCATCACGCCGGTCGAGCGTCGCGCCGTGGTCGAGGCGGCGCGGCGAGCGGGCGCCTCGGACGCGTTGACCATCGACCAGCCCATGGCCGCCGCCATCGGCGCCGGGCTGCCGATCCACGAGCCGGTCGGCAACATGGTCGTCGACATCGGCGGCGGGACGAGCGAGACCGCCATGATCAGCCTCGGTGGCGTCGTCGCCCTGAGCGCGATCCGGGTCGGTTCCTTCGACATCGACACCGCCATCCAGACCTGGGCCCGTCGCGAGCACGGCGTCGCCATCGGTGAGCGCACGGCCGAGGAGATCAAGGTCGCGATCGGGTCGGCAGACGCCGTCCAGGACGTCCCCTCGGCCGAGGTCCGGGGCCGAGACCTGGTCAGCGGCCTGCCCAAGACGTTCCTCCTGACGCCCGACGAGATCCGCTCGGCGATCGCCGAGCAGACCAGCGCGATCGTCGAGTCGGTGCTCGACTGCCTCGCCCAGGCGCCACCCGAGCTCTCCCAGGACCTGATCCACCGGGGGATCTTCCTCGTCGGTGGTGGCGGCATGCTCCGCGGCCTCGATCAGCGGCTCGCCAACGAGACCCACGTGCCGGTGCGTCTGGTCGAGACGCCGCTCGAAGCGGTGGTCCTCGGGGCCGGCAAGTGCCTCGAGAGCTACGACCTCCTGCGCGACCTCTTCTCGCGTTGAGTCGGCCGCGGCGGGCGCCTCACGGTGACTCGGGTGCGGTCGGCCGGTTCGGGTCGAGACGGGCTCGGTTTCGCTCGTCGGCGGTGCGCCGGGGTTCGGCGTCGCCGCCGGCCTCGAGGAGGTCCTCGGCTGCCTGACGGACCTGCCAGTCGCGGTCGCCGAGCGCCCTGCGCAGGGCGGCATCGACCTCGGGTCCCTCGAAGGCAGCCAGCGACACCACCGCTCGACGGCGGACGGCGGGCTTGTCGTGGGTGCCGGCGAGGACGGCGTCGAGACCGGCCGGATCACCGATGGCGCCGAGCGCGGCGATCGCCGCCTCGCGGCACAGTGGCTCGTCGTGGTCGAGGGCCATGCCCCGGAGCGCTGCCACGATCTCGGGCCCGGCGTCGGGTCGCTCCCCGCACGCCCACGCAGCGACCTCGGCGACGTCGGGATCGGTGTCGGCGAGCACGGTCAGGAGGTCGACCGACGGTCGCTCGGCTGCGTGGGTGGCGGCGGCCCGGCGCACGAGCGGGTCGGGATCGATCAGCGCGTGGGTGAGGTCGGCGTCGTCGAGGGCGCCCAGTCGCTCGAGCGCCCCGAGGGCGAGGGATCGGACGTGAGCGTCGGGGTCGGTCCGTGCGGCCCGGGCGGCGTCGAGGTCGCCTCGGTGCCCGGCGAGGGCGATGCGGCGGCGGCGTTCGGGCAGGGACTCATCGCTCAGGTGAGGACCTCCTGGAGGACCAGCGCGAGGCCGGCGAGCGCCCCGCCGAGCACCGCGGTGATGGCCAGTCCGATGAAGAGCCAGATCGCGACGAGCAGGACGAGGTCGATCACGCGACGCCACAGTGGGGCGTGCCGCCTGACGACCTTTCCCTCGTAGGGCGGGGGCTCGGGCCGACCTCCGCCGGCGGCAGCACGCATGGCAAGCTCGACGTCGAGACGAGCTGAGCGGGCGACGGCCACGACGAGTGCGGACACCGCGACGAGGCTGAGGAGCAAGGTGACCACGGAGGACCAGATCGTAGTCGCCGGCCGCGACGAGGTGGCGCCTGTCCCGGGTCGTCGGACCGCCATCGCGGCGGTGGTCGTGGCGGCGCTCGTCGTCGCGCTGTGGCGTGGTCTCACCTGGCAGCTCGACTACTTCGCCTTCTCCCCGGGCTCGGCCACGCCGACCAACGGGTTGATCGACGTCGAGGGCACCGAGCCCTTCCCACCGGAGGGGGACCTGTTCTTCACCACGGTGTCCTCGCGGACCGTCACCGTCCTCGACTGGATCGGCGCGCAGCTCGACCCAGCCGTCGAGCTCCGCTCGCGCGACGACGTGTTGGGCGGCCGATCGAACGAGGAGCGCCGCGAGCAGAACGCTGCGGCGATGCTCTCCTCGCAGGACGTCGCCGAGGTCGTCGCGCTCCGTCACCTCGGCTTCGACGTCGTGGAGTTCGTCGGGGCGATGGTCGTGGCCGTCGGTGAGGACACCGCCGCCGAGGGCGTCCTGGAGGTCGGCGACGTCGTGGTCGAGGCGGAGGGTGAGGCGATCACCACCCAGATCGAGCTGGTCGAGGCCGTCCGGGCGCTCGAACCGGGAGCCACGCTCGAGTTGGCGATCCGCGACCCCGACGGCGGTGAGCCCGAGCGGCTCGACGTCGTCCTCGGGGAGTCCGAGGAAGGGCAGGCACTGCTCGGCGTGTCGATCGTGACCGACTGGGAGCAGATCGCCGATCCACCCGTCGACGTCGAGATCGATGCCGGTTCGGTCGGTGGACCGTCGGCCGGGTTGGCGTGGACGCTCACGATCCTCGACCTCCTGACGCCCGGCGAGCTGACCGGCGCCAACCGGGTCGCGGTGACCGGCACGATGGAGCTCGACGGCACCGTCGGGCCCATCGGCGGGGTGGTCCAGAAGACCTACGCCGTGCGCGAGCAGGGCATCGACGTGTTCATCGTGCCCGAGGCCGATGCCGAGGCGGCCCGATCGGCCGCCGGCGACGAGGTGCAGATCTTCGGGGTCGAGAACCTCGACGAGGCGTTGGAGGCACTCGATGACCTGGGCGGCAACGCCCTGGCGCTCGAGGTGCCCGGTGAGCTCGCCGAGGGGGCGTCGGAGCCCCTGGGCTGATCGCGCGGCCCGTGGCTGCCCTCCCCCCGTGGGGCGTGACCGGGTCGTAACCTCGACCCCATGGTGGCCGAACGTTCGTCCACGCCCGCCGAGTCGGTCGACCCGACCGATCTGGAACGGGCCGAGCTCCCGACGGTCTTCCGTGGCGCCGACCAGCAGGTGGTCCAACGCCTGTTGCGGCTCGCCGCGGGAGAGATCCGCCGGCTCCGGGCCGAGCTCGACGAGGTTCGCGCCGCGGCCACGGCCCCGCCCGAGCCGGAGGCGGGAGACCTCGACGAGGCCGAGCTGACGGCGCGCCTCGGTGAGGAGGCCGCCATGGTGCTCACCGCGGCTCGGGAGGCCGCTGCGCAGGTGCGGACCCGGGCCGAGGAGAAGATCGGCCGGCTGCTCCGGGAGGCGCAGGACGAGGCCGCCGACACCCGCGAGCGGGCCGAGCGGGACCGGGCGACGGCGCTCGACGAGGCCCGCGTCGAGGCCGAGGCGATCGTCTCGGGCGCCGAGCGGATCCAGCACGAGGCCGTCGGTCGGGTCGAAGCCGAGCTCGAGACGGCCCGGTTGCGGTCCCAGGACCTCGTCGCCGAGGCCCAGACCCGCCGGACCGAGATCCTCGACGACCTCGCGGCGCGTCAGCAGGTGCTCCTCGACGAGCTGGCCGAGCTCGACCGGATGCGCTCCGACGCCGCTGCGCTCTTCGATCGGGTCGCTGAGGGCCTCGTGCGGCAGTCGGCCCGCCTCCGCAGCGGCGATTCGGCAGGAGCGGGCCCGACCGTGCCGGCCGCGGCGACCGCCGACGTCGAAGCGGACCACGAGCCCGAGCCGCTGGCTGGCGAGCCCGTCGTGGACGGGCCCGTGGTGGGCGAGGCCGTGGTCGACGAGCCGCTGGGTGGCGAGGCCGTGGTGGACGAGCCGCTGGGTGGCGAGGCCGTGGTGGACGAGGCCGAGGTGGACGAGGCCGTGGCGGAGGCGGTCGAGTCCGCCGACGAGCCGCTGGCGGGAACGGCCGACGCCGCGTCGCCGATCCGGGTCAGCAAGGGTCGCCGCCGTCGTCGGGCCGACGGCCTGCCCCGAGGCGACGTCAGCGTCTTCCGGGTCGAGCCGACCGACGAGATCGAGATCGTGCGGGTCGTCGACGGCGATGGCGAGGCCACAGCGGCAACGAACCTGCCGGAGACCACGGCGACCGGCACCGCCGGTGACTCGACCGACCCGCCCGACGTGGTGATCGTGTCGCCGTCGATCGTCGAGCGCGACGCGCCCACGCCGGCGGTCGTGCCCGAGACCGCGGTCGAACCGGACCCTGTGCCCGAGGGCGCGCCCACCCTGGACCCCGTGCCCGTGTCCGACTCGCTTGCGATGTCCGACGACGGGAGCGTCGTCGACCCGACCGAGGACCCGGCGCCCGAGACCGTCGGTGAGCGCGAGCCCGAGCCGGTGATCGATCTGAGGGGTGACGCTGCGCCCGAACCCGAACCCGAACCTGCGGCCGAGCCGGAGGTCGCGGTGTACGACGGGAGCCTCGTCGACCTGACCGAGGACCCAGCACCCGAGGCCGTCGGTGGGCCGGAGCCCGAGCCGGTCACCGACCCGACCGGCCCGCAGCCCTCGCCGCCGCGTCGCCCGCCGCTGCTCGCCGCCGACGACCTGCCCGTGCGCCTGAGTGCCGGGGGGCCGCTCGACCCTCGTCCCGGGGAGTACGTCCTCGGTGCGCCCGACGACGACGCCGGCCCCGCAGCCGTCCCGACCGGCACCGCGGTGCTCACCGAACCCGACGCCGCGGCCGTCGACGGCGACGTCGAGCCCACCTTCCTCGACGGGATCTTCACGCGGCTGCGGGCGGAGCGCACCGCCCGGACCGCAGAGGCACGCGAGGTGCTGAGCACCCTCCCCGACGAACCTCAGGCCGCCGAGGTCGCCGAGGACTTCGAGCGGGTCGAGGTCGCCGAGGACTCCGAGCGGGTCGAGGTCGCCGCGGTCGAGCCGATGGTGGAGGAGGCCGAGGTCGCCGGCCCGGCGGTCGATGCCGGGGTGGCGGCGCTGTTCGACCGGCGCAACGAGCTCCTCGCCGACCACCGCGGCGAGCTGGCCTCCCGGCTCAAGCGGGTCCTCGCCGATCAGCAGAACGTCGTGCTCGACGGGCTCCATCGAGGTCGGCTCGTCGACGATCTCGGCCCCGTCGTCGCCGACGCCTTCCGTGCCGCCGTGGTCGACGATCTCGCCGAGGCCGCGACGGCGGGCAGCACGCTGGTGGGCGAGCCGTTCGTCGTGTCGGTCGAGGCCCTGGCCGACGAGCTCGCCGCCGAGCTCACCACGCCGCTGCTGCGGCGCCTCCACGGTGCCGTCGACGAGGGAGGCAACGCCGCGCCCCGGGTGCGGTCGATCTTCCGCGAGTGGCGGGCCGAGCGGATCGCGCCCTTGGCCGAGGGCTTCGTCGCCGCTGCCCTGGCGCAGGGTGCGCTCGCCGGCGCGGCCGGTGACGCCGAGGTCCGTTGGCACTGCGACCCGGCGCACGCCTGTGCCGAGGGCGCCGACAACGAGCTGGCCGGCGTCCTGACCCGGGGCGAGGCCTTCCCGACGGGCCACCAGGGCGCGCCGGCCTATCTCGGGTGCCGCTGCCTCGTCGTGCCCGACACGCCGTCCGACTGAGCGCTCGGCAGCCCGGCGGCGAACGCTCCGCTCGCCGCGCCACCCGGGTCCCCGCTCCAGCGGCCTGTCCGGACGGCTGTCACGCCGCAGGTCCCTGCTCCAGCGGCCTGTCCGGACGGCTGTCACGCCGCGGGTCCTGCTCGCTCGGCTCGGGGGAGCAGGGATGCCGACGTGGGTCCTGAGCAGGAGGTCGGCGTCTCCCGGGCCGTCGGGGCTCGCCCGAGGTTCCGGATCACCTCGCGGTCAGGTGCACGATCGTCGGCGGTAGTCTGACGCCACGATGCGGCCTCCCACTGAGATGAGCACCCCCCGGCGCGGCGTGACCCGTGGGCGCGTCGCCCTGGTCGTCGTCCTGATCGCCCTGTTCCTCTTCGTCACGTCGATCCGTGGCGTGGCGGGGTTCTACACCGACTTCCTGTGGTTCGACTCGTTGGGCCTGTCGGCGGTCTGGCGAACCGTCCTGGGCACGAGGGTCCTCCTCGTCGTGGCGTTCACGTTGATCTTCTTCGTGCTGATGTGGATCAACCTGGCGATCGCCGATCGGCTCGCACCGACCACGCGCGCCCCCGGGCCCGAGGAGGAGCTGATCGAGCGCTACCAGGACTTCGTCGGTGGTCGACGGATGCTGGTCCGCTCGGGCGTCTCACTGCTGCTGGGGTTGATCGCCGGTACCGGGGTGTCCGGTCAGTGGGAGAACGTGCTGTTCTTCTTCAACCGGCAGGAGTTCGGGATCGAGGACCCGCAGTTCGGTCGTGACGTCGGGTTCTACGTCTTCCAGCTGCCGTTCATCGGCTTCCTGGTCAGCTGGTCCTTCGCCGCCGTGCTGATCGTCACGATCGTCACGGCCGTCGCCCACTACCTCAACGGCGGCATCCGGTTGCAGCCCGAGGAGGGTGACCGGGTCACCCCCCAGGTGAAGGCCCACATCTCGCTCCTGCTCGGCATCCTCGCCCTCATCAAGGCGGTCGGCTACTGGTTCGATCGCTTCGAGCTCACCCTCTCGCAGCGGGGCTTCGTCGACGGCGCCACCTTCACCGACATCGAGGCCCAGCTCCCGGCGCTCAACCTCCTGGTCCTCATCAGCCTCTTCGCCTTCGGGCTCCTGGTGTTCAACATCTGGCGCCGAGGCTTCACGTGGCCGATCCTCGCCGTCGGGCTGTGGGCGCTGGTCGCCGTGGTGGCCGGTGGCATCTACCCGGCCTTCATCCAGCGCTTCCGTGTCGAGCCGGCCGAGTCCAGCCGCGAGGCGCCCTTCATCGACCGCAACATCGAGGCCACCCGAGCGGCGATGGGCCTCGACGACGTCCAGATCGAACGCTTCGACTACGAGCCCGTGCTCTCGCCGGCCGAGGTCGAGGCGAGCCGCGAGACCGTCGACAACGTCCGTCTCCTCGACCCCGGGGTGGTGCGCGACTCGTTCCAGCGCCTCGAGGGCGTCCGCAGCTTCTACGACTTCCAGGACCTCGACGTCTCCCGCTACGAGATCGACGGCGAGACGGTGCCCGTCGTGCTGTCGGCCCGCGAGCTCGACGTCGGTGGCCTCCCGACGCGGACGTGGGAGGCGACCACGATCCGCAACACCCACGGCTACGGCCTGGCGGTCGCGCCCTCCAACGAGGTCGAACCCAGCGGTCAGCCCGACTTCATCGTCAGCGGCGTCCCCATCGACTCCGAGACCGCCGCGCTCGACATCGACCAGCCCCGCATCTACTTCGGCGAGGGCCTCGGTGGCTACGCCATCGTCGGGGCCGAGACCGACGAGGTCGACTTCCAGACCGAGGATGACGTCGTCCAGGAGTTCCGCTACGACGGCGAGGCCGGTGTCGGCATCGGGTCGTTCCTCCGGCGCAGCGCGTTCGCGCTCCGCTTCGGCGATCTCAACCCGTTGATCTCGTCCGAGATGCAGGGCGACTCCCGGATCCTCCTCAACCGCGACGTCGTCGACCGGGTCGAGACCGTCGCCCCGTTCCTGCGCCTCGACGCCGACCCCTACCCGGCGGTGATCGACGGTGACGTCGTGTTCATCCTCGACGGCTACACGATCACCGACCGCTACCCCTACGCGCAGGAGGCCGACCGCGACCAGCTCACGCCGGGCACCGGCCTCAACAGCGACTTCAACTACATCCGCAACTCGGTCAAGGTCGTGGTCGACGCCTACGACGGTTCGGTCGTGCTGTACGTCGTCGATCCCGACGATCCCCTGATCCAGGCGTACCAGGACATCTTCCCCGACCTCTTCGCCGAGGGACCGCCGTCGGCCGAGCTCGAGGCCCAGTTCCGCTACCCGGAGGATCTCTTCCGGGTGCAGACCAACATGTGGGGCCGCTACCGCATCGACGTGGCGAGCGAGTTCTACGTCCAGACCGGCGCGTGGGACGTGGCCCAGGACCCGGGCAACCAGCTCGGCCAGCGCTCCGTGGTGACCGAGGTCGACGAGGAGACCGGTCTCGCCCGCGACGTCGACGCCCGCATCGCGCCGCAGTACCTGCAGATGACCCTCCCGGGCCGCGAGTCCGCCGAGTTCGTGCTGTTCCGGCCGTTCAGCCCGTTCTCCGAGGCCGGCAACCGACCACAGCTGACCGGGTTCATGACGGCGGGGTCCGATCCCGGCTCCTACGGCGAGCTCATCGTCTACGAGATCGCGGGCAGCGCCGCGCCCGACAACCCGGCGCAGTTCGCCTCGGAATCGGCGACGACACCGGAGATCTCGCGGGTGTTCTCCCTGCTCGAGGGCGACGGCTCCGAGATCGTGGCCGGCAACCTGTTGCTCGTCCCGGTCGAGAACTCGCTGCTCTACGTGCGCCCGATCTACCTCCAGGCCCAGGGCGCCACGCCCCTGCCCCAGCTCGAGCAGGTGATCGTCGGCTTCGAGGACCGGGTCGTCATGCGCGACACCTTCGAGCAGGCGTTGACCGCGGCCGTCTCCGGTCAGGCGGTCGTCGACGAGACCGACCTACCGGACGACGACGGCGCCGACGTCGCCGAGCCCGAACCCGACGAGGCAGATCCCGAACCGGACGAGGCCGACCCCGAGCCCGGCCCACCGACCACCGAGGCACCCGACACGACGACGGCGCCGGTCGAGGGCACGGTCGAGGAGCTGCTCCAGCAGGCCGCGGCGGCGTTCGCCGAGGCCGACGAAGCCCTTCGCGCCGGTGATCTGGCCACCTACCAGGAGCTCGTCGACCAGGCCCAGGAGCTCGTCGACCAGGCGCTCGACCAATCGGGCAACGACCCGCCGCCGACGACGACCACGACGACGACCGAACCGGTCGGCACCGACGCCTGACCCCTGGCGGGTCTCGCCTCGTCCTCGCGGCGAGGCGGACCCGCCGGTCCCTCAGTCGTCGAGCAGTCGGAGGATCACGCCCGATCGGGCCTTGGGCTCGAACGAGGTGCTCTTGGGTGGCATCGCATCGCCGGCGTCGGCCACGGCCAGCAGGTCGTCGATCGACATCGGGTGCAGCAGCAGGCCGACCCCACCCTCGGCGGCCCGTTCGACGCTCGCGACGCCCGTCGACGCGGGCAGGTGATGGAGGCGAGGATCGGTCCTCGGGTCCACCACACCCAACACCGGGGCGAGCAGCCCCTGTTGCAGTCGGCTCACGTCGAGTTGATCGACGAGCTCCGACCCCGTCGGTGCGGGGAGGGTGCCACGATGCCAACGCCCGTCGGCCCAGATGCCGACCTCCCCCGGTCGTCCGGGCTCGGCCGGTTCCTCGGCGGCGAGGGGTCGCGCCGACGCCGCATCGAGGAGCGCTCCGGTCGATGCGGGGGTGACCGCTCGGTGGAAGCTGCGGACCCGCAGCTGGTCGTGGGGGAACAGCGTCATGAGGATGCCGGTCGATCCACCGTGGTGGAGCGCGGCGTCGAGGCGGTGGTGGCCGTCGACGACGTAGACCACCTGACGACGGAACGCCGCGACCAGCGCGTCGACCTCGTCGCGGTCGGTGACCCGCCACACCCGCTGGTCGACCCGGTAGTGGTCGGGGAGATCGAGGTCGGGCGGTCGGTCGCTGAGCGCGTCGACCAGCGCGTCGACCACCGGGTCGGCCCGGTAGGTCGCGGCGATCGGGCTCGACCACGCGCCGACCACGTCGAGGTGGCGCGCCAGCAGGTCGACCCGATCGATCCGCGTGAGCTCGTGGCGCAGGATGCGACCGTCGGCTGCGGCGTCCACGGGGAGCTCGCCGACGATCCCGATCTGACGGTGGCCCTGGTGGCCGAGCTCGTAGAGGAAGAGGCCGTCGATCGGGCGGGAGAACGCCTCCTCGGCGAGGAGCGCGTCGAGCGCCGCCCGGTTGATGCGCAG
>JBCCTY010000106.1:0-11842 GCA_039197885.1 Actinomycetota bacterium | reverse complement strand
GTCTCGCGGCTCGCCGGGATGTGGCTGTGCTCGGGCACCCAGAACGACTCGAAGCCGCGGTCCTCGATCTCCCGGGCCAGCTCGGCCGGTGGCATCGACCGGTCGGTCGGGAAGAGGGTGATGCCGATCGCCGGCGGGCCGTCGTGGGCGGGCACGGCGCTCAGGTCGCCCGGAGGATCTCGTCGCCGACGCGATCGCGGCGTCGGCCCACGACGCGCGAGGTCCCCCGCCGCGTCATCACGTCCGCCAGGTCCATCGAGCCCCCTCACCTCCCCGACGTCACCCTAGAGTGCCGAGCGTGGGGGACTCATCGACGCGGATCAGGGCGCTCACGGTCGATGCCGTGGCAGCTGCCGCGTCGTTCGTCGCCCGGCCCTCCGTCGCCGAGCGATGGGATGACGCGTCCGCGCTCGACGGGATGACCGTCGGGGCCCTGGCCGCGCATACGCTCCGGGCGGCGGGCGCCACCATCGCCTACCTCGACCGGACCGAGCCCGATGCCCAGCTCGACGGCGAGCCACTCACCGCCGCCACCTACTTCCACGCCGCGATCGAGGCACCGATCCACGAGAGCATCCGTGCGGTGTCGGCGGAGGAGGCCGCGGTCGGCGTCGAGGTCGTGGCCGCCGACTTCGTCGCGCTCGTCGACCGGCTGCGCGACCGGCTCGACGCCGAGCCCGTCGACCGGATGATCGAGGCGCTCGGCGGGAGGCCGATCAGCCTCGACCACTTCTGCAGGACGCGCCTCGTCGAGGTGCTCACCCACCTCGACGACCTCGCTGCCAGCCTCGGTGAGGATCGTCCGTCGACCGATCCCGACGCCACTGCCGTGGTGATCGAGGTCCTGGTCGGCGTCGCGCGCCACGTGCGGGGCGACTGGGAGGTCGTCCGCGCGCTGGGCCGCTCGGAGCGCGTCGCCGAGCCCGTCTTCCCCGTCCTCTGACCCAGGAGCCACCATGACCGACCGTTCCGTCCAGGGTCGCACCGTGTGCGTCACGGGCGCGTCCAGCGGCATCGGCCGCGCCGTCGCCGAGCACCTCGGTGCGCTCGGTGCCCACGTCTTCCTGATGGGCCGCACCGGCGAGCCGATGGAAGCGTCGGCGGCGGTGATCGCCGAGGCGGGTGGCGCCGCCGACGTCGCCGCGTTCGACATCACCGATTCGGCCGCCCTGCAGTCGTGGATCGCCGGCGCCGCCGAGCAGACCGGGCGCCTCGACGTGCTGGTCAACAACGCCGGGTTCGGCGACATGGGCAGCATCCTCGACGGTGACCCGGCCATGTGGAAGGCGATGCTCGACGTCAACGTGCTCGCGCTGGTCGTGGGCTGTCAGGCCGCCGTCCGCACCATGCGAGAGACCGGCAGCGAGGGCAACATCGTCAACATCTCCTCGAACGCCGCTCACCGGCGCGAGTCGGGCGTGTACGGCGCCACGAAGCACGCGGTGAACTGCATCAACGGCACGCTCCGAGCCGAGCTCGAGGACGATCCCATCCGCGTCACCTCGATCATGCCCGGCGTGTTCGCGACCAACTTCACCCGCAACGTCGACCGAGCGATGGTCGAGGGACTCGCGGCGATGGGCGGCATCACCGACCTCGAGTTCGACGACGAGGGACGTCTCCCGCAGGAGCAGATCGACGGGATGCAGGCCGCCATGTCGGCGACGGTCGGCGACGTCGACCACATCGCCCGCGCCGTGGAGTACGTCGTGACGCAGCCGATCGAGCTCAACATCGAGGAGCTGGTCATCCGGCCGCAGAAGAGCCTCTTCTGACCCCTTGCGCTCGACCTCCTACGATCGCACCAGGGATCCAGGAGGGGGAGTGATGGAGGAGTTGCTGTACCCGCGCCTGCTGTTGGCAGCGGCAGGCCGAGAGAGCTCGCGACCGGCGTTCATCGACGACGACGGGACCGAGGAGCACCTCGCCGACCACGTCGACCGGTCGCTCCGCCTCGCCGATGCGCACCGCACCCGGCTCGGTCTGGCGAAGGAGGACCGCTTCGCCGTGCTCGCCGGCAACAGCCGCCACTACGTCAACCTCTGGCACGCCGCCTTCCTCGGGGGTGGGGTGGTCAACCCGCTGAACACCCGACTCGCGCCGAAGGAGCTCGAGTTCATCCTCCGCGACTCGGGCTCGCGGGTGCTCTATGTCGACGCGTCGTTCGCCGCCGTGGCCGCCGAGCTCCGGCCGCACCTGCCCGAGCTCGAGGCGGTGGTGCTGCTCGGCGAGGGCGACGTCGCCCACGACCTCCGCTACGACGACGTCGTGACGAGTGGCGAGCCCACCGTCGTCGACGTCCACGAGGACGACCTCGCGGTCCTGATGTACACGGGTGGCACGACGGGGCTGCCCAAGGGCGTGCTCCACACCCAGCGCGCCCAGACGCTGAACGTCTACCGGATGGGGTTCATGTTCGGCTTCTTCACCGAGGCCAGCACCTTCCTCAACGCCACGCCCATGTTCCACGCCGGAGGTGCGATGGGGACGATGGGGATGCCGTCGAGCGGCGGCACGACCGTGATCCACGGCACCTTCGACCCGGCGCGGCTGATCGAGGACTGCGCTCGACACGAGGTCACCCACCTCGGACTCGTGCCGACGATGATCGCGATGGCGCTGAACCACCCCGACTTCGACCCGGCGAAGCTCGCGACCGTGCGCCTCATCGGCTACGGCGCCTCACCGATGCCGCACGCGCTGCTCGAGCAGATCATGCAGGTGCTGCCCGACGTGTCGCTCAGCCAGACCTACGGCATGACCGAGGCCTCGGCCGTGCTGACCTGCCTCACCGCGGAGGACCACCGTCGCGGTGGTGAGCGACTGCGATCGGCGGGCCGCGCCCTGCCCGGCGTCGAGCTCTCGATCCAGGACGATGCGGGGACCCGCCTGCCGGTGGGGGAGGTCGGCGAGGTCTGCGCGAAGGCGGGCAGCTTCATGGTCGGCTACCTCGATCGGCCCCAGGAGACCGCGGCGGTGATGGTCGACGGCTGGTACCGCTCGGGCGACGCCGGCCGCCTCGACGACGAGGGCTACCTCTATCTCGTCGATCGCACCAAGGACATGATCGTCACCGGAGGCGAGAACGTGTACTCCACCGAGGTCGAGAACGCGATCTCGACCCATGCCGGCGTGCTGCAGGTCGCCGTGATCGGGATCCCCAGCGATCGCTGGGGTGAGCAGGTCCACGCCATCGTCGTGCCCCGTGAGGGGGCGGCGGTGACCGAGGCCGAGATCGTGGCCCACGCCAGGGAGGCCATCGCCGGGTTCAAGGTCCCCAAGTCGGTCGAGATCCGAGCCGAACCGCTGCCGCTCTCGGGAGCGATGAAGGTCCTCAAACGCGAGCTGCGCGAGCCCTACTGGGCCGGCAACGAGCGCCGGATCGACTGAGGGTCGGGCTCCGACGATCCGGCGCCCGTCACCACCTCGGGCGGGCTCCGACGGGCAGGTGACCTACGAGAGGTCGACGACGGCGCCTCGCTCGAGACCGTTGATGGCGTTGCTCTGGAGGCGGCCGCCCTGGGACAGGTCGCCCCACGGGCCGCTGAGGGTCCAGAGGTCATCGCCGACGACGAGGCTGCGGACGATGGTCGGCAGCTGTTGGCTCGGCCAGCAGGTGACGAGCTGCTCACCCTCGGGGACGTCGAAGCCGAGGCGGGCGGCCTCCTCGGCGAAGTACGGCTCGACGTAGCACTCGTGGTCGACCGCCGCCGGCGCGTCGTCAGCGCCGCAGAGGAGGGTGAGGCCGTAGCCGTCGGTGAGGAGGAACTCCAGCTCGGAGGTGAACTCGGCGGGGTCGCGATCGTCGAGGCCGAGGTCGGACGGCTCGAGCACGTCGCACTCGGTGGTGCCCGGCGGCGCGCCGTCCTCGTCGACGTGGTCGATCCTGCCGACCTCGACCAGCTCGGAGCCCTGCACCTGGAGCACGACGGCACCCGACCAGTTCTCGGCCCACAGTTGCACGGGGATCACCGCGATCTGCTCCGGCTCCCACCACAGGAAGCTCCGGTGCTCCCAGCCGACGTCGTTCCACCCGTCGGGGGCGCTCCAGACGGCGACCTCCTGCGGGTCACCGAGGTCGGTGACGTCGAAGAGCGACACCTTGGCGCCGGTGACGATGCCGGTCTCCTCGTCGGCGTCGGAGCCCACGCCCAGCACGCGACCCTCCCCGATCGGGTGCAGATAGCTCGAGAACCCGGGGATCTTCAGCTCGCCCAGGATCCGGGGCTCCTCCGGCACCGACAGGTCGATCGTGTAGAAGGGGTCGATCTGACGGAAGGTGACGACGTAGGCGATGTCGCCCACGAAGCGGACCGACTGGACGTCCTCGCCGTTGCCGATGTCGCCGACGCTGCCGACCTCGACCAGCTCGGCCTCGGTCTCCCGCAGGACCCTGACCTGGCTCGAGCTCGTCTCGTTCCACGGCTCACCGGTGGTGGTCACCACCCGGAGGTGGCCGTCGAACTCCGACAACGAGAACTGGTCGCGGATGACCCCCTCGACCGAGCCCGACGAGGCGTAGGTGGGCGCCGCGCCCGACGTGTCGAAGCGGTGGACGTTGGTCCGCCGGTTCGCCCAGGCCTCCTCCCAGGCGGCCTCGTCATCGACCTCGTCGACGTCGAGCCAGTTCGTCGTGGCCACGACGACCGAGGACGTCGAGGCGTAGACGATCTCTCCGGGGGCGAGCACCGTGCTCGCGGTGCCCGGATCGAGGTCACCGGCGATCGGCACGGTGAGGACGGTCGAGGTGCCGAAGCCCGAGAACTCCGTCGGGGCGTGCACCTGCCCGCACCCGGTCAGCCGACCCTCGTCGACGACCCGGCCGTCGACCTCGACCGTGTAGTTCGGCAGCCAGTCGTCGAGGTCGGTCTCGCGGACGATCTCGCGGTTGGCCTCGGCCGCCCGGTCCTCGCCGGCCTCGCTCTGGGGGAAGACGAAGGGGAGCTGCCACTGCGGATCGTGGCGCATGACGATCTGTGCGGTGCCGCCGACGCTGCGAGCGCTGAGGTAGTCGCCCTCGACCCGGAGCGTCTCGAGCACTGCGGGCGTTCCGCCCAGCGAGATCCGTTGGATCACGGTGGCGCTGCCGCCGTACCAGGGCTCGATGGCGTCCTCCGCGAACGACGCCTCGGCGTCGGACGTCGAGGTCTCGGGGTCGACGGTGATCTCGCCCCGGGCCATGAGCAGGATCTCGTCACCGGCGAGGAACATCTCGGGGTTCCAGCCCTCGGCGACGGTCAGGCGGTCGGTCTCGGTGCCGGTGGTCGGATCGACGACGATCAGCTGGTTCCCGGCGAGCACCAGGATCCGCTCGCCGTCGGTCTTGACCAGGTCGGCCTCGTCGACGCCGAGCTCCTGCACGTTGGTGCCCGAGAAGTCCTCACCAGCGACCGGCCTGCCGCCCGACTCGGAATCGCCGGCGGCCGCCGTGGTCCGATCGAAGTCGTTCGCCCCGTCGGCGACCGCACCGCCCTCTGCAGGCGCCTCGGTCTCCTCGGTGGCGATGACGTCGCCCTCCTCGAAGAAGACCGGCCCGAACCAGCCGTCGGTCTGCAGGCCCCACGGCCCGACCCGTTCGGCGGCCTCGGTGTGGATGTGGTCGAGGAGCGCCTCGCACTCGTCGAAGGTGCGCAGCGAGGAGATGAACCGCAGGTCGCCGGCGGCGAGCTCGACGATCTCCGACGTCGTCGTCGTGGCCCCCGAGGTTCCGGGTGGCTCCGCGTCGGACGAGCTCCCCGAGGTGCAGGCCGTCGCGAGCAGCACCGTCGCCGTCGCCGTGATCAGTGCCCTGCGCATCTCGAGCCTCCTGCTGGAACCGGTTCGGTCACTTGCACCCGGTGGGACGATCCGGGTCCGTCCGCCGGTTCCCATGTCACCGAATCGTCACGGAGCGGTGGTGGACCTCACCATCAGGCCACCCACCAGGCCGAGGGCCGCGACCACACCGCCGAAGGCGAAGACGGCAGCGAAGTCCGACGGCGCCCGACCGTCGCCGAGCACGGTGAACATCGCCTGGATGCCCGTGAGCATGCCGATGTTCATGAGCGTCGAGCCCATGCCGTTGGCGATGCCCAGGTCGCGCTCGTCGACCGCGCCGGCCAGCGCCGTGGCGTAGGACGGTGAGGCCAGGCCCATCGCGAGCCCCGAGAGCAGGAGCCCGACCACGACCAGCGGGATGCTCTCCCACTGAGCCGCACCGACCCACACCGCCATCGACGCGACCATCAACAGCGATCCGCTCACGATGAGGGGTCGCTCACCTCGCGTCACGGCCAGGCGTCCGCCGATCGGTGACGACAGGCTGAACGCCGCCGGTCGGAACAGCAGGACGAGCGCGATCGTTGCCACGGAGTAGCCGAAGACCTCGTCGAGCAGCAGCGGGGAGATCAGGAAGCCACCCATGTAGGCGAACTGGCTGAGCGGCTGGGCGATGAGCGGGCCGGTGAAGTTGGGGCGCCGGAAGTAGTCGAGCCGCAGCATCGGTGCCGCGGCCGTTCGCGCGACGGCGACGAAGCCGGCGAGCGCCATGGCCGACAGGGCCAGGAGCGACAGGGCGAGCGGGTCGCCGAAGCCGGCGCTGCCACCGCGCTGCAGGAAGAGCAGCAGCGCGAGCGTCGACACCGCGAGTGCGGCCGCTCCGGCCCAGTCGATGCGGACGTCGTCCCGGGTCGGTGCCGGTCGGATCACCCGCCACGCGAGCGTGACGCCGAGCACCGAGATGGGGGAGAGGACGGCGAAGACCGAGCGCCAGCCGAACGCCTCGATGAGCGGCCCGCCGATCACGAGGCCGAGCACCGGCGCACCGGTCATGGCCATCTGGAACCAGCCCATCGCCTCCGAACGGCGCTCGACCGGCCACGCCGCCATGATCAGCGCCATCGAGTTCGGCATGGTCGCGGCGATCCCGAGTCCGACGATCATGCGCGCACCGACGAACGCCGCCGCCGTCGGCGCGAGACCGCACAGGACGGTGCCGATGCTCAGGACGACGGCGCCGATCAGGAAGACCCTGCGGTGGCCGTGCACGTCGCCGAGCCGCCCGAGGACCGGCGTGCCCACGGCCATCATCAGGAACAGACCCGTCACCGACCAGCTGAGGAAGGTCTCGGTCGAGTCGAGGTCGTCGGCCATCGTCGGCAGCGACGCCGAGACGATGGTCATCGACGACGAGAACACCACGATCGCCGAGATGACGGTGACGAGCAGCCGTCGCGGGTAGCGCTCGTCGAGCTCGTCGTCGACGGTCTGGCCGGTGGTCACCTCGCGGCCGCTGGGCGGCCGATCACGACGTGGCGCTGACGGGGGGCTCCGTCTCGCTGAATCGGGCGGTGAGCTCGTCGTCGGGCATCGACATGATCGCCCGGTAGATCTCGGGTGGGTAGACCATGTGGGGCTTGGCCGGATCGATCTCGGGGTTCGGCACCGGCGCGCCGGTGGTGTTCTCGTAGGCGGTGGGGGCGAGGTAGCCGGCGAGCTCGTCGGGTTCGATCCCGGCGAGCGCCGCGACCTCGGGGTCGATCCAGGCCCGCTCGTCGATCGGCTCCGCGCTCCAGGAGATCTCGAGGTTCAGGCCCTCGGGGCCGGCGAAGTAGATGCTGGTGCACATCCCGTGCTCGATCGGACCCATGACGTTGACGCCGCGGTCGCGGATGCGGTCGCGCAGGGTGAGCAGCTCGTCGCGAGTCGCGGCGCTGAAGGCGACGTGCTGCAGGGTGCCGGGGGCCGACGGCGCGCCGCCGTTCGCTGCGTGGGTGACCCCGAGCTCGGGCTGGATGCCGCCGACATCGGGCGTCTGCACGAACGCGACGTAGCTGGCGTCGTTCAGCCTGAGGAAGCCGTGCCAGGCACCCTCGACGCCGTGCATCCAGTACAGCGCCTTGAGCTCGGCGCCGAGCACGTCGGTGAAGAACTCGATCTGCCGCTTGATGTCGGCCGTGCAGATGGCGAGGTGGTGCACCCCGTTCGCCAGACCCATGTCACCGCTCCCCTCGACGCTCCGCCGCTCCGAGCGTACGTGGGGGCCTCGGCGCCGCGAAAGGCGGCCATCGACAGCGGTCGCCTGCCTCGGTCGCGCGAGGCTGCCGAGCGGTCAGTCGTCGACGACGGCGATCGCGAACTCGGGGCAGTTGTCGATGGCCAGCTGCGCCTGGCTCTCCATGCCGTCGGGCACCACGCCGTCGTGCAGCGCCGTCGCGGTGCCGTAGTCGTCGACGTCGAAGAGCTCGGGAGCGAGGGCGTAGCAGCGGTTGTGCCCCTGGCACTTCTCGGAATCGACTCGGATGCGCACGCGGTCCCCCTCAACGTCGTTCGGCGGACGAGAACGTAGCCGCCGGGGGCGCCGTGCGCGTGCGGTGGAGGGTGGCGGACCTCCCGTCGGAGGACTGGGCCTGGACCACGTAGAACGCCCGCTCGCGGGCCAGGCGCTGCGCTCGATGGTCCCGGTGCACGCCGGCGCCTCCGGCCACCGAGAGCGCCGCCGTCGTCGCTCGGCCGGCGAGGTCGATGGCCACGGCGCGGTGCTCGGCGAGCTCGACCGGCTCGGCCGCGTCGGCGTGCAGCTCGGCGTCGACCGCCTCCCAGTCGGCGAGGTCGGCCGCCAGCGCTGCGTGGGTGAGGTCGGCCTCGTCGCTGGCGCGGGCCGCGACCAGATCCAGCGCCGCGTCGACCACGCCCAGCACGCCGGGGTTGACGCGGGCGGCGACCCGACGATCGGGACCGCGCCAGTCCTCCAGCGCCCGCACCGACAGGACGAGGTCGTCGGCGACCTCGAACCCGTCGAAGGTCAGCTCGACGGTGAGCGTCGCGCCCATCACCATGAGGTCCAAGGGGGCCGAGGCCCGCAGGCCCGGCGCCTCCGCGCCGTCGATCGCCAGCCACACGACCTGCCCGTCGTCGGTGGCCGCGGCGACCGAGTAGACCGCTGCGAGACCCCACGACGTCGCCCACGGCGCGAACCCGTCGAGGCGCCAGCCGCCGTCGATCGCGCTGGCCCGCAACGCGGGCGGACCGGGCCGTCGGAGGTGAGCGAAGGCGGTGCCGGCCAGCACCTCACCCGAGGTGCAGCGGTCGAGCCAGCGGTCGCGCAGCGCCGCGTTCTCGGTGGCGGCGAGGTGTGCGGTCGTGCCGTGGTGCTGCGCCCACACGAACGTCGTGGCGCCGCAGGCACCGGCGAGGGTGCGCATCACCGCTCGGCGGGACTCGGGATCGACCCCGTCGGGTCCGGCGAGGCCGAAGAGCCCGCCGTCGGCGAGTGCATCCAGGTGCGAGCGTGGGATCGCCGCTGCGGCGTCGACGGTCGCCGCCATCGGCGCCAGCACGTCGGTCGCGACTCGCCGGGCTCGCTCCACGACGTCCATGGGGCGACTGTAGGTGGCGGGCCGTCGCGACCCGGCACGGGAGGGAGGGGTTCGGGCCGGTTCGTGGCCGTCGACGTTGCGTGTGTCGAGTCGGCCGCGTGAAGATCGTCGAGCGGGTCGCGATCGGGCGACCCCGGGACCACGGGGGTGCGGTGCATGACCGAGGCGGCGGACGCCGGGAACGACTCGTTCGCGACGTCGGAGGCGATGCGGTCGAGCTGGCTGCCGGTCGCCCGGTCCTCCGAGGTGGCACCGGGCCCGCTCGCCCGCACGGTCTGCGGGGTCGATCTCGTCGTGTTCCGGGGTGCCGACGGCACCCCGACCGCACTGCCCGACCGCTGCTCGCACCGCAACGCCCCGCTGTCGGGCGGCGAGGTCGCCGACGGGTGCCTCGCGTGCCCCTACCACGGCTGGTCGTTCGACGGCGGTGGCCGCTGCGTCGAGGTGCCCAGCTCCGGGCCCGGTGCCACCGTCCCACCGAAGGCCCACCTCGACGCCCACCACTGCGTCGACCGCTACGGCCTGGTGTGGGTGTCGATCGACGAGCCCCGCACCGAGATCCCGCCTGCGCCCTACGACGACGATCCTGCCTTCCGTCGGATCAACACGCCGGTGGAGGTCTGGGAGAGCGCCTCGACGCGGATGATCGACAACTTCATGGACATCTCCCACTTCCCGTGGGTGCACACCGGGACCTTCGGTTCCGCCGCCGAGCGGATCGTGGCGCCGATCGAGGTCGGGGACCTGCCCGACAGCTTCGTCGGCTACGCCTACGACGTCACCGCCGACAACTCGACCGGTGGCGCCACCACCTCGGGGGAGGACACCGACACCGTCCACCGGTTCATGTCGACCGGTTTCGTCCTGCCGTTCACGGTGCGCAGCACCATCCGCTACGACAGCGGCCTCGAGCACGTGATCTACCTGCTCATGGCCCCGATCGACGACGAGCGGTCGTACTTCACCTTCATCGTCTGGCGCCGTGACGACTTCGCCACACCGGCTGACGAGATCATCGAGTTCGACCTGGCGATCGGCGCCGAGGACAAGGCGATGCTCGAACGCATCCCCGGCCCGCTCCCGCTCGGCAACGCCGGCGTGGTGAGCGTGCAGTCCGATCGACCCTCGGTGGAGTGGAAACGCCGCTTCGTCGAGTTCCTCGGCGCCGGTGCCGGCACCCGGGCCGCGCCGTGATCGCATCGACTATGGTCTGACCATCCGACCACCCAGGGGGTCCGAAGTGGGCATCACCGGCATGAACCACGCCGTGCTCTACGTGCGCGACGCACGGCGCCACGAGGCCTTCTACCGGGAGGTGCTGGGCTTCGTGACCGTCATCGAGGACCCGGGCGGCCAGTTCGTCTTCATGCGTGGCGCAGCCTCGCCCAACCACCACGACATCGCCTTCTTCTCGATCGGCGCGGGGGCCGCGGCGTCCGAGGCCGGGCGCAGCACCGTCGGGATGTACCACCTCGCCTGGGAGGTGCCCACCCTCGACGAACTGGTCGAGATGCGGGGCCGTCTCGAGGCGGCCGGCGCGCTCGTCGGGGCCTCCGATCACGGCGCGAACAAGAGCCTCTACGCCCGTGACCCCGACGGCCTGGAGTTCGAGGTCATGTGGCTCGTCCCGCCCGAGTGGTGGGGCGACGAGGAGCACGAGGCGATCATCCGACCGCTCGACCTCGCCGCCGAGCAGCGTCGCTTCGCCGGGGTCGAGGGGAGCGCGACGTGAGCGTGACCGACCTCTCCAACCAGTACTGCCACTTCGAGGACGACGACGCCTTCGTCGAGACCGAGCGGCCGGGGTTCCGTCGCCGCGTCATCACCGGTGAGCACCTCCAGCTCTGCTTCTGGCGCATCAAGGGCGGGTCGACCGGCTCGTTCCTCCACCATCACGACGCGAACGAGCAGCTCGGGGTGATCGCCAGGGGCAAGCTCGACTTCCGCATCGGCAGCGGCACCGAGCTCGACGAACGGGTGGTGCTCGGCGAGGGAGAGATCTACCTCGCGCCGCCGGGCATCGAACACGGCGACTCGGTCTTCATCGGTGACGACGAGCTCGACGAGTGCTGGATCATCGACGTCTTCTCACCGCCCCGCAACGACCTGGCCGAGACGTGACGACGGTCTCCGACTGGCGGCTCGCCGTCGACATCGGTGGCACCTTCACCGATGTGGTGCTGCTCGACGCCGCCTCGGGCCGGGTGGTCGTCGACAAGACCCTGACCACCCCGTCGGCCCCGCTCGACGGTGTGCGGACCGGCGTGGGTCAGCTCCTCGCCAAGGCCGGCGTGTCGCCCGCCGAGATCACGGCGCCGATCGTGCACGCGACGACGCTCATCACGAACGCCCTGATCGAGCGGAAGACCGGCCGGGCCGCCCTCGTCACCACCGACGGCTTCGGTGACACCCTGCTCATCCGCGACGAGCACCGCTACGACATGTACGACCTCCAGATCGAGTTCCCCGAGCCGCCGATCCCGCGT
>JBCCTY010000105.1:0-11849 GCA_039197885.1 Actinomycetota bacterium | reverse complement strand
GGCTTCGGCACCAGCGCCCCCGAGATGGTGGTGTCGGGCATCGCCGCGGGCGGGGGCGAGCTCGACGTCGGCGTCGGCAACATCGTCGGCTCCAACATCGCCAACCTGACCCTCGTGCTCGGGGTGGCCGGCGCCATCACCGCCGTCGCCATCCCCGCCAGCGTGCTGCGTCGCGAGGCGCCCATGTCGATGGCCTCGCTGGTGGTGTTCGCCGTGTTGGTCCAGGACGGGTTGCTCTTCTGGGAGGGCCTCGTCCTCGCCGGTGCGATGGCGGCGGCGATCACCATCGTGTTGCTCGGTGCCCGGTCGGGTGAGCAGGACCCCGGTGGCGAGCTCGACGAGCTCCTCGACGACGACAGCGCCGACATCAAGGTCGAGCTCGGCCGCACCCTCGTCGGCCTCGCCGGCACGGTCGGCGGCGCGTGGCTCCTGGTCGAGGGCGCCACCAACATCGCCGAGGACAACGGGCTGTCGGGCGGCTTCGTCGGCCTCACCCTCGTGGCCATCGGCACGTCGTTGCCCGAGTTGGTCACCACGGTGCTCGCCGCCCGCAAGGGCCAGACCGACCTCATCGTCGGCAACCTGCTCGGCTCGAACCTGTTCAACTCCTTCGCCGTCGGCGGCGTCACGGCACTCCTCGGCAACGGCCCGCTCGACGACCCCGACCTCGACGGCCTCCCGATCCTGATGATGGTCGGCATCGGCTTCATCGCCTGGGCGTTCATGGCCCAGGGTCGCAAGATCAGCCGGTGGGAGGGCATCGTGCTGCTGATCCTGGCCGGCGCCTGCGTACCGTTCCTGCCCCGCTGAGCTGCCGACCGCTACGGTGCCGGCCATGAGCGCGGGGGACGGGGACGGGTTCACGACGTTGGCCGACGGGCTGCGCTTCCCGGAGGGGCCGGTGTGGCTCTCCGACGGCAGCGTGCTGGTCGTCGAGATCGAACGGGGCACCCTCACCCGAGTCGACACCGACGGCGCCGTCGACGTCGTCGCCGATTGCGGGGGCGGCCCGAACGGCGCCGCCGTCGGTCCCGACGGTCACGTCTGGATCTGCAACAACGGCGGCTTCGAGTGGCACCACTACGGCGACTACCTGATCCCGGGCAACCAGCCGGCCGACTACGCCGGCGGTTCGATCCAACGAGTCGACCTGTCGGACGGGTCCGTCGAGACCGTCTACACCGACGTCGACGGCGTCGGGCTGCGAGGACCCAACGACCTCGTCTTCGACGGTCACGGCGGGTTCTGGTTCACCGACCACGGCAAGGTCCGACCCCGCGAACGCGACCGGGGCGGCCTCTATCACGCCCTCGCCGACGGCTCCTCGGTGCGCGAGGTCGTGCACCCGATGGATGCGCCCAACGGCGTCGGCCTCTCGGCCGACGGCGATCGCGTCTACGTCGCCGAGACCCACCACGGCCGGGTGCTGGCCTTCGACCTCGACGGGCCCGGTCGCCTCGCCGGCGACCCCGTCCCCGACCGGGCCCAGCCCACCTGCCTCGCCACGCTGCCCGACCTGCAGCTCCTCGACTCCATGGCGGTCGACTCGGCAGGCAACGTGTGCGTGGCCACCATCCGCAACGGCGGCATCACCGTCGTGGCCCCGGGGGGCGAGCAGGAGGGCATCCACCACGTGCCCTGCGACGACCCCCTCACGACCAACATCTGCTTCGGCGGCGACGACCTGACGACGGCCTTCATCACGCTGTCGGCCACCGGGAGGCTGGTGTCGACCACCTGGCCCCGTCCTGGTCTGGCGCTCGCCCACGGTTCGTAGACTGCGTTCGATGCCCGATCGGTACTGGCTCGAGACACTCGGCTGTCCCAAGAACCAGGTCGACTCGGACAAGCTCGAGGGGACGCTGGCGGCCGACGGCCTGCAACCTGCCGCCTCGCCGAGTGAGGCCGACGTCGTCGTGGTCAACACCTGCGCGTTCATCGAGTCGGCCCGGCAGGAATCGATCGACACGATCCTCGAGCTCAGCGACCGGCGTCGCGACGGCGCACGCCTCGTGGTCACGGGGTGCATGGCCGAGCGGCACGGTGCCGAGCTGGCCGAAGCCCTCCCCGAGGTCGACCGCATCGCCGGGTTCGGTCACGACGTGCTGGCCGAGGAGCGCCTGGCCGTCGGCCGCCGCATCGACCACCCCGAGCTGTCGCTCGCACCGGCAGAGGGGATCGTGCCCGACTTCGACCTGCTCAACCTCCGGCGCCCCGCAGCCGGCCGGCCGTGGGCCTACGTCAAGGTCGCCGAGGGCTGTGACCGGGCGTGTGGCTTCTGCGCGATCCCGTCGTTCCGGGGCAAGCAGCGGTCGCGCACCACCGAGTCGATCCTGGCCGAGGTCGATGCGCTCGACGTCCACGAGATCGTGCTCGTCGCGCAGGACCTCGCCCGCTACGGCGCCGACCTCGGCCAGCGGGGTCAGATCGTCCCGCTCGTGCGGGCGGTCAGCGAGCGGACCGATCGCGTGCGACTGCTCTACCTCTACCCGTCGGAGCTCACCGACGAGCTGATCGACACGATCTGCGCCACGGGTGTGCCCTACTTCGACCTCTCGCTCCAGCACGTGTCACGCCCGCTCGTTCGGCGCATGCGCCGCTGGGGCGAGGGCCCGGTGTTCCTCGAGCGCATCGAGGCCATCCGCTCCCGCGAGGCGGGCGCCGCGCTGCGATCGAACTTCATCGTCGGCTACCCCGGTGAGAGCGAGGACGACCACGACGAGCTGCTCCGCTTCGTCGAGGAGGCCCAGCTCGACTGGTGCGGGTTCTTCCCGTTCAGTCCCGAGGACGGCACCTATGCGGTCGGTCTCGACGGTCGCGTGCCCGAGGGGCTGATGCTCGAGCGCCTCGCCGAGCTGTCCGAGCTCCAGGACGCCATCACCGCCCGACGGCGCGACGCGCTCATCGGCCACGAGATCGAGGTGCTCGTCGACGAGCCCGGGGTGGGGCGCTCGTTCCGGGAGGCACCGGAGATCGATGGCGTCGTGGCGGTCCCGTCATCGCTCGACGTGGGCTCGACCGCCACGGTGCGGGTGGTGTCCGCACTGGGTCCCGATCTGGTCGCCGAACCCGTCACCGTGCCGGTCACGGCGACGTTCGCACCGTGACCGGCACCGGCTACCACCCGAGCAAGATCCTCACGCCGGCCAACGTCATCACGATCGCCCGGCTCGTCCTGTCGGTCCCGTGGTTGGTGCTCGTGGCTCGCGACGGGGCGACCTGGTTGACCTTCACGCTGGGCTTCGTGCTCGGGGCGAGCGACTTCGTCGACGGTTGGCTCGCCCGACGACAGGGCACCACCAACTCGGGGGCGTTCCTCGACCCCCTCGCCGACAAGGTGCTCGTGCTGGGCGGGATGTTCGCGCTGGTCGTGCGGGGTCGCTTCGATCCGCTCCCGGTCGGCCTCATCGCCGGGCGCGAGCTGGTGATCAGCGCGTGGCGGAGCTACGCAGGGAGGCGGGGCGTGTCGGTGCCGGCCCGCACCGCCGCCAAGTGGAAGACCTTCGTCCAGCAGCTCGCCATCGGCGCGGCGATCCTGCCCGTGCTCGCCGATCGCAGCGACGTCCCGGGCGACGTGCTGCTCTGGACCGCCGTGGCGTTGACGCTGTGGACGGGCTTCGACTACCTGCGCGACGCAGGTCGGACCATGCGGGGGATGCCGGCGTGAGATGTGAGGTCGTCGCCATCGGGACCGAGCTCCTGCTCGGCCAGATCGTCGACACGAACTCGTCGTGGATGGGGGAGCAGCTGGCGTTGGCCGGCATCGACTCGCTCCATCAGACCAAGGTCGGCGACAACGCCGAGCGCATCCGCGACGCGATCGAGCTGGCGCTCAGCCGCGCCGACGCCGTCATCTGCTGCGGCGGGCTCGGCCCGACCCAGGACGACATCACCCGTGACGTCATCGCCGACGTGATGGGCGTCGAGCTGGTGCTCGACGAGGTGATCGCCGAGCGGATCCGCTCGATGTTCGAGCGGCGAGGCCGGACGATGCCCCGGAACAACCTGTCGCAGGCGATGGTGCCGGTCGGCGCGTCGACCATGGCCCAGCAGCCCGGCACCGCGCCGGGTCTCGTCGCCCCGGTGGGCGATCGGGTGATCTACGCCGTGCCCGGGGTCCCCCGCGAGATGCGCGAGATGGTGCTCGGCACCGTCATCCCCGACCTGCGTCGGCGCTCGGGCGACACCGCCGTGATCCGATCGCGGGTGCTGCGCACCTGGGGCGAGTCGGAGTCGGGCCTCGCCGAGCGGTTGGCCGACCGGATCGACGAGCTCGACGCCGACCGGACCCGCACCCTGGCGTTCCTGGCCTCGGGCATCGAGGGCCTCAAGGTGAGGATCACGGCCAAGGCGGTCGACGAGGCCGCGGCGATCGCCGTGCTCGACGAGGAGGAGGCGCTCCTCCGGGAGGTGCTCGGCGATCTCGTGTTCGGGCTCGACGACGAGACGATGGAGCACGCCGTCCTCGCCCTCCTCCGCGAGCGGGGCCTGACGCTGGCCGTCGCCGAGTCGGTCACGGGCGGATTGCTCGCGACCCGACTCACCGACGTGCCCGGTGCGAGCGACGTCTTCCGGGGTGGGATCGTCTCCTACGCGTCCGAGGTGAAGTTCGACCTGCTCGACGTCCCGCTCGGTCCCGTGGTGTCGTCGACCGCGGCCGAGGCGATGGCGGTGGGCGTGCGTCGCCGCCTCCGGGCCGACGTCGGGCTCGCCACGACCGGCGTCGCCGGTCCGACCGAGCAGGAGGGCCAGCCGGTGGGCACGGTCCACCTCGGCATCGCCATCGGCGAGGAGGTCATCTCGCGGCAGATGCAACTCCCCGGTGATCGCACCCAGATCCGGCAGTTCGCGGTCATCTCACTGCTCGACGTCCTCCGGCGCCACCTCATCGTGTGACCCGCTGCTACGTGAGCCTCCGGCCGCCGGTGGCCGTGGTCGATGCGGTCGCCGAGGTGCGCGGTGACGACGATCGCGTGCGGTGGTCGGACCCCGACGACTACCACGTGACGCTGCGCTTCTACCCCGACGTCGATCGCGACCGGTTGGTCGAGGCGCTCCGGACCTTCCGGTTCCCGCCGATCGAGGTGGTCGGTGGTCCCGCCGCCCGGGCGATGTTCGATCAGGTGGTCGCGGTGCCCATCGGCGGTGCCGACGAGATCGTCACCGCGGTGGTCGAGGCCACGAGGTCGCTCGCGCCCAAGCCGTCGCCGTTCCGGGGGCATCTCACGGTCGGCTACTTCCGTGACGGGGCCGAGCGGGCCTTCGTCCCCCGACCGGTGGAGATCGGCTGGGTGGCCACCGCGATGATCGTCGTCGAGAGCATCCCGGTCGGTGGTCGGTACGACCACGTCGACCTCGCCGAGGTCGCCTTCGCGATCTAGCGTCACCAGGCGTGCTGAGCCTCGATCTCGACGTCTGGCGGGTCTTCCTCCACGTGATCGCCGCCACCGTGTGGGTCGGCGGGCAGCTCGTGCTCGCCGGGCTGCTGCCCACCCTTCGCAGCCTCGGTGACGATGCGCCCCGCCAGGCCGCCCGCCGGTTCAACACGCTCGCCTGGCCGGCGTTCGCCGTCCTCGTGGTGACCGGTGTGTGGAACCTCTTCGAGATCGAGATCGGCGACACCTCCACCGAGTACCAGGTCACGCTCGGGTTGAAGCTGCTGCTCGTCGCCGCGTCGGCGATCGGCGCGCTCGCCCACTCGAACACGGGCTCCCGGGTGGTGCTCGCCGTCGGAGGAGCGGCCTCCGCCATCGGTGGCATCGCCGCGCTCCTCCTCGGGGTCGCCCTGTCGATGGGCGCCTGACTCACCCGAAGTCGTCGCCGTTCACCGGTAGGCCCGAGAGCCGGATGATCGAGGCCAGGGTCCAGGTGGGATCGTCGACGTTGTCGTCGCCGTCCCGCAGGAGCTCGTCGGTCGATGGGTGCCAGTTCGGCTCGGCCCGGAAGAACGACGAGCGATCGCCGCCGAGGAGCCCGGCGAAGGTCGCCGCGACGATCGTCGACCCGACCGAACCGAGCCGCCCGCCGCCGACCGCCTCGGCCTCCCTCAGGACGTAGAACCACAACGAGTCGGGCTCACCATCGTCGAGGTCGAGGGGCACGAGCCCGAGGCGACGGGCGACCGCCGTGCCCGCCGGGAGGCCGAGGGCCACGCCCCGGCGGAGGTTGCGGAAGGCCAGCACGTTGAGGGGATCGCCGGCGGGACCCTCGTGCAGGGTGGCCAGCGCGTTGGCCAGCCTGGTGTCGAGCAGTCGGGCGAGCTGCGGCGCGCCGTCCTGCTCGGAGCCCATGGGGAGGAACCGATCCCACTGCAGGACGTTGCGTGCCGAGACGGCTCGGAAGCCGCGGAGGTCCTCCGGGTCATCGGTGCCGGTGTTGTCGAAGATGGGTGTGAAGCCGCCAGGGCACGGCGCATGCGGATCGTTCGGCCGGTAGCTGTTGCGCACCATCGAGTGACCGAAGCGGTAGGCGGCAGCCGAGAACTCGACGGGCATGAAGGGCTGGTGCTTCCAGTCGTAGACGGCACGGAGCCCGCGATCCCAGCGCACGGGACCGTCGCTCCCGGTGGTGAGCCGCAGCGCGCTCGCCCAGATCGAGACGTCGGTGAGCCGGCTGAGGAAGTCGTTCCACACGAGCCACTGGTAGAGCCAACGCAACGTGCGCCGAGCGGCCTCGAACGGGTCGCCGGCGCCGGCCTGCTCGGCCCGCGTCACCAGCTCGTTGTGGGCGAGGAGGAAGGCGAGCTGGAGCTGCGAGACCATGACGTTCTCGTCGTTGCGCATGTCACCGATGAGCGCTCGCCCCTCGCTGTTGCGGGGAAGGTCGGGCAGCCCGCAGCCCGTGGCCGTGCCGATGAGGAACCTCCGCCCGCCGTCGGTGTAGAGGTAGGGCTGATCGGCGGGGCCTCGTCCGTAGAGGCAATCGAGGTCGAGGCGTGGGGTCCGGAAGTTGAGCAGGCCACTCGGGTCGGTGCTGCGCTGGAGGCTCGACGTGGGATCGAACGTCACGTCGTGGTCGACGAACTGCCCGAAGTAGGTGTAGCCGGCCGGGATCGCCGAACCGAACTCGGTCTCGAGCGCCTCGACGTCGTCGGGGTTCGAGAGCTCGCCGGGGTTCACCGTCGGCCGCTCGCTCATGCGGTCATTGGCGATCCGCAGGAAGTGCTCGTCGAGCTCGTGGTCGGGCACGCCGGGCGGACGCCAGCCATCGAGCTCGGGGAACAGCCGGCCGAACGGGCCCTGGTAGAAGGGCGACCTCGGCGCGATGACATCGGCAGAGCGGTGCAGGTGGGACACGTGGGCCTCCTCGTCGGGGAGGCGATCGTCCCGACGCCGGCTGTCCGCGCCCTGTCCGGCGATCAGGCCGGGCGGGCCGGCGCGGGGAGCAGCTCGTAGAGGCGGCTCGCGTCGACCACCACGATCTTGCCGCGGTGGCCGCGCTCGACGATCTCGGCCCGCTCCAGCTCGCCGAGGACCTCGTTGGCCTTGCGACGGTCGGCCCCGGCCATGTTGGCGAGCGTCTCCTGGGTGATGGGGATGACGGCCCGGTTCGGCGGCTGATCGGTCGACGCCACGAGCGCCGCCAGTCGTCGCAGCACCCGCTGGCGGGCATCGAGGCGGCTGTTCTCCAACACCCGACTGCTCGTGTCGCGCAGCTTGCGAGCGAGGATCTCGACCAGCGCCCGGTCGACCGACGGATGCGACGAGCGCAACACGTCGAGTTGGGGTCCGGTGACGGCGAGGGTGGTGGTGTCCTCGAGCGCGACGGCGGTCGCGGTCCGGGGCGACTCGTCGATCAGGACGCTGAGCTCACCGAGGAGCTCGGTCGGGCCGAGCACGTTCACGATGACCGACGCTCCCGTCAGGTCGGCCATGGAGACGGTGATCGTGCCCGCGACGATGACGTGGAGTTGGTCGTTGTGGTCGCCCTCGTGGAACAGGGTGTCGCCGCGTCGGTACCGGCGCGTGATGGCGGCCCGACGCAACGACGCCTCGGCCCGCGGCCCGATCATCTCGAGGAACGACTCCATCCCACCTGCCCCCGGCTGCCCCACAGCCCGCACGGCGATCGTAGTCGTGTCCGGAATCCGACACGGTCATGGGATTCCTGCCACAGACGCCTGACCAGGTCGTTCGTAGGTTCCGAGCCGAGGGACGGACTAGGGGAGACCATGGACGAACAGGTGGGAGAGCGGGCGGCGGCCGACGGCGTGCGGGCCATCGTCGACGAGGGGGTGGGCGCGCTGCTGGCGGCATGCGACCTCCTCCGGCAACCGGCGGGACGGCAGGCGTTGGAGGCCGACTCGGCGGTGGCCATCGACGAGCTCGTCGAGGGATTGGAGCGCTTGGCGTCGATCTTCGTCGCGCCGGCGTCTCCCTCGACGACGCACCCGCGGGTGCGGATCCAGCTGCTCGGCGAGATGCGGCTCTGGATCGACGGTCGACCGGTGGACGGCTGGCGCAGTCGCAACGGTCGGGCGATCCTCGCCCGGCTCGCCATCGCCCGACCCCACGGGGTGCCCTTCGACGAGCTGCTCGCGGACGTCTGGCCCGACGCTCCCTTCGACGGCGCCCGGAACCGGGTGCACGTCGCCGTCCACAAGCTCCGGCGGGTCCTGGGGCGCGATGGTGACCGGCTCGTCACGTTCCAGAACGACCGCTACGTCCTCGCCGGACCCGATCTCGTCGACGTCGACCTCGACGAGGTCCTGCGCTGTCTCGACCGCGGTCGCGAGCTGGTCGGGGCCGGCGATGTCGAGGCAGCGATGGCCATGCTCGATGCGGCGTTGGCCCAGCCCATGGGTGAGCTCTGTGAGGGCGAGCACGGCGCCGAGTGGATCGATCGCCATCGTCGCCACGTGACCTGGCGACTCTGCGACGAGCTGCACCGACTCGGCGATGCTGCCCGCCGTCACGGCGAGCTCGAGCGTGCCGATGCGGCGGCGCAGCGGGCGCTCCAACTCGACCCGGCCGACGAGGTGGCACACCGGCAGCTGATCCAGGTCCACCTCGCCGCCGGACGCACCGATCTGGCCCGCGAGCAGTTCCGTCGTTGCGCTCGGGTGATGCAGTCCGAGCTCGGACTCGCCCCGTTGGCGGAGACCAGCGCCCTGCTCGACGAGGCGTCCTGAGATCGCCGGTATCAGCGCGAACCACTGGCGACTCCGATCCGTAGGAGGAGGTGATGACGATGACGACGACGCTGAGCGAGGAGCTCCCCGGTGCACGACGGCTCCGCGTGAGCTATGCAGCATCGGAGTGGTTGCTGCGCAGCAACCGACGGAGCAGGCTGCTCCGGCGAACGGGTGAGGAGCGACCGTGAGCGGACCCTGGGGGAGTCACTTCCTGATCGACGGCGCCAGCGGTGGCCCGATCCAGCTGGGCCAGACAGATGCCAGCTCCTTCCGGGTGGAGAGCCGGATCGAGTTCATCGGGGACATGGGCCTACCGTCCGAGAAGTACCCGCACATCACCGACGAGATGCGCGAGAAGGCCTCGGTGCTGGAGCCCGGGGAGACGTCCGATCTGGCGTCGGTGCCGCCGTTCGTGCGGTGGTTCGCCGATCCCTACGGCGCCTACACGCCCGCTGCGCTGATCCACGACAAGCTGATCGTCGACGAGCCCAACGGCGGCGCGCTCGGCGACGACGCGGCATCGGACCGGTACTTCCGCTTCATGCTGGAGTCGGTCGGTGAGCCGTTCTTCAAGCGGTGGATCATGTGGGCGGCCGTGGCGCTGCGCACCCGGTGGGCGGTCGGTGGCTGGCGGCGACTCCTGCTGTTCGTGTGGCTGGTGCTGGCGACGATCGGCATCGCGTCGTTCGTCTCGGCCGTCGTCGATCTCGTCGCCGACACCGGGACGCTGTTCGATGTCGCGCCGTGGAACCTGCTCGGGATCTCGGTGGTGACGCCCGTCGTGGCCGGTGCCCTGTGGGGGAAGCAGTGGGGGGCGTCATTGGTGGCCGCCGTGGCGGCACCGTGGATCCTGCCACCGACGATCCTCGCGGTGGCCGGGACGGTGATCTACCTGGCGCTCGAACAGCTGGGTCGCATCTTCGACTGGTGAGTCGGGTCAGGGCCCGGGGCGGTGCGACCAGAGCTCGTCGATCTCCTCGGCGACCCAGCGGCCGAGCCCCGACAGCGAGGCCCGATCGGCGATCGCCTTGGCCTCGTCGAGCAAGCGTCGGGCGTCGTCGTCCCGTCCGATGCGGACGAGTGTTCTGGCGCCGTCGACCCGGCCGCGGATCGACCACGGCGCCGCTCCGATGTGGTCGTACTGGGTCCAGGCGCGCCGGATCGACTCGTGTCCGGCATCGTGGCGGCCGAGCGTCGATTCGAGCAGCCCGAGGTAGTGCTCGACGGCACCGTAGAACCCGGTACCGATGTCCACGTATCGCGCCCGATAGGGCTCGAGGTGTCCGAACAGGAGACCGGCGCCACCTGTGTCGCCGAGTCGCGATGAGCACGCTGCGGTGATCGAGACCGTGAGCACGTAGTTGAGATCCTTGCGGAGCGTCGGCACGATCTCGAGCAGGCGCTCGTAATGGACGCGGCTCTCGTCGGCCCGACCGTTCTCGACCAGGGCCAGTGCGAGCCCGGCGCGAAACGCGTGGACCTCGCCGAACTCCTCGATCACCCAGCGCAACTCGTCGATCTTCGAGGCGAGGGCGTGCCGGTGGAGGTGGATCACGTAGTCCTGCCCGGCGAAGAAGGCCGGAGCGTCCGGCTGCTGCGCCTCGGTGGCCGCAGCGAGCGCCTCCCGGGCCAGGCGGGCGGCCAGGTCGAGCTCGCCCCGCATGGCGGCCCACGACGACTGTCGGAGGCAGGCGTACCCGATCGTGCTCGGTTGACGCGTCTCGTCGGCGAGCGTGGTGAGATCGGCCAGCAACCGCTTCGCCACGTCGAAGCGTCCGCCCTCCATGCAGGCCTGGAAGTAGTTCGTCACGGCGTTCACCATGAGACCGGGGCTACGGCCTGCCTCGCGATGCTCGGGGTCTCGGAGGGCTGGCCTGATCCGCTCGTGGAGCTGGTGGCCGATCTCGAGGCGCTCGTCGATCGAGTCGGGCCCCCACCGGGCGACCATGAACTGGAACATCACCCGCTCGATGATCTCGCCGTCCCCCGAGCGATGGGCCAGGGCGAGGGCCTCCTCGGCGAGCTCTCGTTGCAGCGTTCGATCAGGGCTGAACGAGAGCTCGACGGCGAGGTGCACCTTCAGCAGGGCGAGATCGGCGACGTCGTCGGGCTGCGCTGCTGCGATCGTGTGGTGGATTCGCTCGACCTTCTCTTCGTCGATGTGGCCCACGTAGGAGAAGATCCCGCGGGAGACACCGAGCAGCGCATCGCGTGCGAGCTCGTAGCGACGACGCGGGTCGTCCAGCTCCCGAGAGAGGTCGTAGGCCCGGTCGAAGGGAGCTCGGTAGCTCCCGATTCCGGCACGCTTCAGCGCGAAACCCAGCTCCAACTGGATCTCGGCCCGCGTCTCGGCATCGGCGCCGGTCGCCAGGGTGGTGGCGCGCTCGAGCAGCCGAGCCGCCTCGCCGTGGGCGAGTGCCGCCGTCGCTCGCTGCGCCGCCCGCCGGTAGTGGACCAGCGCACGCTCGCGCTCGCCGCCCGCGGCGTCGAAGTGCTGAGCGATCTGCCCGGCGTAGGCGTCGAGCTCGCCAGCGTGGACCTGCTCGATCGCCATCGCCAGACATCGGTGGAGCTCGGCTCGGGCGACGTCCGAGGAGCTGAGCTCCTCGTCGGCCGCGTCGCGGAGGAGCGCGTGCGTGAACTCCAGCCGGTCGCCGTCGCGGAGCCGGAGCACGCCCGCCTCCTCGGCCTCGATCAACCCGTCCACCAGCTCGCG
>JBCCTY010000104.1:0-12108 GCA_039197885.1 Actinomycetota bacterium | reverse complement strand
TCGACTTGAAGTGGATCGACACGGCGGTGAAGCGCTCACCGGTGGCGATCTCCTCGAAGCCCTGGACCACCGACGGGCGGTTGCGGTCCGGCTGGTAGGCCGGGTCACCCTCGCCCACGATGATCGGTGCACCCACCGGCGCCACCGCCGTCTGGTCGTAGATGAAGCCGACCTTGATGGCGTCGGTGCCGATCACGCCGGTGTCGATCCACTCGTAGCGGTCCTCGCCGAGGGCGGCGTTGACCGCGTCGGCGAGCGCCTCGGCCGACTCCTTGCCGATGTCGAAGTCGACCGCGGACGCGGCGTCGCCGGCCGGGTCGTTCTGCAGCTCCTGGAGCGCCAGGACGTCGGCATCGAGCGCCACGACGGCGTCGACGAGCTTGGCCAGCTGGATGTCGTACTGCTCCCGGGTGCGAGCACCCCGCTCCTGGCCACCGTCGTTGGTCCAGAGGTTGAGCGTGTTGAACGACGCCGCCGTGATCGAGCCGCCGGGGTCGGGGGTCGAGGTCGGGCGGGGGTTGGTCGGCTGGAACGTGTCGCCGGTCGTGAACGGGTCGCCGAGCGGCAGCAGCTTGTAGTTGCCGAAGGTGAAGGTGATGATGCCCTCGCCACCCGGCAACTCGTCGCCCCACTTCACGAGGCGCTCGACACCGCCGTCGGCGACGAGGAACGGGAACGTCGGGTTGTTCCGACCGCCGACACCGTCCTCGACGATGATCGACGAGGCGGCGATGTCGGCGGCGAGCTGCGCCGCCGCCGGCCCGGGCTCCACGACCTCGGTCGGCTGCACCGGCAGGAACGGGTAGGCCGTGATCTCGCCGAACTCGAGGAAGTTGAACACGTCACCGGCGAAGAGCGTGCCGGTCGCCACGAGCATGTGCTCGACGGGCTCGAAGGCGCCGCCGAGGGTCTCGAGGTCGATCGGGGTCGGCGCGACCGTTCCGGTGCCGGTGACCGTGACCTCCGACGCCGCCACCTGGGTGGCCTCGAAGAACTCGGCGACCGTACCGGTCACCTCGACGGCGTCACCGACGGCGACGGTGGCCGAGGTGAAGGCGAAGATGCCGTCGGAGGTGGCGGCGTCGCCGTCGCCGACCGGGTCCTGGACGTAGAAGCCGGAGGCGCCGAGTCGGGTCACGACACCGGTGGTGGTGACCTCCTGGCCGACCAGGGGCGAGGCGTCGCCGGAGCCCTGGATCTCCATGATCGTCACGTCGCCACCGGGTCCGCCCCCGCCACCACCGGAGTTGAGGACGCCGGGCGACTCGTCGGCCGGACCGGTCCAGACGCCGTCGACGAGCTGGAGCGACTGCCCGATCGGGGTGTCACCGGGTTCCGAGACGCCGATGTCGACGCTGGTCTGTCCGGCGGCGGGACCGTTGGTCGCTGCGAACGAGCCTTCGTAGGAGAGGAACTCGACGACCGCACCCGAGGGATCGACGAGGGCGACACCGTCGGGCGAGCCGTTCTGGAGCCCGCTGATGGCGAAGCTCACCGCGCCCTGACCGCCGGCCTCGTCGTCGATGACGCCGCTGAGCGGGGTGACGCTGTACTGCGTGCCGCCGTTGCCGTTGTAGGGAACGAGGGTCCAACCGCTGAGGTCGGTCCCGGCGTCGCCCTCGACCTCGACGAACTCCCCGACATCACCGCTGTCGTTGTCGTAGTGGATCTCGCTGATGAACACGGTCGGCGCCGGGCCGGCGACGATCTCGTTCGGGGCGCCGGGCGTGTTGAGCGCCTCGCCCGGCACCGGGGAGCCGTTCGTCACGCCGTCCCAGTCGAAGTCGTTGCGGTACCAGTCGGCTGCGGTGTCGGTGTCGGCACCGTCCGGGATCCGGCTGACGCCGCCCGGTGCGAACGGGTTGTCGAGGCGGGCATCGTCGAAGGACTCACCGAGCACGGGAGCGCCGTAGAACGAGCCGGGACCGTCGTCGACCGCCACCGCGTCGACGACACGGCTCCACGGCTCGGTGTCGAGGGAACCGTCGTCGTCGGTGTCGAGGTCGTCGGTGACCGCACCGGTGAAGCCCTCGACCAGCAGGAAGGTGGCCGAGCCGTTCTCGAAGCCGAGGTCGCCGATCGTGCTGACCCAGATGCCGGCGGCGTCGGTGGTGCCGACGGCCACGGCGGCGTCGATCTGACCGGGGTTGCCGCCGTCGTCGCCCTCGACCTGGAGGACGGTGTAGGCCGAGTAGTCGGCGCTGGCGTCGCCGACCACCTCGACGAACTCGTCGTCGGGACCGGCGTCGCTGATCCCGAGCTCGTTGATCACCGGGTCACCCGGATCGCCCGGGCCACCGCTGCCACCACCGAAGCTCTGATCGGCGTTGACGGCGCCGGGGCTCTCGGCGACGGGGCCGACCCAGGCGAAGTCGCCGGCGGTCGTGCCCGTCCCCGTGCGCTGCAGCGACAGCCCGATCGGGGTGTCGCCGGGCTCGCTCACACCGACGTCGGTGGAGGTCAGCCCCGCTGCCGGTCCGTTCGTGGCGGCGAAGTCACCCTCGTAGGAGAGGAACTCGACGACGACGCCGCCGGCGTCGACGAGAGCGACGCCGTCGGGCGAGCCGTTCTGGATCCCCGACTGCACGACCTCGACGAAGCCGTAGCCACCTGACTCGTCGGCCAGCACCTCGCCGAGGGTCGCCGTGGCGTAGCTGGCACCGCCGTTGCCGTTGTAGAAGACCACCGTCCAGCCGGTGAGATCGGTCCCGGCGGGGCCGGCCACCTCGACGAACTCGCCGGTGTCGGCGCCGTCGTTGTCGTAGTGCAGCTCGTTGATGAAGACCGTCGACGTCGGGGTCGTGACCGCCCCGGCCGGAGCGACGGTCAGCACGGCGAGCACACCGGCGAGGAGTGGTACGGACAGAACGGTCGTGAGCAGACGGCGCACGTGGACCTCCCGCGGTCGGAATCCCGCAGACACTCTCCCATCGAAACGACGAGGGGGCACCGAAACGCTGAACCGGTGGTGAACAGCGCTCTCCGTGCCCGACCGTACACTTCGATCTGGCACGACAGAGGGGCGTCAGGGCGCCACGGCGCGTCGCCCTAGACTCGCCCGCCGGGCCAGGCCCCACCACCGCCCTGAGGAGGAGAACCATGACTCGACGACGTCGCCAGCTGTCGGCGCTGCTCCTGACGTTCGGCCTGCTCGCCACCGCGTGCGGCGACAGCGACGACGACGCGGAGTCGACGGCGTCCGATGCCGACGCGACCGAGACGACCGCGGCCGACAGCGGCCCGTCCGACGGGTGCGACAACGCCGAGCTCCCCCTCGACACCCCCGGCCAGCTGACCGTCGCCACCGGGGAGCCGGTCTTCGAGCCGTGGATGGTCGACGACGACCCCACCAACCAGCAGGGCTTCGAGAGCGCCCTCGTCTACGCCCTCGCCGACCGGCTCGGCTTCGCCGCCGAGAACGTCGCCTGGGTCAGGACCGGTTTCGACGAGGCGATCGCACCGGGCGACAAGCCCTACGACTTCAACATCCAGCAGTACTCGATCACCGAGGACCGCGAGGAGGTCGTGGACTTCTCGGTCGGCTACTACCAGGTCGAGCAGGCCGTGATCGGTGCCGCCGACTCCCCCGTCGCGTCGGCGGCGACCATCGCCGATCTCGCCGACACCAACCTCGGCGCTGCCATCGGCACCACCAGCCTCGACTACGTCGAGAACGTCATCGGCGTCGAGGCCGCGGTCTACGACGACAACGTCGCCGCCAAGGCGGCCTTCGACGCCGGCCAGGTCGATGGCATCGTCTTCGACCTGCCCACCGCCTACTTCATCACGGCGGTCGAGATCCCCGAGGCCGACATCATCGGCGTGCTCCCGCGGGTCGGCGACACGCCGGAGGAGCTCGGCCTGCTGTTCGAGGACGGCAGCCCGCTGGTGTCCTGCGTCGACGAGGCGCTCGAGGCCATGCAGGCCGACGGCACGATCGACGGCCTCGAGGACGAGTGGCTCAACCAGGGTGGCGGCATCCCCTCCATCTCGGAGTGATCCCGTGACGACGACGGGTCCGGACCTCGGCCGGGGTCCGGGCTCGGGCCCGCCGCGGGGGCGCGGGCGATCCAGGGCGTGGCGCGACGAGCTGCGCGAGGAGGGCGCCAAGCCGGCGCTGATCGCCGCCGCCAGCACGGTGACCCTGCTCGTCGTGGTGGTCGTGCTGATCGGCCGCTCCGAGTCGTGGCCCCGGGTGCAACGGCAGTTCTTCAACGGCGAGGACTTCCGCGAGTCGTTCCCGGACGTCCTGGGCGGGTTCTGGCTCAACCTGCAGATGTGGGTCGTGGCCGAGGTGCTGATCCTCGCCCTGGCGCTGCTGATCGCGGTCATCCGCTCGCTCCGGGGACCGGCGTTCTTCCCGCTCCGTGCCCTGGCGGTCATCTTCATCGACCTGTTCCGCGGGGCGCCCCTGCTGCTGGTGATCATCCTCTTCGGCTTCGGGATCCCGGCGCTCGACATCTCCTGGGTGCCGAACGGCGCCTACTTCTGGGGCGTGACGGCGCTCGTGCTCTCGTACGCCGCCTACACCGCCGAGGTGTACCGGGCCGGCATCGACTCGGTGCACGAGAGCCAGCGGGCAGCGGCCCGATCGATCGGCCTCACGCAGTGGCAGACGATGCGCTACGCCGTGCTGCCCCAGGCCGTGCGCAACGTCGTGCCGGCGCTGCTGAACGGTCTCGTCAGCCTGCAGAAGGACGTGGCGCTCGTGAGCGTGCTCGGGGTGCGCGAGGCCGTCCGGGAGGCCGAGATCTACACCGCCCGGACCTTCAACTACACCTCGTTCGTGGCGGCGACCGTGCTGTTCCTCGTGGCCAGCGTCCCCCTGGCCCGCTTCGCCGACTGGTACACCGCCCGCGACCGGGCCCGACGTTCGCAGAACGCCACGTGAGCGGCGACGCGTGGCTCCGGGTGCACGACGTGCACAAGGCGTTCGGATCGAAGGTCGTGCTCGACGGCATGGACCTCGCCGTCGACGAGCACGAGGTCGTGTGCCTGATCGGTCCGAGCGGTTGCGGCAAGTCGACCCTGTTGCGCTGCATCAACCTGCTCGAGCGGATCGACGACGGTCGGATCGTCCTCGATGGCACCGAGATCACCGCCAGCGGGGTGAACCCGAACCACGTCCGTCGGCGAATGGGGATCGTCTTCCAGGCCTTCAACCTGTTCCCGCACCTCGACGTGATGCGCAACGTGACCCTCGGCCCGATCAAGGCGCTCGGCATGCGCAAGGACCGAGCCGAGTCCCGGGCGATGGAGCTGCTCGACGGCTTCGGGTTGGGCGACAAGGCGAGAGAGTTCCCCGACCGGCTCTCCGGCGGTCAGCAGCAACGCGTCGCGATCGTGCGCTCGTTGATGTCGGAGCCCGAGCTGCTCCTGCTCGACGAGGTCACCTCCGCGCTCGATCCCGAGCTCGTGGCCGAGGTGCTACGGGTCATCCGGGGACTCGCCGAGTCGGGCATGACGATGGTGCTCGCCACCCACGAGATGGGGTTCGCCCGCGACGTCGCCAACCGGGTCTGCTTCCTCCACGAGGGTCGGGTGCTCGAGGCCGGACCGCCGGCGCAGATCTTCGGCGATCCCGCCGAGGAGCGCACCCGTCAGTTCCTGAAGCGCATCATCGAGGCCGGTCGGCTCTGAGGGGCTTCGGGACCTCGACGCGGTCGAGGTCCGACACGGCGACGACGTCGTCGACCACCGCTCGGGCTTCGTCGAGGTAGCGCTCGACATCGCGATGGCGCTGGGAGAAGTGGGTGAGCACGAGGCGCCGAACGCCCGCCCGCGCTGCGAGCTCGGCGGCCTGTCGGGCCGTGAGGTGCCCGGCGATGTCGGCGAGCTCGTCCTCACCCTCGCCGCTCAGGAACGTCGACTCGATCACCCCGAGATCGGCATCGGCCGCCAGCCGCTCGGCGCCGTCACACGACCGGGTGTCCATCACGACGGCGACCGCCTGACCGGGACGCGACGCGCTCACATCGTCGAGGCCGACGGTACGGCCGTCGACCTCGACGCGACCGGTCTCGGCGAGCGTCCGGACCATGGCGCCGCGGACACCGGCGGCCTCGAGCGCGTCGGCGTCGAAGTGCCGGACTCGTGGCTCCTCGAACCGCCATCCCCGACACGGGATCCGATGATCGAGCGGGTGGGAGACGACCGTCCACCCACCGACCTCCCCGACCTCACCAGCGGTGCCAGCGGGAACCGGACGCACTCGGACCTCGGCGCGTGCTTCGAAGACCGAGGCGTGGAGGAGCCGCTCGACGTACTCGATGCCCTCCTCGGGCACGAAGAGATCGACCGGGTGCGCGACCTGATCGAGCGAGAGGCGCTGGACGACGCCGGGCAGGCCGAGGCAGTGGTCGCCGTGGAGGTGGGTGATGCAGATCGCGTCGATCCGAGAGACCGGCACGCCGGCGAAGGTCAGCTGGCGCTGCGTGCCCTCCCCGGGATCGACGAGCACCCCGATGTCGTCGAGGAGGAGCAGGAGCGACTGGTGGCTCCGCCGCCGCGTCGGCACCTGGCTCGCCGTCCCCAGCGCCACGACCTCGCGACGGCTCACGAGACCGGACCGAGGGTCAGCTCGACGACGTCGTCACCCAGGAGCCGCCGGCAAACGGCCTCGACCCGCTCGACGTCGAGCCGCTCGGCCTCCGGGAGTGGTCCCCCCGCCGCTCGGCGGAGCCCATCGGCCTCACCGAGGTGCCGGAGCGCGAGCAGCGCGTCGCCCTCGCCCACCGCCACGGCGGCCAGTCCCTCCAGGGCCTGCGCCACCGCACGAGGGTCGCCGAAGGCCCGGGCCAGCTGCAGCTCGTCGGTGTGGAGGTCCCTGGCTGCCTCGAGGTCTCCGGCCTCCTCGGCGCAGAAGCCGAGGCCCGACAGCGCCATGATGCGGCCGACGTGGAACCCCTGCGACTCGTAGAGGTCGAGCGCCAGCCGGTAGTCATCGGCTGCCTCGCCGAGACGGCCGAGGCGACGGGCGGCGTGGGCCCGGGAGCAGTGCGCCCCGGCCAACCACCCGACCGCGCCCAACCGGCGGACGTGGTCGATGGCCCTCGTGGCGAGCTCGAACCCGGCCGCGGGGTCGCCTTCGAGGATCGTGAGGTCGGCGAGGCGGATCGGGCCCTCGGGCGACAGGACCTCGGGCTCGTCGCCGAGCAGGTCGAGGCACGTCTCGATGTCGAGCCGGGCTCCGGCCAGATCACCGAGCGACTCACGCACCGCAGAGCGGTTCCCGAGCAGCAGGCCCTGGACCCACGGGTCACCACAACGGTCGGCGACGGCGAGCGCCTGCTCGATCTCGCCGAGGGCGTCGGGCAGGCGCCCTCCCCAATAGTGGGCGGTCCCGAGCACCAACCCGGCCGTGGCCTCGACCCACGGCTCGCCGAGATCGCGCGCCTCGCCCCGGACCAGCTCGGCGATCTCGGACGCCTCGGTCTGGTGTCCGGCGGTGACCTGGGCGAACGCCTCGGTCAGTCGCATGAGCATCTCCCAGTACCGGAAGCGGCCCTCCACGCCCTCCCGGGCGACGGTGGTGAGCGCCCGCCGGTCGGCCGCCTCCGAGGCGTGGCCGGGGAGGCGCAGGCCCATGAGGCTGCCGATGCCCATGGCGACGGAGCGATCGACGTCGTCGATGTCGTCGAGCCCGGCGACGACGTCGAGCCAGCGCAGCCCGATCTCGTGGCGGCCCGAGATGAACCACCACCAGCACAGCGCGCGGGTCAACCGGGCGAGCTGGTGTCGGAGGCCGAGCCGTTCGGCCTCGTCGAGGGCGTGCATCAGCTGCTCGTGCTCGACCCGCAGGGTCGCCCAGGCCCGACGCGCTCGGGCCGTGCGCAGGGCGGCGTCGGCGTCGGCCGCCACGCCGACCGCCCACCCGACGAGTCGGGTCGCAGCTGCGTCGAGGTCGGCCCGGTCAGCTCGGCGTCGCACCTGGGCGCGCACGAGCGAGAGCAGATCGAAGCGCCGCTGACCGTCGTCGTCGACGGTGACGACGAGCGATCGATCGACCAGGCGGGCGACGAGCTCGGCGACGTCCTCGGGCTCGATCGGACCACCGCCGGCGACCACCTCGATGGCGGCGAGCGAGGCCGCTCCGCTGAACACCGAGAGCCGGTCGAGCACGAGTCGCTCGTCGCCGTCGAGGCGGTCGTAGCTCCAGTCGATCATCGTCGACACGCTGCGATGGTGGTCGGGGCCGCCGGTCCGACCGGTCAGCCGGATCGGATCGAGCCGGTCGAGCAGCTCGCCCGGTGACAAGGCCGCGCTGCGCGCCGCAGCGAGCTCGATGGCGAGCGGCACGCCGTCGAGGCGGCGACACAGCTCGGCGATGGTGTCGAGCTCTTCGTGGTCGGGGACCCAACCGGGGCGACGTTGCCTCGACCGGAGGACGAAGAGCTCGATCGCCGGGTGCGCAGGATCGCTCTCCTGCGGCGTGGAGAAGGGCCCGAGTGGCAGGTGCTGCTCGTCGTGGATCCCGAGCGGCTCGCGGCTGGTGACGACGAACCGGGCGTCGGTCCGACGGAGGAGCTCGGCGACCAACGCCCGAGTCTCGGCGAGGAGGTGTTCGGCGTTGTCGATCGCGAGGAGCAGCTCCCGCCCGTCGAGCGCGAAGACGAGGCGATCGAGGAGTGGATCGTCGACCCGATCACCCTGACGCACACCGAGGTCGAGCGCGACCCGACCCACGACGTCGCCGTCGCCGAGCGCGACGAGCTCGACGAGGACGCACTCGCGATCGGTGGTGGTGGCCAGCTCGGTCAGCAACCGGGTCTTGCCCACGCCTCCTGGGCCGGTGATCGTGACGAGGCGACTGGTCGCCGCGGCATCGCGCAGCGCCGCGAGCTCGGCCTCGCGTCCCAACAGCGCCGATGACGGACGCCTGAGCCGCGGTCGAGGGGCGGGGTCACGGTCACCTCCCGGTGGGCTCGTCGGATCGTCGGCGGTCGGATCGGCGGCACCGTCGAGCACCCGTCGTTCGAGCTCCTGGAGCTCGGCGCCCGGGTCGATGCCGAGCTCGACGGCGAGGACCCGCCGCACTCGTTGGTAGGCGTCGAGCGCATCGGCCCGACGACCCGCAGCGGAGTAGGCCGTCATCAGCAGCGCCCACGTCCGCTCGCGCAGCGGCTGGTCGGCGACGAGCGCCTCGAGCTCGCCGATGACCGCTGCAGGACGCTCGGCATCGAGTCGGAGCGCCAACGCCCGCTCGACGACCGAGGCCCGGAGCTCGGTGAGACGGAGCCGCTCGAGCTCGAGTGCGGACCCCACGACGGCATCACCGAAGGGCTCGCCGCGCCACATCGCGAGCGCCAGCTCGTGGTCACCGGCCCGGACGGCGTCCTCGAAGCGGTGGGCGTCGACCGAGACGTCGTCGACCAACAGGTAACCGCCATCGCGATGGACGAGGGCACCCTCGCCGCCAGCGGACCTGAAGACCCGCCGCAGGCGTGACACCCGGCTCTGCAGCGCGTTGGCGGGATCGGCCGGCGGCTCGTCGCCCCACAGCTCGTCGACGAGCCGCGCCGTCGACACCGGGCGACCGAGTTCGACGCTCAGCAGCGCCACGAGGCGTCGCTGGACCTCTCCGGGGACCGAGTGGCATCCACCGTGGTCATCGACCACGGTGACCTCGCCCAGCACCCGGACCTCCATTCCGGAGCACACTACCGAGCCCACTCCGGCGCCCCCATGACGGCCGTCACGCCGCCTGGCACGGGAGCGGTCGACGGTGACAGCACCGTGCCAGTGTCCTGACAGACCTGCCGTTCATCGTCGTCCCCGCACCACGATGACGGGAGGACCCACGATGTTCGAGCGCTACGGCCGCCTGGTGGCGGCCCGACGGAGGACGGTCCTCATCGCCTGGCTGGTCCTGATGGTCACCGCCTTCGCGGCGGCTGGTGGGGTCGCCGACCGACTCGACACCGAGTTCGTGGGCAGCGACTCGTTCGAGTCGACCCAGGTGAGGGAGGAGCTCGCTGCGCTGGGCGCATCCCGGGACCAGATCGCCGTGATCGTCGACGGCATCGACGTCGACGATCCGGTCGTCCGGGCCGCCATCGAGGAGGCACGTGCCGAGCTCGCGACCGTGCCGGGCGCGGTCGGGGTCCTCGACCCGGTCACGACCGGCGACGACGCCTTCGTCTCGCTCGACCGCGACGCCGCGCTCCTGGTGGTGGCGCTCGAGAACGGCATCGACGACGACGACGCCCACGCGGCGGTCGACCAGGTCGAGCTCATCGCGGAGGACCTGGGCGGGCAGGACGTCCTGCTCGGCGGGCAGGTCGTGGTCGAGGAGGAGTTCCAGGAGGCATCCGAGCGAGACCTGCAGCGAGGTGAGCTCTTCGCCATACCGGTCGCGCTGGTCGCCCTGGTGTTCATCTTCGGCGGGATCCGGGCTGCCGGCATGCCCGTCGCCGTGGCCCTGACCGCCGTCGCCTTCTCGATGGTCGTGTTGCTCCTCGCCACGACCTTCACGTCGGTGTCCATCTTCGCCCTCAACGTCGTGTCGATGCTGGGCATCGGCCTGGGGATCGACTACGGGCTCCTCATGGTCAGTCGCTTCCGGGAGGAGCGGGCGGCCGGGCAGGACGTCGAGCGCGCCGTCGCCCGGACCGTCGCGACCGCCGGTGTCACCGTGGTGTTCTCCGGCCTGACGGTCGCCATCGCGATGGCGGGTCTGTTCGCCTTCGACGACCCGACGTTGCGGAGCTTCGGGATCGCCGGGATCGCCGTCGTGCTGTTGTCGATGGCGACGGCCCTGACGCTGTTGCCGGCGCTCCTGGCCGCCTTCGGCCGCAGGATCCGCCCGGCGAAGCCGCAGGCCGACGGCGAGGGTGCCTTCTACCGGCTCGCCCGGGTCGTGCAGCGGCGGGCCCTGCCCGTCGTGATCGTCGTCTCGGTGGCGCTCGGGGCGCTGGCCCTCCCGTTCCTGAACGCCCGCTTCGAGAACGGCGACGCCCGGTCGTTGCCGCGATCGTCGGAGGCCCGAGAGGCCGCGCTGATCCTCGCCGACCGCTTCCCGTCCCGCGGCGCCGATCCCGTGCAGGTCATCGCCGACGCCGACACCGACGACGTCGGGCTGACGACCTGGGTCGCCGAGCTGGCCGCGGACGACGACGTCGCCGCCGTGGCCGTCACCCCGACGACCGTGGTCGGTGTCAGCGTCGTGGAGGTCGTCCCGAGCGGCACGGCGCAGGGCGACGAGGCGCAGCGGCTCGTCCGGGAGCTCCGCGACGCCGACCCCGGCTTCGAGGTGGTGGTGGGTGGCGTCGCCGCCGAGGTCGTCGACGCCAAGGCGATGCTCGCCGAGCGACTCCCGTGGGCCATCGCGGCGATCGTGCTGGCCACGTTCGTGCTGCTGTTCCTCATGACCGGATCACTGGCCATCCCGGTCAAGGCGGTCGTCATGAACGTGCTCTCGCTCGGGGCGAGCTTCGGGGCGTTGGTCTGGATCTTCCAGGACGGCAACCTGTCGGGTCTGCTGGGCTTCGACTCGGTCGGATCGATCGACCTCTACATCCCGGTGCTGATCTTCGTCTTCGCCTTCGGGTTGTCGATGGACTACGAGGTGTTCCTCCTGGGTCGGGTGACCGAGATCCACGACCAGATCGGCGACAACGACCGGGCGGTGGCCCTGGGGCTCCAGCGCACCGGGCGCATCATCACCTCGGCGGCGTTGCTCATCGTCGTGGTCTTCGCCGGCTTCGCCGCAGGCGAGGTGCTCGCCATCAAGCAGCTGGGCCTGGGCATGGCGCTGGCGGTGATCGTCGACGCCACGATCGTGCGATCGCTGCTCGTGCCGGCGACCATGCGGCTGCTGGGCGAGTGGAACTGGTGGGCGCCGGCGCCGCTCCGGCGGCTCCACGAGCGGTTCGGGCTCCGCGAGCCGAGCGACGGTGGTGGGCTCGACGACGAGCGGACCGTCGACCGGGACCTCGTCGGCGTCTGACCCTCGGTCGCCCCGGCACCGGTGTCCGCTCCGCTCCCCGGGGCGGACACGTCCGCGTCCACCTGCGACTACCGTCGTGCGGCGTGCTGCGGAGCTTCCCCGGGCGCCTCGTCCGCGCCGACCTGGCCCGTGAGGTCGTCGGACCGGCCTACGACGCCCTT
>JBCCTY010000103.1:0-12381 GCA_039197885.1 Actinomycetota bacterium | reverse complement strand
TCGGCCTCGCTGAACTCGAGCGGACCGGTGGTCGAGAAGCTCTCCTCGTCGGTGAACTCGCCCGAGATCCGACCGTTCGTGTTGTTGAACTCGAAGGTGTCGACCCGCCCGGCTCGGACCTCGTCGAGGAACTCGGTGTACTCGATGGAGGTGCCGTCGTCGGACGCGAAGAGCGTCGGGAGCGCGAGCGAGGCCAGGACCACGCCGATCAGCACCCAGATGGACCAGCGCGGCCACCCCTGCTCGCGGCGGCCGGAGCCGTTCTTGGCGCCCTCACCCTTGGAGTCCTCTGCCATGGGACCAGCGTAGAGGGACGGCGTCGCGATCCACGGTCGCAGCGCCGTGCGCCGTCGGTGTCGGAGGCCCCGCGGTCGCCGCGGTGGGTGGCGGGCGCTGACCCGTAGGATCGGCGGTCGTGGAGGAGACGACACCGACCAGCCGAGTCGGAGCACCTGCGCTCGTCCTCGGCTTCGCGGTCGGCCTCGTCGCGAGCTCCATCGTCGTGGCGGTCGCCGCCGGCGTCGGTGACGTCGACGACCTCGACGAGCTGTCGCTGTGGTGGCTGCTCCCGGCGCAGCTCGGCTTGTGGGGCGGGATGCTCGGCGTGCCGTGGATCATCGCCCGGCTCAACGGCGAACGCCTCGTCGACCTGGCCTCGCTCGTCCCCGATCGGCGCGACGTGGGACTGGGCCTGATCGTCGGCCTCGGCATGCAGCTCGTCGTCATCCCGCTCGCCTACCTGCCCCTCCTGCCGTTCCTCGATGACGACGCCGATCTCTCCGAGGCGGCGCGCGAGCTCACCGATCGCGCCGACGGCGGGGCGATCCTGGCGCTCGTCCTGATCTCGGTCGTCGGCGCACCGATCGTCGAGGAGATCTTCCATCGCGGGCTCGTCCAGCCTCGCCTGGTTCCCCGGCTCGGCCCGCCGGCGGCCATCGGCATCACGTCGGTCCTCTTCGCCGCCACCCACCTCCAGCTCCTCCAGTTCCCGGCGTTGGTGCTCTTCGGCGTCGCCGTCGGCATCCTGGCCCACTGGCGGGGCCGGCTCGCTCCGGCGATCGTCGCCCACGTCGTCTTCAACGCCACCGCCGTCGTCAGCCTGCTCGCCCTCGACTGAGCGGCTCGGCCCCGGACAACGACCCCTCAACTCCTGAGCCGGCCGCTCAGCGTCCTCACGGAGCGTGTCGACAGGAGCGCCACGAACACGGAGGGAGGCGACATGCGACGACCAGGCTGCCGAGGAGTCAACGAGTACGGGTGCTCGACGGTGACGATCAACATGAAGACGCCGACCGGGAACGTGGCGATGGAGTCGTGCTCGGCGTGCGATCAGCGCTGGTGGCACGTCGACGGCGAACAGGTCCACCGGGCCGAGGCCTTCGACGGGCTCGCGGCCCCACGCCGCTGATCCACCGCGGACGGGGTCGAACGACCCCCTGACGTGGTGACCCGGCTCCCACTGCGGCGTCGGCGATGCCAGACTGGGCGTCCGATGACGGTGTCGGACACCTCACTCGCGCCCCCGGGTCCCGAGCTCCCCGACGAGCCACCCGCGCCACCGCCGCGCCCCGAGGCGGGCGGTCGTGGCGGCTGGACGGGCCGTCTCCTGGCGACCGCCGCCGACGCAGGACCGGCCGGGTGGATCAGCTTCACCGCCGTCTCGCTGTCGATGCTGCTGGTGGCGCTCACCATGGGTGGGGGTCTGCTGCTGGAGGACACGACCACCACCGGCGGCGACATGGGCTCCCACGTGTGGGGTCCGGCGTTCCTCCGCGACCACCTCCTGCCCGACTTCCGGATCGCGGGGTGGGCCCCCGACTGGTACGCCGGCTTCCCCGTCTACCGCTTCTACATGGTGGTGCCGGCGCTGCTCGTCGTGCTGCTCGACGTGGTCCTGCCCTACAACGTGGCCTTCAAGCTGGTCTCGGCGTCCGGCGTGATCGCGATGCCGCTGGCGGCCTACGTGGCGGGCCGGCTGATCGGCTGGCGCTTCCCCCTGCCGACCCTGCTCGCGGTGGGCACGCTGCCGTTCCTCTTCGACACCAACTTCACGATCTACGGCGGCAACCTCGCCTCGACCCTGGCCGGCGAGTTCGCGTTCTCGATGAGCCTGTCGCTCGCCATCGTCTACCTCGGGGCGCTCTACCGGGGCCTGCGCACCGGCGAGGGGCGGGGGCTGGCCGCCGTCCTCCTGGCGCTCACCGGTCTCTGCCACCTGATCCCGGCCTTCTTCGTGCTCGTCGCCACGCTGATGGCGCTGGTCGTGCACTCGATCCCCCGACGACCGTGGATGGTGCGGGCGGGGCTGCTCGGCCTGCTGGTGCTGGCCGGGGCCGCCTGGGCCCGCGGCGTGGCGGTGGGCTGGTCGATGCCCGAGCAGATCGCGGCCGGGGGCGTGACGGTCTGGATCGTGATCCTCGTGATCGGCCGGGGTCTGACCGAGGGCAGCGGTCGTCGCCGTCTCTGGTGGCTGGTGTCGACCGGCGTCGTCGGTGGGCTGCTCGCGGCGTTCTGGGTGCTCCCGTTCTGGTGGAACTCGGCCTACGTCAACGACATGGGCTGGGAGAAACTCGTCGGCAACGGCTTCGCCCCGAACGAGTTCGTCAACAACCTCTTCCAACCGCACGAGACCGTCGACGGCGGCAAGATCATCGTCGTCTTCCTCGGCCTCGCCGTGATCGGCACCGCGGCCGCGGTGGTCCGCTGGGATCGTGCCGCCGTCTCGCTCGCGCTGGCCGGGATCGCCGCGGCGGTCGCCTACGTCGTCATCCCGCAGTACCGGCTGTGGAACGCCCGGATCCTGCCGTTCTGGTACCTCGCCGTCTACCTGATGGCGGCCTACGGCATCTCGGTGCTCATCGACCTCGGTCGCCGCGGGACGCACGTGGCAACGGTCGGCTGGTTGACCAACCAGCGGCCTGAGCCCGAGGAGCCGGTCGACGACCCGAGCCTCGACTTCGCCCCCGAGCTGCCCGAGCCGGTCACCCCGGAACCGATCGACCCGGCGGTGCCCCGCCGCAACAGCCGCTGGTTCCTCCTCGGTGCCACGGCGCTCGTGGCCGCCGGTCTCTACGTCCACGCCGCGCAGCCGGTCGGCGTCGGGCTCCCGGGCGCCTCGACGTCGGGCACCTCGATCGGCCTGCCGCTCCTGCGGACCAACGACACGAGCTTCCTCGACAACTGGGCCCGCCACAACTACACGGGCCTCGAGGGCAGGACCGCCTATCCGGAGTACGCAGCGGTCGTGTCGCGCATGGCCGACGTCGGTCGCGAGGTCGGCTGCGGCCGGGCCCACTGGGAGTACAACCGCGACGTGCTCGAGACCTACGGCACGCCCATGACGCTGATGATGCTCCCGCACTTCACCGACGGGTGCATCGACTCGATGGAGGGCCTCTTCTTCGAGGCGTCCATCACCGTGCCGTTCCACTTCCTCACCCAGGACGAGCTCGCGACCGAGCCGTCCCGCCCGATGCGCGACATCCCCTACGCCAACCGGGTCGACGTCGCCCAGGGTGTCGACCACCTCCAGATGATGGGCGTCCGCTACTACATGGCCGTCACCGACGAGACGGTGCGCCAGGCGGTCGACGAGCCCGACCTCGAGCTCATCGCCATCTCCGGGCCGTGGCGCATCTTCGAGGTGGCCGACAGCGAGATCGTCGAGGCGGTCGACTTCGAGCCCGCCGTCTCGCTCGAGCTCGGCGAGGGTGGCCGCGACTGGGTCGACCCGGCGATCGAGTGGTTCAACGACCCGTCGGCCTGGTCGGTGCCGCTCGCGCTCGACGGACCCGACGAGTGGCAGCGGGTGGGCGACGGTCAGGCGCCCGAGGAGCGGCTCCTGCCCGCCGTCACGGTGTCCGACATCGTCGAAGATGTCCACGAGATCAGCTTCAGCGTCGACCAGATCGGTGTGCCGGTGATGGTCAAGGCGTCGTACTTCCCGAACTGGGAGGTCTCGGGGGCCGATGGACCCTACCGGGTGACCCCCAACCAGATGGTCGTGATCCCGACCGACACCGAGGTCACGCTCACCTACGGGCGCACCAACATCGAGCTGATCAGCTGGGCGCTCACGTTGCTCGGCATCGGCCTGCTCGTCTACCTCGTCCGGCACCCGATGCGGCTCGGGCGCCGCGACGACGACCATCCGCTGATGAGCGGCACCCAGGTGCGTTCCGGCAACCGGCCCCCGAACGAGCCGGACCGCTCGCCTGACCGCTGGTCGGTGACGACCGGATGGCAGCCACCCGAGGACTCGGCGGGCCGGCGGCCATGACCAGGCGGCTCCGCCGCTTCGTCGCCGTCGGCGGCCTCGTCACGATCCTGCACCTCGGGCTCCTGCTCGTGCTGGTCCTGGTCATCGACGCCTCCGTGCCGCTCGCGGCGATCACGGCCGTGACCGTGGCGGCGGTGGCCTCGTACCTCGGGCACCGTGCGGTGACCTTCGCCGGCGATCCGTACGCCCTCGTCGACCACCGGCCTCGGGCCTTCGCGCTGGCCGTCGGCCCCGCCGCGCTCGTCGACGTCGCCGTCGTGTCGCTCCTCACGCTCGGCGTCGACGATCCATCCTGGATGCGCCTCGTCGCCGCCCAGGTCCCGGCCCTCGTGGCGGCGTCGGTGGTGCGGTTGCTCACCTACCGCCGGGTGCTCTTCGCTGCCGTGCGGGCCGACCAGCGCGTCCGGATCGAGCGTCCGCCGCTGACCGGCGACGTCAGGGCCACCGTCGTCGTCCCGATGTACCGCGAGCCCGACCGGATCGGACCGAACCTCCGGCGACTCCGCGACTCGCTCGCCGGTCCGCTCGGATCGATCGAGATCGTCGCCGTCGACGACGGCTCGGGCGACGCGACGCCCGATGCCGCACGAGCGGCGGGTGCCGACGTGGTGCTGGTGCAGCCCGAGAACCGGGGCAAGGGCGCGGCGGTGCGCCGAGGGATGCTGGCGGCGAGCGGCCGGAGCGTGGTCTTCACCGACGCCGACCTCGCCTATCCGCCCGAGCAGCTCGTCGAGCTCGTGGAGCAGCTCGAGGCGGGCTGCGACGTGGTCGTGGGTAACCGTCGTCATCCCGACGCGCTGCTCCGTCAGGGTCCGCCCCGCGTGCGAGAGCTCGGCAGCCTGGTCTTCAACCTCGTCACCCACGCCGTGCTGCTCGGTCACTACCGCGACACGCAGTGCGGGCTGAAGGGCTTCCGGCGCGACGTGGCGCGGTCGATCTTCTCCCGCACGACGATCGACGGGTTCGCCTTCGACGTCGAGGTGCTCCACATCGTCGAGCAGGACCACCTGACCCTCGTGGAGGTGCCCGTCGTCCTCGACGACGACGAGGCCAGCACGATCTCGGTCCTGCCGGTCGCGCTGAAGATGGTGCGCGACGTGGTCCGGATCCGACGGCGGAGCTCGGCCGGACGCTACGCCCTCGACCTCCCCGTCGCCGAGGCGTTGTCGGCCGCGGATGGCGTCGGTTCCGACCGCTAGCCGGTCACGACCGAACCTCTACCATCGCCAGCGCACCCGCCGAGCAGAAGGCACCTGACATGACCGACTCGCGCTACGACGCGATCTTCAAGGCGTACGACGTCCGTGGGACGACCCCCGACCAGTTCGACGCCGGCATGGCCCGTGCGATCGGTGCCGCCTTCGCGAGGTTCGTCGATGCCGAGCGGGTGCTCGTCGCTCGCGACATGCGTCCCTCGGGCGTCGATCTGGGCGCCGCGTTCAGCGAGGGAGCGATGGGCCAGGGCGTCGACGTCGTCGACCTCGGCCTGGCCTCGACCGACCTGCTCTACTTCGCCGCCGGTCACCTCGACGCCCCGGGCGCCGTCCTGACGGCGTCGCACAACCCGGCCCAGTACAACGGCATCAAGATGTGCCTGGCCGGGGCCCGGCCGATCGGCGCCGACACCGGCCTCGACGTCATCAAGGCCGACGCCATGGCCGGGCTGCCCGACGCCGACACCACCGGCAGCCGTTCCGAGATGGACCTCCTCGATGCCTTCGCCGACCACGTCGTGTCGTTCATCGACGTCTCGGCGATCCGTCCGCTCAAGGTCGTCGCCGACACCGCCAACGGCATGGGCGGGCTCGTCGCCCCGGCGGTGCTCGACCGGCTCCCGATCGACTACGAGATCATGTACGGCGAGCTCGACGGCACCTTCCCGAACCACCCGGCCGATCCGATCAACCCCGAGAACCTGGCCGACCTCCGGGCACGGGTCCTGGAGGTGGGTGCCGACCTCGGCCTCGCCTTCGACGGCGACGCCGACCGGGTCTTCCTGGTCGACGATCGGGCCGAACCGATCTCGGGCTCGATCACCACGGCCATCGTCGCCAAGGGGATCCTCGAGAAGCAGCCCGGCTCGACGGTCCTCCACAACCTCATCTGCTCGAAGTCCGTGCCGGAGGTCGTCACCGAGGGTGGTGGCACCGCCGTGCGGACCAAGGTCGGGCACTCCTACATCAAGGCGGTGATGGCCGAGACCGGTGCCGTGTTCGGTGGCGAGCACTCCGGTCACTACTACTTCGCCGACAACTACCGGGCCGACTCCGGCCTCATCGCCGCATGCGTCGTGATGGAGCAGCTGTCGGCGAGCGGCGGGTCGATGTCGGAGCTGCGAGAGCCCGTCGAGCGTTACGTCGCGTCGGGCGAGATCAACTCGAAGGTCGACGACCCGCACGCCGTCATCGAGGCGGTGGCGGTGCACTTCGCCGCTGCCGATCAGGACCGCCTCGACGGCCTGACCGTCGACCTCGGTGACTGGTGGTTCAACCTTCGCCCGTCGAACACCGAGCCGCTGCTGCGACTCAACCTCGAGGCGGCCGATGCCGAGGCCTGTCGGGCGCGGACCGACGAGGTCCTCGCGATCGTCCGGGGCTGACACCGTGGTCGTGGCGACACTGCGCGAGCTCCTTCCCAACCTCCGCGACCTCGGCGGGCTCCCGACCAGCGACGGCCGGCGCGTCACGCCGGGGCGGCTCCTGCGCAGCGACGGCCTCCAGCGCCTCACCGCCGAGCAGCGGGCTCGGGTCGTCGAGGGCCTCGCCGTGCGGACGCTCATCGACCTGCGCTCGGAGTTGGAGCGGGGCCGGACCGGCGAGGTCGAGGTCGAGATCGGCGGCGACGGCGCCGTGCACCGGGTGCCGATCCTCGACGGCTCCTACATGCAGGCGGCGGCCGAGGGCCTCAGCCTCACCCACATGTTCGACGCCATCACGTTCGACGAGACCGCAGCGCTCGCCGAGGCAGCCGGTCTGGTCGCCGCCGGGCCCGCCCCGGTCCTGGTCTTCTGCACCGCGGGCAAGGACCGGACCGGCATCCTCGTCGCGCTCCTCCTCGATGCCCTCGGCGTGGACCGCTCCGCCATCGTCGACGACTTCACCGCGTCGGAGGCGGGGGTCGAGCTCGTCATGCAGGCCTTCCTCGCGAACTTCGACGACGACGAGCTGCCTGACATCCCCGCCGAGGTCAAAGCGGCACCTCCCGAGCTCCTCCGTGGCCTGCTCGACCGCGTCGACGAGCGCGCCGGCGGCGCCCGATCGCTCCTCGTGGCGGCGGGTCTCGACCCGGCTGCCTTCGACGGACTCGAGACGATGCTCCTCGAGCCGGCGTCGGGCTGAGCTCCGGCGTCTGCCGGAGCGCGGTCAGGTGTCGGTGACGTGCTGGTCGTCGGTGAGGTCGATGAGGTCGGGTGATGCCGCTCCGTCGAGGTCGGCGTGACCGAAGTCGGCGCCGTCGAGCTCGGCCTCAGCCAGGTGTGCGCCCCGGAGTCGGGCGGCTCCCAGCTGAGCGCCCGTCATGACCGCTCCGCCAAAATCGGCGGCCTCGGCCATCGCCCCGTCCAGGCGTGCGAACGCGAGGTTGGTGTTGCGCACCACCGCCCCGGACAGGTTCGCCCCACGCAGATCCGCCCCACGGAGGTTCGCGCCGTCGAGGTTGGCGTCGCGGAGGACGGCCGCGCTCAGATCGACATCGACCAGGTGCGTCTCCCGCAAAATCGACGCCCGGAGTATCGCTCCCCGCAGGGTGGCTCCTGCGAGGTCGGCGGACTGCAGGTCGGCGCCCAGGAGGATGGCCCGGACCATCGAGGTGTTCCCGACGGAGATGCCGGTGAGGTCGGCGCCGCTCAGCCGCGCCCGGTCGAGGTTGGCGTCGCGGAGGTCGGTGCCACCGAGCCGGCTTTCGTGCAGATCGGCGTCCTCCAGCACCGCCATCGAGAGGTCAGCAGACTCCAGGTCGGCTCCCGAGAGGTCGGCAGCCGTGAGATCCGCATCGGAGAGGTTGCTTCGCGTCAGCCTGGCGCCGCGGAGCGTGGAGCCGCCGAGGCGAGCGCCCTGCAGGTTCGATCCGGTGAGGTCTGCGTCCGAGAGGTCGGCGCGGCCGAGGTTCGCCCTGCCGAGGTCGGCGCGCGACACGAGGGCGCCGCGGAGCGCCGCTTCGGAGAGATCGGCCTGCCGGAGCGCAGCGTCGACCAGCCGCACGCCGTCGAGGTTGGCGCTGCTGAGGTCCGCACCCGAGAGGTCGGCTCCGGAGAGGTCGGCACAGCCGAGGTCGACGCCGGCGAGATCGACGTCACGGAGCAGGGCGCCGACGAGCTTCAGGCCACCGAGATGCTGGGAGCCGGTGGTGATGGCGAACACTGTCTCGCGCGATGGGCTCCAGTGCGTCCGGCCGGTCGAGTCGCGTTCGGCGAGCCCCCGCTGCACTTCCAGGCCGGCTCGGACCATCTGGGATAGGAGGTCGTTGGCGATCGCGCGGTACACCTCGGAGTCGTCGCCGAGCCGCCCTAGCTCGGCGATGGCGCCGATCCGGCTGACGACCTCGTCTTTGCCCGCCTTCGCCAGCTGGTCGATCGCCCGGCTGTAGCGCTCGGGGAACTGCGCGGGATCGGCGACGTAGGGCGGTTCGTTGCTTGCCAGGGCCCGGCGCCGGAGCGTAGTCCCCTGCAGTGTCAGTCCCACGGGGACGAGGGCGAGCAGGGCCCAGAGCGGCGAGAACCGAAGGGCGAGGACGGCCGAGAGCGCCAGCATCGGGGGGCTCAGTTGGAGGCGGAGATCCGAGTCGACAAGCTCGCGGTGGGCTCGATCGGTGAACCGGCGCTTGGGATCGGGGAGCACGGTCAGCTCCAGGAGGAAGCCCACGAAGCTCCCGACCAGATACGCGACGAGTGCAATCATGATGGTCGAACCGAACGTTCCGATGGCGCTGAGCGCCTCGCCGGTGAGCACCAGCAGGCCGCTGTCGTCGTCGCGGTCCGACTCCGTCACCGTCGGCGAGTACCAGAACCACGCGACCGCGAGCCAGACCAAACCGGTGAAGAGCGGGACCCGCGTGTTGCGGACGGCCGGGAGGAGTCGGTCGAAGAACTCACGCATCGGCTGCGCCCACCGACGGAGGGTCGGCCGTCGTCCCGGTCGGAGCGAGCGCCGGCGGCCCCTTCCTGATGACCTCGACGCGGATGACATAGCGCAGGAAGTCCCGGGCGATGTCGACCTGCAGCTGCCGGAAGCGATCGTCGGCCTCTCGGCGCCATCTGACGAGCGGCGCCTCGAGCCCACGGGGCTGCTCACGCAGGCGCTCCCGGAGATACTGCAGCTCCTCGAGGTGCTCCCTCCACTGCTGATCGATGACGCGCAACATCACCGTGCGCTCCACTTGGCCGATCACCTTGTCCTTCGTGCCGCCCAGTTCGTCGGCGCGTCGCTCGTAGGCTGCGGTGCCGTCGGCGAGGAGCAGGTCCTCGAGCGTCTGGCGACTCTCCGCCCCACGCCGTAGCCCAGGCGCGTCGAGCTCGGTCGGCCAGTAGCCGCGCACCTCGGCCGCCAGGCCATCGACGTCCCACCCGTCGCGGTGCTCTGACGGGCAGAACGTCCTGATCGACGACCGGATCGCCTCGGCGAGGTGGCGGTGGGCCTCCCGACGGATCGACGCCCCCTCGAGCAGGCCGTCACGCCTCGCGTACGTGCGCTCGGTCTGGGCGTCCAGGACGTCGGAGTAGCGCCGCTCCTCGTCGCGGAGTGTGGCGCCGAGTCGCTCGTACGACGCCTGCGTCCGCCGGATCGCGGTGGCAATCCGCTTCGTCGAGACGGGGAGGTCGTCCTCGATGCGCGTGCTCCACACGCGACCGAAGGTGTTGGCCGCCATCATTCGGAGGAGCTGGTCCTCCACCGAGAGGTAGAACCGGCTCTCTCCCGGTTCGCCTCGCCGGCCGGATCGCCCGCGGAGTGCGTCGTCTGCACGACGGGAGCCGTGTCGGTCGATGCCGATGACGTGGAGCCCGCCCATCGCAATGACCTGCTCCCGCTCGGTCCGTGCCGTCCAGGTGCGGTCGTCGAAGAGGGCGGCACACCGTTTGCGACCGGGCTCGGAGTCCGGATCCACCCCCTCGCTCAGGGCGTCCGCTCGAGCGAGTTGCTCCGGATCACCGCCGAGCACGATGTCGACGCCCCGGGCCGCCGCGGAGCTGCTGACCGTGACCGCCCCGAGCCGACCAGCCCGGCCGACGACCGCAGCGCGCTGACCCGGTGTCGTCTTGGTCTCGAGGACGGCGTGGGGCACGCCGTTGGAGCGGAGTGCGCGTGAGAGCCGCCAGGTCTCGTGGTCCGAGCGCGTCCCGATGAGGACGGGTTGACCCGCCGTCTGGCGTGCGGCGACGTCGTCGACGACGGCGGCGTCCCTCCCGGAGGAAGTCGCGAAGATGAGGTCGTGGGCGTCGACCCGGGTAGACACCCACGACCTCGGGATCGTTAGGACCTCGAGGCCGTAGGCGGACGCAAGCTCTCCCGCCGCGGCGCGGGCCGTGCTCGACACCCCTGACAACGAGCGATAGCTCCGGAAGTAGCTCCGTTGGGTGATCATCGCAAGTGTCTGCTTCGTCGACCCGAGGCCCTCACGGGCCTCGACCGCCTCGTGGATCCCTTCAGGCAGGCGCCGACCCTGCTCCGGGAGGCCGGTCGAAGGATCCACGGCGTAGATCGCGCCGTACCTGACGACGTAGTCGACGTCGCGTCGGTGGAGCTCCTTCGCTCTCAACGCGAGCTCCAGGTCGCTGCGGAGGAGAGAGTGCTCCAGCGCGAAGATGTCGTCGACCCCGAGCTCCCGCTCGACGCGCCGGAGCCCGACGTCGCGGAGCAGGACCCGCCCGTCCTGCCGGTCCACGTCGTAGTGCTCCTCCGGAGTGAGGTCCTCGACGAGCGCGGCCAGACGCGTGGGGATCGTGCCCGACTCCGACGGCTTGCCCATGATTTTGAGCGATGTCTCGCCGTCGATCAGCACCGAGTCGATCTCGTCGATGATGCAGGTCGCCCGGTCCCGTTGGACCCGGGCCTGCGCGCTCGTCGCCATGTTGTCGCGGAGGTAGTCGAAGCCGAGCTCCTTCGCGGCCCCGAAGGTGATGTCGGCGGCGTATTGGCGTCGCTTGCCGGCGGCGTCGCTCGCGCCGCTGCGGATGAGGCCGACGTCGAGCCCGAGGAAGCGATGGATCGCGCCCATGCGTGCGGCCTGGGCGGCGGCTCCGGCGTCGTCGCCCGCGACGACGTGGACGCCGCGGCCGGGCAGGGCGTGGAGGTACGACGGCAGGGCGAGCGCGAGCGTTTTCCCCTCGCCTGGGCGCATGTCGGCCACCCATCCCAGGTGGATCGATCCGCCGGTCAGCAGCTGGCCGTCGTGATGGCGCAACCCGACGACGCGGAACGAGGCGCATCGCACGAGTGCGAACGCCTCGACGACGACCTCGTCGAGCGGTGCGCCCCGGGCGACTCGGGTCCGGAGCTCGGCGCTTCTACCCCTGAGCTCGCGGTCGGACAGGGCTTCGAGCTCCGCATCGAGCGCGTTGACCGCCGGGACGAGCGTGCTGAGCGCCTTCAGCTCCTTGCGCCGACTGACGCCGAGTAGACGTCCGAGCCATCCCATGCGTTCAGCTTCGCGAGTCGAGGGGTGTGACGAACGCCATGGTAGAGGGCGAGCGCGTCGCGCGACGGCGGCGCCCGGTCGCTCCTCGTGGCGGCGGGTCTCGACCCGGCCGCCTTCGACGGACTCGAGACGATGCTCCTCGAGCCAGCGTCGTGCTGAGCTCCGACATCGGGCTGAGCTCCGTTCCAACGCGTACGTCATCGACGCCATCCCGGGGGCTGTCGGCTGACTGGGCGCTCGGACAGCGAGCCGACGCCATCGTTGGCACCGGCTGACCTGCTCGGGGACATCTCGCCCGATCTCTTCGGAGTCGGCCGAACACTGCCAACCTTGACATAAAGGCTGCCTTACAGCCCGACTACGGTCCGGGTATGGCTCTGACATCGCAGCAGGGAGTGGAGCTCGCCGGCGTCGAGCGCCGCGCTCCGGAGGCCGACAGCGGGACGGCCGGCGACATCGTGGACGAGTTCGAT
>JBCCTY010000102.1:0-12461 GCA_039197885.1 Actinomycetota bacterium | reverse complement strand
TAGAGCGCGGTCAACGCCCTCCTCATGGGGATCTCCATCAGCCGCCCGAGGATCGGGACCGTCTCGATCCTCGGGCCGAGGGTGAGGTCGGTCTCGGTGTCGGACACCCGCTCCAGCGACCAGGTGCTCACGACCGAGCGCACGAAGAACGGCAGGCCATCGACCGAGAACTCCAGGACGTACGCCGCCTCGTCGCAACGGGTGATCGTGTCGCGCAGGGTCCCGGACTCCGTCTCACAGATCCGGTCGAACCCCTCGGATGCGGTGCCGGCCCGGCAGCTGGTGGTGCCGAACGCCCACTCGTGACCGTTCGCGAAGTCGTCGACGACGAATCGCCAGACCTCCTCGATCGGTCGGTGGATCCTGCGGGTGAGCTTGATGTCGAGCACGTTCGTGGTCCTCTCTCTCGTGCCGCGGGTCAGGACGCCAGCCAGCCGCGGGCCGCGGCGCGGGAGGCGAAGAAGGCGGTCGGGAAGTCGGCCGGCCCCTCGGGCGCGGGGGGAGCGCCGACGGGCGGGAAGTCGGCGGGCACGATCAGCGCGATCTTCTCGACCCCGGCGGCGTTCAGGCGTGGGGTGACCTCGCTGTCACGCCACTCGACATCGAGCTCCGACGCCGGCATCCCGAACTGCACCGCGTCGATGAGCACGGTGGTCCGGCCCGATCGCTCGACGATGTCCGCGAACAGGTCACAGCGGCGGTTGAAGGTCTCACCGGTGAACGACAGCGAGGCGTCGTACCAGCGGACCTCGAGGTAGTCGTCGTCGGGGTGGTCGATGATCGAGCCGTAGACGTCCTCGTGGACCAGGTGGGCGTGCATGGGAGGCCTCCTCGGGCGGGGCAGCTGGCCGGAGGTTCCGGTACCAGCCGGTTCCGGTTCACCGTAGACCGTTCAGTTCCGGAACGCAACAGTTCCGCTAAACTCATCTCATGACGGACGAGACGGGCCGACGGCCGGACAACACCACCGGGCGGCCTCGCGACGAGGAGCGGACCGACGCGATCCTGCGGGCCGCGGCCGACCTGCTGCTCGAGGTCGGCTTCGAGCGGATCCGGACCCAGGACGTGGCCGAACGGGCCGGCGCGGGCAAGGGCGCGATCTACCGGCGGTGGCCGACCAAGGAGGCGCTGCTCGCCGAGGCGATCCGGACGATGCCGGCCGGCGAGGCGCCGGTGAGCGACGACCCGGTCGCCGACCTCCGCGCCCTCGTGAGCGACCGGTGCCGGTCGGCCGAGGCGAAGCCCGACCTCGTCCCCGGGCTGATCACGGCGATGCGGGCCGACGACGGCATCGAGGCCGCCGTCAAGGACGGCTACGACCTCTCCCACGTGCGCAGCACCATCGCCCGCATCCTCGGGCCGGACCATCCGCACCTGGACGTGCTGACCGACATGACCCAGGCCGTGCCACTGCTCCGGGCCGCGTTCACGCCGGAGTCGCTCGACGGCGAGGCGATGACCGACGAGATCGTCTCGCTCGTCGCGTCACTGGCCGGCGCATCGGGCGATGCTCGGGCGTAGGCGCCGATCCGTAGCATCACCCACGTGCTGTTCAGGAAGCGCTTCCGGCGTCGCGAACGGGTGGCCCGATCCTGCTCCTGTCCGGTGTCGCTGTTCGGACGGCCAGGGTCCGAACAGACGCCCGAGCTCCATCTCGACGCTCAGGACGAGAACGGCGAAGCGTGGCGTCAGCTGCTCGCGCTCATCGACGAGGCCGCCGAGTCGGGCGTGACAGAGCTCGCCCCGGCCCTCGAGCTCGGGCCGGAGCTGTGGCCGCAGATCGTGACGCTCCCACCGACGATCGGACGACTGACCGAGGTGCGCCAGCTCTCGTTGTACGGGAGCAACCTCCGGTCGCTCCCACCGCAGATCGGCCAGCTGCGCTCGCTGACCAACTTCGTGCCGTACACGTCGTACCGGCTCCACTGGTTCCCCTACGAGATCACGCGATGTGCGGCGCTCGTCGACTCGACGGTGAGCACGCGGGCGCTGTACGGCAACCACAAGCACCGGCCCGCCTTCCCCGAGCTCCCGGTCGAACTGCCGCCCGAGCTCACACCGGACCGGTGCAGCGTGTGCGACGGCGCGTTCGCCGACGGTCCGATGCTCCAGCGTTGGACCTCGGCGACCGTCGCCACCGACATCCTCCCGCTGCTCGTGCACGCCTGCTCGGAGGACTGCCTCGGTGCGTTGCCCGCTCCCCCGGCCGGGTACCACCCCAGCCCACATCGGGGCGGCGGTGAGGTCGTACCGGATCCCGCGACGCTATGAGGCCGTGATCTGCCAGTGCCGGTCGGCGCGCTGGGCGTGCCACATCTCGGCGTAGCGCCCGTCGAGCTCGAGGAGGTGGTGGTGATCGCCCTGTTCGACGATCTGGCCGGCCTCGAGGACGATGATGTTGTCCGCGGCGACGATCGTCGACAGTCGGTGGGCGATGACGATGACTGTCTTGTCGCGCACGAGCGTGTCGATCGCCCGCTGCACGGCGACCTCGCTCTCGGTGTCGAGCGCCGACGTCGGCTCGTCGAGGATCACGATCGGAGCGTCCTTCAGGATCGCCCGGGCGATCGAGATCCGCTGGCGCTCGCCACCGGACAGCGCGCCCCCGATCTCACCGACGCCGGTCTCGTAGCCGTTCGGCAGCGCAGTGATGAAGTCGTGGCAGTTCGCCGCCATGGCCGCCGCCACGATCTCGTCCTGTGTGGCATCCGGCTTCGCCAGGCGGATGTTCTCCCGGATCGAGTCGTCGAAGAGGTAGACGTCCTGGAACACGACCGAGAACTGCTGCATCAGCTCCTGCGGGGTGAGGCCGCGGACGTCGGCACCGCCGATCGTGACCGATCCCTCCTGTGGGTCGGCGAATCGGGTCAGCAAACGGGTCACCGTGGTCTTGCCGCTGCCGGAGGTGCCGACCAGGGCGGTCAGGCTCCGCTCGGGCACCTCGAACGACAACCCTCGCAGCACGTCGTCGTCGAGCCGGTCGTAGGCGAAGGTCACGTCGTCGAACTCGATGCGCGCCCCGTCGGGGCGCGCGCCGCCGGCCTGGACGGGCAGCGGAGCGATGGCGAGCAGCTCACCGATCCGGTCGATGGCCGCCTCCATGAAGTCGAACATCTGCGACATGTTGGCGAACAGCGCCAGCGGCTCGCTGAAGCGCACGGTGATCACCACGACCGCCAGCACGGTCGCGACGGCGATGTCGCCGTCGAGCGCGAACCGCACGGCGAGGGCGGCGATGGCGAGGCAGCCGAGCTGGACCACCGCCGACATGACGATCGACGGGAGCGTCCCGAGCTCGAGGCCCTTGGTCTGGGCCTCCCGGAGCCGCGCCAGCGAGGCCTGGAGCCGTTCGGACTGAGGCCCCACCTGGCGGGTCGCCCTGAGCACGGCGAGCCCCTGGGTGTACTCGACGAGGTGGGCGGCGGTGTCGGCGTGCGCCGCTGCGGAGATGCGGTTCTCGCGGGCGCCCTGGCGCCGCAGGATCCGGTAGAGCGGGATCGCGAGTGGGAACAGGAGGAGCAGGGCGAGCGCGAGCCGCCAGTCGACGAAGAAGGTCGCCACGACGGTCACGACCGGTGCGACCATCGTGTTGATCACGATGCCGAACAGCCCGCCGGCGATCGACACGACGTCGTTGACGTTGCCGGTGAGGACGTTGTTCAGATCGCCGGTCTGGCGTCGGGCGAGTTGCTGCAGCGGCATGCGCTTGAGCTGCTCACCGAGGTTCGAGCGAGTCTCGTCGGAGACCTCGATGTAGACGCGCCAGCTGGCCTGCGACTCACCGAGCCGGAAGAGGGCGTCGAGGACGATCAGCACGACGATGCCGGCGAACCACCACCAGACATCGTCCGACGAGTCGGCCAGCGCGGTGAACAGCGGGAAGAGCAGCGCGTAGGCGAGGCCCTGCACGATCGCGGACAGGAAGGAGAAGAACAGCGCCAGGCGCATCAGGTGGGCCTTGGTGCCGCAGGCGTCGATCATGTTGCGGAACGTCGTGATCATGTCGCAGACCTCATCGCCGACTCGGACTCATCGGAACGGAGACCCCAGTCCTGCGCCTCGTTGAAGCGGGCCCAGAGCCGTGCGTACCGCCCCTCGCTCGCCACCAGTTGCTCGTGGGTCCCGGTCTCGACGACCCGACCCTCGTCGAGCACGACGATCTGGTGGGCGTCGCGGATCGTCGAGAGTCGATGGGCGACGACGATCAGCGTCTTGCCCCGGGCGAGCTCCGCCAGCGCCCGGTGGATCTTCGCCTCGTTGTCGGGATCGGCGAAGGCTGTTGCCTCGTCGAGCACGATGATGGGGCTGTCCTGCAGGATGGCGCGGGCAATGGTGATGCGTTGGCGTTGGCCGCCCGAGAGGCTCGAACCCCGCTCGCTGACCACGGTGTCGTACCCGTCGGGCAGCTCCTCGACGATGAACTCGTGCGCCTGGGCCGCCCGGGCAGCCGCCTCGATCTCCTCGTCGGTGGCCTCGGGCTTGCCGAGGCGGATGTTGTTGCGGATCGTGTCACCCAGCAGGAACGGTGACTGGAAGACGAAGGCCACCGAGCGCATCAGGTCATCGGAGGTCATCTCCCGGACGTCGACCCCGCCGACCAGGATCGATCCCTCGCCGACGTCCCAGAAGCGGGGGATCAGCTGGGCCACCGTGCTCTTGCCGGCGCCGGACGGACCGACGAGCGCGGTCACGGTCCCTTCCGGCATGGCGATGCTCACGTCGACGAGGGCGTCGTCGTCGCGGCCGTCGTAGCGGAACGTGACGTCGCGGAGCTCGACCGAGGCATCGGCCGGCGACCTGCTCTCGTCGACCTCGGGCATCAGCTCGACGGCCCGGAGCCGGCCGATCCGCTTCACCGACGCCGCAGCGTTGGTGATGAGCTGCTGCAACCAGACGATGGGGACGATCGACTCGGTCACGGTCGGCGCCAGCAGCAGGAAGACCATCAGCTCGGCGAACTCGATCGTGCCGTCGTCCACCCACGGGATCCCGATGGCGAGCAGGACCAGGACGGTCGGGAGCGCTGCGAACAGCGTTCGGGCGATGAAGGCCCCCGACTGGGACTTCTCGGTCCACTCCCGCAACGTGACGGTGGCATCGTTCAGCGCGCTCCGGTAGCGCTCGAAGGACCCCGACCCGTCGTCGAAGGTGCGCACCACGTGCATGCCCTGGACGTACTCGTTGATGACGCCGTTGATCCGCTCGTTGGCGTCGTCGACCTTTCGACGCGCCACGTCGTAGTCGCGGAAGGCGAAGAACATCCCGACCATCCCGACCGGGAGCAGCACGAGCGAGATCAGCGCGAGCCGCCAGTCGATGACGAACATGATGATGGCGCCGAGGAACGGCGCCGAGAAGGTCTTGGCGAACAGCGGCGTGCTGTCGGCGACGAAGGCGTGCAACGACTTGACGTCGTCGAGCAGGACCTTCTTGAGGGTGCCCGACCCCGTCGTCACCACGTAGCCAAGCGGCACCCGCGCCAACCGGGTGGTCAGCTCGGTCCGCAGGAGCTGCTCGAGGCGGAACGCGCCGAGGTGCGAGATGCGGAACGACAACACCCGGCACACGAACGAGGCGCCGACCAAGCCGACGCTGACCACGAACAGGGTCCAGACCCGACCGGTGTCGGGGTCGTCCGAGGTGATCTCGCGGGCGATCGGGAGGAAGAGGACGATCGACGCGAGCCAGGCCACGAGGCTCAACAGCGAGACCACCATGCCCGTGTAGATCTCGCGGTTGACCGGCGAGATGATCGTCCACAGCCCGGGTTCCGCGTCGGCGGCGTCGTCCGGGTCGGTCCCGGACGGCTCGTGCAGAGCAGCCTCTGCGGTATCGGTCATGTCGGTTCGCCCCCCAGGTCGAGCCACGTGAGTGTGGGCTATCAGGCCAGCTTTACAGCCGTCAACCGACCGAGCAGTATCCAGGCCGCCCCCTTCTTGCGAGCCTCCTGCAACTGAGGACGATTCCCAGATAGGTTCGCCCACACCCTCACGACTTGACAAGGACCACCATGGACAGACGGGACTTCCTGCGCACGGGCTCGGCCCTCGCCGCCCTCCTCGCCACCGGCACCCTGGCCGCCTGCGGCGATGACGACGATGGTGGGGCGTCCGAGGCAGCCGATGCGGGCGACTCCACGACCTCGACGCCCGCCGCGACCGAGGCGCCGACCACCGATGCCGCGGCCGGAGGGGGGACCGTCCGGGTCGGTCTGCTCGGCGCGCCGATCGACGTGCTCGATCCAGCGACCGTGACGGGACTCATGGAGTACGCGGTGCTCTTCTCGATCCACGACTCGCTCGTGCTGCTGAAGGGCGACGAGTTCGAGTTCCAGCTCGCCGAGTCGATCGAGTCCAACGAGGACGGCAGCGAGTGGACCGTCGTCCTCCGCGACGGCGCCACCTTCCACGACGGCAGCCCGGTGACCGCCGCCGACGTCATCTACAGCATCAACCGCTACGGCCAGTCGCCCACCTACGGGCAGTTCTTCGCCCTGATCGACCTGCCCAACATCACCGCCGTCGACGACCTGACGGTGTCGATACCGATGACCACGCCCCGGGCCGACCTGATCGAGTCGGTCTTCGCCCAGCTCTCGATGATCGTCCCCGATGGCTTCACCGACTGGGGCAACAACATCGGGTCCGGCCCCTTCGTGCTCGAGCAGTTCGAACAGGGGGTCGGTGCGGTCGTGGTCCGCAATCCCGACTACTGGGCCGGTGCACCGTCGATCGAGCGGATCGAGTTCACGGCGATCACCGATGCGGCCACCCGCAGCCTCGCGCTGTCGAGCGGCGAGGTGGACTACGTCGGCTCGCTCGACGCGGCATCGGCGGAGACGCTGGCCGACGTCGACGGTGTGCAGATCATCCGGGGCGGCGCGGTCAACTCGACCATCCGCTGCTTCGCCTTCAACCAGCTCCAGCCGCCGTTCGACAACCCCTCGGTGGTCGAGGCGTGCAAGCTGGCGATCGACCGTCAGCAGATGATCGATGTGGTCGCGTTCGGCAACGCCGAGCTCGGCAACGACATGCCCAGCCGGGGCTTCGCCGGTTACCCGACCGATGTACCCCAGCGCGAGCGCGACGTCGCTCGTGCGACCGAGCTGTTCGCCGAGGCCGGCGTCACGGAGTTCACGATCCGCGCCGCCGACTTCGTGCCCGGCATCGTCTCGTCCGCGGAGCTCTATGCGCAGCAACTCGCCGAGTGCGGCGTGACGGCGACGGTCGACGTCGGTGACCCGACCACCTACTTCAACGACTTCGCCCAGGTGCTGGCGACGCCGTGCCAGTCCTTCTACTTCATCAACCGCCCCGCGGTGACGCTCCTGACGAGCTACACCGGCTCGTTCGCGGCCTTCAACGTGTTCGGCTCGACCGACCCGGACTACGACGCTGCGCTGGCGGCGGCCGTCGCCACGCTGGACGAGGAGGCTCGGACCGAGCAGCTCAGTGACCTCCTCAGGACCGTCTCGACAACGAGGGGTGGTTGATCTGGGGCTTCGAGGATCAGATCGAGGCGGCCTCGGATGCACTGCTCGGTGTCGACCTGACCCAGTCGGTCCCGGTCTTCACCACCGCGACCTTCGGCTGAGCACCCGGTCCACGTGGGTCTGGCGCGGTTTGCCGCACTCCGGCTGGCGGCGATGCTCGTCGTCGCGGTCGTCATCAGCATGGTGCTGTTCGTCTCGGTCGAGCTGTTGCCCGGCGATGCGGCGACGACGATCCTCGGCCAGAACGCGACGCCCGAGCGGCTCGAGCAGCTCCGGGAGCAGCTCCAGCTCGACGAGAACCCGGTCCAGCGCTACCTCTCGTGGGCGGGCGGGATCGTGCAGGGCGACCTCGGGACCTCCGTGGTGACCCAGCGGCCGGTGTGGGAGGTGATCGAGACCCCGACGCGGAACTCGATCATCCTCGCCGGCTTCTCGATGGGCGCCATGGCGGTCGTTGCCGTCGGGCTCGGCCTGCTGGGCGGCTTCCGTCCGGGAGGACGAGCCGATCGAACGACGACGCTCACCACCTCGGCCATCGCCTCGGTGCCCGACTTCGTGCTGGGCGGGATCCTCGTCGCCGTGTTCGCGTCGTGGCTCGATCTGTTCCCTGCGGTCTCGCTGGTCCCGGTGGGGACCTCGCCGTTGGACGACCCGATCGTGCTCGTGCTCCCGGCGGCGACGCTCGCCGTGGTCGGCGGCGCGTTCGGCGCCCGGCTCATCCGCGCCGTGGTCGCCGACGCCTCGTCGGCGCCCCACGTCGAGGCCGCCGTGCTCGCCGGGCTCCCGACCCGGCGCGTCATGCTCCGGCACCTCCTCCCCTCGATCGTGGCACCCGTTGCGCAGGTGCTGGCCTCGTTGGTCCCCTTCGCCGTCGGGGGCACGATCGTGGTCGAGCGGCTCTTCGGCTACCCGGGGCTGGGCGCGGCGCTGGTGGCCAACCTCGGCGCACGGGACGTGACCGTCGTCGAGGCCATCGGTCTGCTGCTGACCGTCGTCGTCCTGGCCGCGCTGTTCACCGCCGACGTGGTCGGCGCCGCCGCCGACCCGCGACGACGAGCCGGGGATCGGCCCGAGCTGCGCGAGCCGACCGCCGTGGGGACGCCATGACCGCCATCGACGTCCCGTCCTCACCGCCTCCGACGCCCGCCCGCGGGTCCCGCCGTCGAGTGGACCTCTGGGTCGTCGTCGCCGGCGTCCTGCTGATCACGACGCTGGCCATGGCGCTGCTCGGGCCGTACTTCGCCCCCGAGGACGTCGGACGCTCGGTCGGGCGCCCCTTCGACCCCGACGGCGAGGGCCCCCTCGGCACGGGTGCGCTCGGGAAGAACCTGTGGTCCGAGCTGCTCCACGGCGGTCGTCGGATCGTCCTCGCCCCGGTGGTGATCACCCTGCTGGCCACCCTCGTGGGCACGGCGCTCGGCGCGCTGATGGCGGCGTCGCACAGCGCGAGTCGGGTGCTGCGAGCGCTCGACGTCATCGCCGTGCTCCCCCCGCTCCTGGTGCTGCTGCTCCTCCTCTATCGATTCGGCGAGAGCGTGCTCGTGGTCGGCTTCTCGGTGATCCTCGTCAGCGCGCCGTTCATCGCCCGCTACATGCGCTCGGTCGCCGAACCGGTCCTCGCGTCCGACTACGTGCTCCAGGCGCAGCTGGTCGGTGAACCGCGTCGGGTGATCCTGTGGCGCCACGTGCTCCCCAACCTCACGGGGCCGGTCCTGGCCGACGCCGCGCTCCGCGTCGCCGGCACGGTCTACGTCGTGGCCGCCGCCAGCTTCCTCGGGTTCGGGCCCGCTCCCCCGGCGACCGACTGGGCCGTGATGATCAACGACGGCGCGGGCGGAGCGACGCTCAACGCGTGGGCCCTCGTGGCCCCGGCGTTGGCGATCGGTGCCTTCGCCGTGTCGCTGAACCTGCTCGGCGACCGCCTGGCGGCCCGTTGGCGGGCGGCGTGACCGGTCTCGGTGCACGACACGGCGCTGCCATCGAGGTGCGCGAGCTCACGGTGACCGTCTCCCTCACCGGGCAACGCACGCTCGACGCCGTCGACCTCTCCCTCGCGCCGGGGACCATCACCGGGATCGTCGGTGAGTCCGGTTCGGGCAAGACCACCCTGGTGCGGTGCCTGCTCGGCACGACCGCTCCCGGCCTGGTCGCGACCGGTCGGGTCGAGCTGCTCGGCGGTGAGCGTCCGACCGAGCTGCTCTCGGCGTCGCGCTCGGCCCTGCGGAGCGTTCGATCGCAGCGGATCGCCTACCTGGCTCAGGACCCGGGGCGGAGCCTGACCCCGACGATGCGGATCGGGCGGGCCATCGCCGAGCGGCTCCCGGAGACCATGAGCCGCACCGAACGCGACGCCGCCGTCCGAGAGCTCCTCACCAGCGTCGGGCTGCCCGCGGACGACGACCTCATGGACCGGTACCCGTTCGCGCTCTCGGGCGGTCAGGCCCAGCGGGTGGCGCTCGCCCGTGCGCTGGCTGCGTCGCCCGAGGTGCTCCTCCTCGACGAACCGACGACCGGTCTCGACGTCGTCACCCAGGCCGGAGTCCTCGACGAGTTGCGACGGCAGCACCGGCTCACACCCCGGACGACGGTGATCGTGTCGCACGACCTGGCCGTCGTCGCACGGCTCGCCGACGAGATCATGGTCCTGCGCCACGGCCAGGTCATCGAGCGAGGACCGTGCCGCGAGACCCTGCTCGAACCCGGCCACGCCTACACCCGCCAACTCGTCGAGGCGTGCCCCGACCCGATCGCCGCCGGACCGCGCAGCGCCGCCCCCACGGCGGCCGGCAGCGCGGCGGTCGACGCCGGTGCACCTCCGGCGTTGTCGGTCCGGGAGCTGGTGGCGACACATCGGCGACCCCGTCGCCCACCGGTGATCGCCGCCGACGGGATCAGCCTCGAGATACGTCCAGGACGGTGCCTCGCACTGGTCGGTTCGTCGGGCTCGGGGAAGTCCACCATCGCTCGCGCCGTCGTTGGTGCGCACCGCCCCGACTCCGGCGTCGTCACGCTCTCGGGCCACGACGTCGCTCCGGCGTTGGGTGACCGCCCGGCAACCGATCGATGGAAGGTCCAGCTGGTCCCACAGGATCCGACCAGCTCGCTGAACCCTCGGCGCAAGGTGGGGCGCGCGGTCGCCGACGTCATCCGGAGGTGCCGCCGCGACGTCGAGCCGGCCGATGTCGGTTCGCTGGTCGCCGAGCTGTTCGACCAGGTCGGGCTCGACCCGATGATGGCGGACCGTCGACCTGGGGCGCTCAGCGGAGGAGAGCGCCAGCGGGTCGCGATCGCCCGGGCGTTGGCGGCGTCGCCGTCGGTGCTCGTCTGCGACGAGGTCACCTCGGCGCTCGATGTCTCGGTGCAGGCCGAGGTCATCAGGCTGCTGCGGTCCCTGGTCATCGACCAGGGCGTGGCGATGCTGTTCATCACCCACGACCTCGGCATCGTTCGCGATGTCGCCGACGACCTCGCCGTGCTCCACCATGGCGAGGTGATCGAGACCGGACCCGTCGACGACGTCCTCCGCACGCCGGCGCACCAGAACACCCGCGAGCTCCTCGCTGCCTCGCCGTCGCTCTCGGCGGAGCTGGCCGACCGGGCGTCGCCCGTCGGCACCGTCCACCCCTAGGCGGCCGCGGGTGTCCCTCACGGCGCTGGCGGCGACGTTCGCCACCGTCTTCCTCGCCGAACTCCCCGACAAGACCATGTTCGCGACGATCGCTCTCGTCGCCCGATACCGACGGCCGCTCCTGGTGTGGTGCGGAGCGACGGCTGCCTTCGCGCTGCACGTCACCGTGGCGGTCGTGGCGGGGAGCGCCGTCACCCGGCTCCCCGAGCGGCTGGTGGGGATCGTCGTGGTACTGCTCTTCGGCTTCGGCGCCGTCGCCATGGTGCGGGCCTCCCGACGCCAGACCACCGACATCGAGACCGACCGCGACGCGGCCCCGCCGACGTCGCTCCGGGTCGTGGTGGGCGCGTTCGGGTTCGTCGCCCTGGCCGAGTGGGGCGACCTCACACAGCTGGCGACCGCCGGACTGGCGGCCCGGAGCGGATCACCGGCATCGGTGTGGGTGGGGGCGGCACTCGCGTTGGCGAGCGTCGCCGCGTTGGCGGCCGCGACCGGTCAGCAGCTCGTGCGCCGCATCCCACTCGCCCGGATCAACCTCGCCGCGGCCGTCGTGTTCGCCGCGCTCGCCGCCTGGACGCTGCTCACGGTCGCCGTCGGGTCGTGACCGCCTGGCCCCGGCCGCACCCCGCTCAGCGACCGAGGACGCTGGTGTGGAAGGTCGCGTGGAGGACGATGCCGCTGTCGCCGTCTGAGGAGAACGCGTCGAGGTGGTCGACGAAGCGGGCGCGGGCGTCGTCGCCGACCCCGATCGAGTCGAAGAGCTCGAGGAGCTGACCCCATCCACCCGACCACCGCTCGAGTTGCTCGGCGCCGTCGTCGACCGAGCCGAACGGGATGACGAGCTCGCCGGCCTCGGACGACAGCACCTCGCACCCCGCGCGCTCGGCCAGCGAACCGATGGCGGTGGTCCACGTCGCCATGTCGGGCATGGCGGGTCGCTCGGGGAGCAGCTCGAGCATGGACTCGGGTACGACGAAGACCCCGTCGGGGTCCCAACCCGCCACGCCGATCACACCGCCGGGGGCGAGCAGCTGGCGGAGGCCGGCCAGGGTCGACGAGGGATCGGGAGCGAAGATCACCCCGAACGACGAGGTGATGACGTCGAACCCGGTCTCACCGAGGATCACATCGAGGCGATCGAAGTCGCCGATCTCGAACCGGACCTCGACGCCGGCGTCGGCCGCACGCGCCGTGGCGATCTCGACGAGCTCGTCGGTCACATCGACCCCGACGACGGTCGCACCCCGCCGTGCCGCCTCGATCGCGACGGATCCCGTGCCGGTGGCGACGTCGAGCAGCCGGCGACCCGCGAGCGGACCGACCGCCTCCTCGGCGCGATCG
>JBCCTY010000101.1:0-12485 GCA_039197885.1 Actinomycetota bacterium | reverse complement strand
TGTCGTCGACCGCGATCGGTTGGGCGATGACGTCGAGCACCCGCCGGGCGGTGGCGTGCGCCGACCGCTCGACCTGCGCCCGCTCCGACGCCCGGACCGGGACGATCACGAACTCGTCGCCGCCGACGCGGCCCACCAGGTCGTCCGACCGGGTCGCGAACCGGAGCCGGTCGGCGACCGCCCGGAGCACCCGGTCGCCCGTGGCGTGGCCGTGGCGGTCGTTGACCGGCTTGAACCCGTCGAGGTCGAGGTAGATCGCAGCGCAGGCCCCCGGCTCCCGGCAGCGGGCGCTCGCCGCCTCCATGAGCCCGAGGCGGTTCAGCACGCCGGTGAGGGGGTCGAGTGACGCAGCGCGGGAGAGGGCCTCGTCGGCCCGCGCTCGTTGGAGGACGATCGAGGCGAGCTGGCGGGCCTGGTCGAGGCGGTTGACCGCCCCGACCGCCGTCGCGTCGACGAGTCGAGTGGCCGCCAGCAGGGTCAGGTGTCCCCGCTCACCGTCGGGCACGGTGACGTGCCAGACCTCGTGGTAGCCGGCCTCGGCCAGCGGGGTGCTCGTCCCGAGCGCGGCGGCGAGGTGACGGACCGGTTCGTCGGTCTCGTCGTCCCAGGGCACCGCGCCGTCCAACCGGGACAGCGCGTCGGCCAGGGCCGGGTGCGAGCTGGCGACGAGCCGGTGGGTCGCGGTTCGGTCGTCCCGTCGGAGGGCCGCGGTGTCGAACTCGAGCGGCGGGACGGCGGCCATCAGCACGATGAGGCGGAGGAGCTCGTCGAGCGGTGCGCCGGCGGCCAGGCCCTCCAGGATCTTGCCCAGCAACTCGGTGGCCCACGCCGGCCGGACGTCGTAGATGACCCCGCCGACCTCCGGGTCCCGGATGCCGCCGCTGCCGGTGACCTCGATGGGCACCACCCGGCCGTCGGCGCTCACCATGCGGAAGAAGATCGTCGCCCAGGCGCTTCCCCGTTCGAAGTGGTCGGCGGGGCCGGCGACCAGCTCGACGAACGCCGTCGTGACCCACTCCCGGTCGTCCGGGTGGACGTGGTCGAGCATCGGCGTGCCCCGCCCGGTGTCGAGATCGATCCCGGTCAGTCGGGCCATGGCCTGGTTGCCGTAGAGCACGAGACCGGCCTCGTCGACCACGACCAGGGGCATGGGGGAGTGCTCCAACACGGCTCGGTGGAAGCCGGGGAGGGAGTCGGAGCGGTGCATCGCGACACAGTGGCACATGTCACGGCCACGCTCGGTCGCCAGCCGGTGGCACAGGCGGCGGCCCGGGGCGCCGATCGCCGGTGCCGTCAGGAACCGTCCGGTTCCGTGGCGATGCCCGACCAGACGGCGGCGACGATGGCGTCGGCGTCCGCCGGGCGCGATCGGGCGTGGCGGACGACCAGGCGGAGCCAGACCGCTCCGTAGATCACGTCGAGCACGAGCTCGGGGTCGAGGTCGGCCCGCAGGTGCCCGAGCTCGATGCCGCGCTCGAGGCGGGATCGGGACAGCTCGCGTCGAGGGGCCCAGAAGCGCTGCCGGAACTCCTCGGCGATCGACTCGTCCGACTGCGCCTCGGCCAGCAGCTCGCGGATGAGCCCACCGGTCGGCGACTCGAACAGCCGGATGACGGTCCGCAGGTGGGCGGCGAAGTCCGCCTCGATGTCGTCGCTCTCGCGGAACGGTGTCGCCTTCATCGTCCCGTCGACGAGCGCGTCGAGGATCACCGCGGTCCGCGAGGGCCACCACCGGTAGATGGTCTGCTTCGCGACCCCGGCGGTCTCGGCGATGTCATTGATGGCCACCGCACCGGGGTCGCTGGCCCCGACCAGCTCGAACGCGGCGTCGAGGATCCGCTGACGGGCGTCCTCGTCGCGCTTGCGACCCCTGGGCATCGCCCCAGGCTACCAACGAGACCGAACGTCTTTCTAGAACCAGAGTGTTGTAATTGAGAAACGAGACCCGTAGTCTCTGTGAACGACCACTGACCCGAGGAGTCCTGATGTCCGACACCCTGTCCGCCCTACCGCTCGCGGCCGGGACGTGGCGGCTCGATCCGCTGCACTGCACGGTCGAGTTCACCGCCCGTCACATGGCGATCTCGAAGGTCCGGGGCCGGTTCCACTCCTTCGACGCCGAGGTCGTCGTCGGACCCGACCTCGAGAGCTCGACCCTCCGGGCCACGGTCGACATGTCGTCGGTCGACACGGGCAACGACGATCGCGACGCCCACCTGCGCAACGAGGACTTCTTCGACATCGAGCGACACCGGGAGATGACGTTCGTGTCGACGGCGATCGTGGCCACGGGTGACGGTGCCTACGACGTGACCGGCGACCTGACCATCAACGGCACGACGCGCTCGGAGACCCTCGCCGTGACCTTCCACGGCATCGAGACCTTCCCGGGTGACGGCTCGGTCCACGCCGGGTTCGAGGCGACCGGCACGATCAGCCGGCTCGACTACGGCGTCGACTTCAACGTCCCGCTCGGTGCGGGTGGCTTCGTCATCTCGGACAAGATCGGCATCGAGCTCGACGTCCAGCTGCTGGAACCCGGGCGATGAGCGAGGTCGTGCGCGTCGCCGTGCTCGGGCTCGGCGCGATGGGATCTCGGATGGTCACCAACCTCGCAGCCGCCGGCCACGAGGTGACGGTCTGGAACCGGACGGCGGTGGTCGCCGAGCAGTTGGCGACGAGCGCACCGGTCCGCGCTGCACCCGAGCCGCGCCGTGCCGTCGAGGGCGCTGCGGTGGCCATCTCGATGCTCACCGACGACGAGGCGTCTCGATCGGTGTGGCTCGACGGGGGGCGTGGTGCGCTCGCCGCCGTGGAGTCGGATGCCGTCATCGTGGAGTGCTCCACGCTGACCGTCGCCATGATCCAGGAGCTGTCGGGCGCTGCGACGCGGGCCGGCATCGACCTGCTCGAGGCGCCGGTGGTCGGGTCGCGACCACAGGCCGACGCCGGCGCACTCGTCCAGTTGGTGGGCGGCGACGAGGCGGTGCTCGAACGCGTGCGGGCGGTCCTGGAGGTCAACGCCGACACCGTTCGCCACCTCGGTCCCGTCGGCTCGGCGGCGACGATGAAGCTCGTGGTCAACGGGCTCTTCGGCGTCCAGGTCGCCGCGTACGCCGAGCTCGTCGGTCTACTCCGCCGCACCGAGCTCGATCTCGATGGCTCGATCGAGCTGCTCGCCGGCCTCCCGATCACCTCGCCCGGCCTCCAGCGCATCCTGGGTCTGTTCGCCGAGGAGGCGTACGACCCGAACTTCCCGGTCCGGCTCGTGGCCAAGGACTTCGGGTACCTCGGGCGGCTGGCCGACGGTCTCGGTGCCGAGCTCCCGGTCAGTCGTGCGGCCGGCGGGGTCTACGAGGCCGGCGCCGATGGGGCCGAGGCCGAGCTCGACATCGCCGGGATCGCCCGGCGCTTCGGCTGATCCGGCGTCGGCGTCAGCCGCGGGCGAGCTCGGTGATGATCGTCGTCAGCTCGTCGGGTGAGGCGAACATCGGCATGTGACCGCACTCGAGGTCGAAGATCCGTGCGCCGGCCCGCTCGGCCATGAAGGTCTGCAGGTCGCGATGGACGATCCGGTCGTCGGTGCAGCGCACATAGGTCGATGGGCAGAACCGCCACGCGGGCAGCCCACCCGGCGCCGCGAACTTCGCGGGGTTCTCGGGCACGACGAGGCGAGCAGCGGTGTCGACCGCCGTCGAGGCGTCGTGGTAGAGCACGTGATCGAGGCCGTAGGCGGTCAGCGTCGCGGTGCCGTCGTCGCCGACGGTGAAGGGCGGCTCGACGTACTCGATCGGGTACTTCGCGGCGAGGTCGCCCACCGACTCGTCCTGGTCGGGGGCGAACGCGGCGACATAGGCGAGCTCGATCACGGCGTCGTGGCGCCCGGCCGCCGTGATGGCAGCGCCGCCCAGCGAGTGGCCGACCAGCACGACCGGTCCGTCGACGTCGTCGAGCACCGCGGTGATCGCCGCGGCGTCGGCATCGAGGTCACCGAGGGCGTCGGGGCTGTCGCCGTGCCCGGGCAGGTCGAGGGGCCGCACGTCGATCCGCTTCGACCGCAGCCTCCGGGTCACCGGCTGCCACGACCAGGCACCGTGCCAGGCTCCGTGCACCAGCACGACCGTTGCCGTCATCTTCCGCGCTCCTCCTCCGCCAGCCCGACGGGCTGGTCGTCGATGATCTGGTCGAGGTACTCCGACAGTCCGTAGCCGACCCGGCCGTCCGGGAGCTCCCAGCGTGTCATGCCCTCCGAGATGCGGGTGAGCAACTGCTCGCCCTCGGGCGTCGTGCGTCGGTTCCGGAGGGGGAGGAGCCGGAGCACCTCCCCTCGCGCCGACCACGCCTGGCCGTCTCGGGCCGTGAGGGTCGCCTCGACCTGGGAGTGATACCGCTCGTCGTCGTAGGTCGTCGCGATGCGCACGTCCTCGATCAGGCGGAGGCGCTCGCCGTCCCACACGAACCCGCCGCGGGTCCCCGGACCGTCGCGCTTCGCGACCCGCGAGGCCATGAAGCCGAACTCGCGACCGAAGTTCGCCGTGAGCCAGCGGTAGTACCACGGGGCCTGCCAGAACCTCGGTCCCCACGAGTGGTCCCGGAGCCCGTAGCCGTGCACCTCGAACGCCTCGTCGCCGACGGTGATGGTCCCGCGGGCCTCGTTGAGCTGCTCGTAGTGGCCCTTCGCGAACTCCTCGCCGGGCGTCTCGTGCGACTCCTCGGGCTCACCGCCGAACATGTCCGACACGCGGGTGTAGTCGAGGTGGACCTCGCAGTCGACCCACGGGTTCTGCTTGAACGCCGTGCGGGGGTCGGCCATGTCGGCCGGCTCGTCGAGGAGGACGACCGTGCCGCGGTAGTCGACCGACAGGTGTTCGAAGGGCTCGTGGACGGTGAACCGCATGCCGCCGGCGTCGAACGCGTCGTTGTGGGAGATGCTCGGTCGCCGGAACTGGAAGGCGACCCGGCCGTCCGGGAGGTAGAGGCAGGTCGTCATCTCGGCCTGGCCCTCGTTGGCCCGATTCCCCAGGCGGAAGAAGCCGCCGAGCTGCTGCGCCGGGTCGAAGACGTTGAAGTACATCGACTCGTTGAAGTTCGGCTCGGGGCCGAGCTCGTGGAGGAACTCGTCGTGCGGTTCGAGGCGGACGCGCATCGACCGCACCGTATCGGTCGGCCGCGCCGCGGCGCCGCATGAACGGTGCCCCCGTACGAACGGTGGACCGCCCCGGGCCCGGTCGCCTCGCTCGCCGATCATCTCGTCGAGCTCGCCTCGGATGCGACGATCAGCCCGACGCGGCGCGGCGGAGGTGCTCGGCGAGCTCGTCGAGCGAGGTCCGGGCGTTGAGACCACTGGTCGATGGCATCACGTAGACGGGGCGCTCACCCAGCCGACCGGGTTGCCGACCGGGCCGCGCCGAACGGTCGGCCGCCGCCCGCCAGCCGGCGAGACCGACCATCACGACCGCACGAGGGCACGTCCACGCGCAGAGCCGGTCGAGGCGTTGGAGTCCGGTGCGGTACTCGTCGGCGGAGAGCTCGGCCGCCCGGGGCGTGGCCCGCTTCACGATGTCGGTCATGCCGACGCCGTCGGAGCGCAGCGCGTTGACCGGGTCGCGGTCGGCCGAGACGATCCCCGCGCGGCGGGCGGCCGGCCAGAACCGATTGCTGGCCGTCACGAAGCCGAGACCGGCGTCCGCGGCGTGGAGGCTCGGGTTGAGCCCGCACACGAGGAGCCGCATCCCGGGTCCGACGGTGTCGGCCAGCGTCCGTGCGGTGCGCAATCGCAGCCGCCGGCGCCCCTCCTCGGCGCTCGGGCCGGCCTCGTGGGGGTCGACCTCGAAGCCCGCGCCGACGGCCAGATCGGTCCAGGGGTAGGGGAGCGGCTCGCCGCGGACGGGCACCGAGACCTCGACCTCGGTCCCCACCCCGAGCGTGCGGTGGAGGTCGTGCCAGACCATGGGGTGCTCGTCGACGGGAGCGACGAGCTCGCGTCGGACCCCAGCGACGTCGACGACGACCGTGACGGGATCCACGCCGACGAGTCTCGCCGACCCGGTCCGAGCGTCAACTCCCCGGACCTGACGCCGATGGAGACCGATGGGTGCGACGGACGCGATCTCGGGTCGCGTGAGGACGAGAGCCTGGTCGTGGCTCGGTGCCTCGCTGGCGGTCACCGTGCTCGCCGTTGCCCTGGTCGACCTCGACGTCGCGCTCCTGATCGTCGGGCCCTTCGCCGCCGCCGCCCCGTTCGTCGCGCTGTGGCTCGTCCGCGACGAGGCACCTGACGTCCGCCGCCCCTGGCTCGACGCTGCGATCGCCCTGGTCCTGGGCCTGGTCACCCAGGTGCTCTACGCGATCGCCGCCGCCGGCGTCGACGTCGCGAGCGGTGTGGGTGCCGGCACCTCCCTGTTGTCGTACGTCTTCGTCATCAAGGCCCTGCTGACCATGGACCGGTTGCGCGGCGCCGACGGCATCGTCGCCGGCATCGATGCGGCGACGGTGGCCCTCGCCGCCCTCCTCGTCGCCTGGCACGTCGGCATCGACGCCGACACCTCGGTCGCCGTGATGGGCGAGTCGATGACCTGGCTGGCGATGTCGCTGGCCGCTGCCGTGGTCATGGTCCGGTTGGTCCTCACCGGGCTCGGCTCGCTCGTCGCCATGCGGCTCATGGCCGTCGCCCTCACCTGCTCGGTCATCGCGGAGCTCATCTGGTTCACCGACGTCGTGGGGTTCTCCTCGGTGCGGTTCGAGCTCCCGGCGCTCTTCTACGTCGTGGCCGTGCTCACCGCGTCGGCCGGGATCGCCCATCCCAGTCGAGCGGCGATCGTGAGCTCCGCGACAGTGTCCCGAGGTACCTCGTCACTCCCCGTCGCCGGCCTGGTCTCCGGTCTCGTCGCGGTGGGCGTGCTCGGCCTCGGCGAGCGTTCCTCGACCGCCGACGTCGTGATCTCGGTGCTGCTCGGCGCGCTCGTCGTCGTCGGCATCGGGATCCAGATCTTCGTGCGCGATCGCGTGCTCCGGCGGATCAACGCGCAGCTGGAGCTCCGCCTCGACTACGACCACCTCACCGGCCTCCTCAACCGAAACGGCATCCGCCGACGGCTGGAGGTGGTGCTCGGGGCGGTCCGCCGCGACGACCAGTCCGCTGCGGTGCTCTTCGTCGACCTCGATCGGTTCAGCGTCGTCAACGACGGCCTCGGTCACGACATCGGCGACGAGGTCCTCGTCGCCGTGGGGTCGCGCCTCGGCCGCGTGGTCGGCGAGCGCCACTTCGTCGGCCGCCTCGGAGGTGACGAGTTCCTCGTGGTGCTCAGCGATCTCGACCCCGAGGCTGCCGACGACCTCGCCGACCGACTGCTCGAGGCCTGTGCGGCACCGGTGGCGACATCGGCCGGTCCCCTCCAGATCTCGGCCTCGGCGGGCATCCTCCACATCGATCGGGGCACGAACCTCTCGCTCGGCGAGGCCATCAGGTCGGCCGACCTCGCGATGTACCGGGCCAAGCACGACGGGCGGGGACGCCTCGCGACCTACGGCGGCGAGCTCGTCGACCAGGTGATGCGTCGCCTGGAGGTCGAGCAAGCGCTGCGGCAGCAACTCGAAGCCGGGTGGCCGGATCTGGCGCTTCACTTCCAGCCGATCGTCGGTCCCGTCGACGGACGGATCGTCGGCTTCGAGGCGCTCGCCCGCTGGGACGATCCGGTCCTGGGACGCGTGACGCCGGACGAGTTCATCACCGTGGCCGAGGACGCCGGCCTCATCGACGGCCTGGGTCGGTGGGCCATCGACGAGGCGCTCCGGGTCGCCGCCCTCCTCCGGGCGCACGACGGGTCCGATCACCTGGTGGTGTCGGTCAACGTCTCCGGCCGCCAGCTCGGCGATGCCGGCTTCGTCGACGCCGTCGCCGCCTGCCTCGACCAGCACGGGTTGCCGGCCTCGGTGCTCACGCTCGAGCTGACCGAGTCGTCGTTGATCGAGCACGGCGCCGCGGACGGCGATGTGCTCGACCGGCTCCGATCGCTCGGGGTGGGATTGGCCGTCGACGACTTCGGAACGGGTTACAGCTCGCTCGCGTACCTGGCTCGGATGCCGGTCACCGCGGTCAAGATCGACCGCTCCTTCGTGGATGGGCTCGCCGACGACGGCGCCCCGGGCCGGCCCGTGGTCGAGGCGGTGGTCCAGCTGGCGCGGTCGTTCGGCCTCGCGGTCGTGGCCGAGGGGGTCGAGGACGAGCTCCAGGCGCGACGCCTCACCGAGCTCGGCGTCGAGCAGGCGCAGGGCTGGCTCTGGTCCCCGGCGCTGCCCGCGGCCGCCGCCATCGAGCTGGTCCACGACGATCGGTCGGCGCCCTGGCGTCGAGCGCTCGAATCCGACCCTGCGTTCGGTGGATGATCTGCTCGGTTCGCACGAACGGAGCGCCCCATGACCGACGCACCCGCCCGCTACGAGCTCGAGGCCGGCATCGCCACGATCACGATGGACGACGGCAAGGCCAACGTGATGTCGCTGGCCATGCTCGACGCCGTCGGCGCGGCGCTGGACCGGGCCGAGGCCGACGAGGCCGTGGTGGTCCTCACCGGCCGCGACCGGCTCTTCTCGGCCGGGTACGACCTCGCGCTGTTCGACCAGCCGCCCGAGGTGATCGTGCGGACCCTCCGGGCGGGCGGTGAGGTGGTCCATCGCATGCTGGGCTTCCCGACGCCGATCGTCGTCGCCTGCCGGGGACACGCCGTCGCCCAGGGCGCCTTCCTCCTGCTCGCCGCCGACGTCCGCATCGGTGCGTCCGGCTCGGCGACCTTCGGGCTGAACGAGGTGATGATCGGGCTCACGATCCCGCACTACGGCGTCGAGCTCGCCCGCCACCGCCTGAGCGCGCCCTGGTTCGATCGGGCGACGGTCACCGGACCGCTGATCGGACCCGACGAGGCGTTGGCGGCCGGCTTCCTCGATCGAGTCGTCGAGCCCGAGGAGGTCGTCGCCGAGGCGAGGGCCGAAGCCGAGCGGTTGACCGCGGTCGACCTGTCGGCGCACCGGGGGACGAAGCAGCGCGTTCGTGGCGCGCTGCTCGATCGGATCCGGGCGCTCCACGACGAGGAGTTCCCCGACGAGATCAGCTGAGGGCGGCGGCCTCGATCGTCGCCTCAGCGACGGCGCGGCGGTCGGCGCCCCACGGCAGCGGCATCAGGATCGGGTGGTCGACGCCGGCCTCGCGGTAGGACCGCACGAAGGTCGCGACCTCGTCGGCGTCGCCGATGAAGTCGATGTCGCGCACCATGCGGTCCGAGATCGCGGCGACCATGGCCTCACGGTCGCCCGCCGCCTTGGCCTCGTCGATGGCCGCCATCTCGTCGGCGTAGCCCGCGGCGGCGAACATCCGGGCGTAGCCGGGTGCCATGGCGTAGCCGAACAGGTCCTTGCGCGCCGCGCCGACGCCGGACTCCCAGTCGGTCACGCCGGCGTGGACGTAGGCGTGGACCTCGGCCCCGCCACCCTCGCGGATCCGGTCGACCGACCAGCCGACGTGCGAGGCCGGCAGGTAGTTGAGCAGCACAGCGTCCGCCAGCTCACCACCGAGGCGGAGCATGCCGGCGTTCAGGGCGGCGAGCGCGAGACGAGGCCGGCGATCGCCGAGGCGGACGCCCAGGCGGAACCCCCGAACGGTCCAGAAGTCGCCCTCGAAGGTCACCTTCTCGCCGGAGAGGAGCTCCCGGACGAGCGTCAGGTACTCGCGCATGCGGGTCAGGGGTCGGTCGAACGACGCCGGGGCATGCCAGCGCCCGGCCACGCCCGGGGCCGAGATCCCGACGCCGAGCAGGACGTCGCGGTCGGGCCACAGCGCCTGGAGCGTCGCCGCCCCCATGGCGGCGAGCGCCGGGGTCCGGGCCTGCACGGGCAGCACACCCGAGCCCAGACCGACCCCGGGCGCTGCGGCGCCCGCTGCCGCGAGCAGCCCGAACGACTCGGTGCCGTTCGCCTCGGCCACCCAGAACGACGAGTAGCCGAGCTCGTCGGCCCGACGAGCCAGCTCGGGAGCGGCCGGTACGCCGAGCGCGCCGAGGCTCGCGAAGGTCAGTCCGATCGTGTCGGTCATGACGACGGAACGTAGTCGTCGCGGCGACACGGGCCCCGGTCCGGGCGCGGCTACGGTGTGGGCACCCGGTCGGGTGACCGGGTGCCCGGGAGCCGGGCGAGGCCGTTGCGGAGGCGCAGTCCTGTATGACCGACACACGTGAGCTGACGGTGATCGCCGAGGCCCTCGAGATCATCGATGGCGCCCTGCAGTCGATGTCCGGCCGTGAGCTCGTGTCCAGCAGCGAGGTCGCCGACCTCCTGCTCGACATGCGTTCGGTCCTCAACGCCGGCGAGGCCTCGCCGGTGCCCGGAGCCGGCGCCGTCTGATCCGCGCCGTGTCGGCGCTGGTCGCCGTCGTGGGTGTCGTGGCGGGCTGCTCCGACCCGACCTCGTTGGGGGTCATCAACACCTGCCCGTTCCCGGTCGAGGTGCAGAACCCCGAGCTCGCGGCCGGCGGCTGGACCGCCATCGGGATCGGTGAGCGCATCGACGGCATCGAGGGAGGCAGCGACGGCGTCGACCTCGTGATCCGACGGGGCGTCGACGGTCCGTCCATGAGCATGTCGGTCGCCGCCGCCGACATCGCCGATCTCGAGCCCGGGCCGTTCGGGCCGGAGATCATCCTCTCCGGCTCGACCTGCGGGTTGTTGGACGGGTGACTACACCGATCCGCCGGTTCGTGCGTCTCTGATGATGTGAGCTCGGAACCGGTGCAGGGCGATGCCGATCTGGCCGCGTTCTGCGCCGAGCACCACGCACGCCTGGTCGGGCTGCTCATCCTCCGGGTGGGCGATCGTCACGTCGCCGAGGAGCTGGCCCAGGATGCGTTGGTCCGTCTCGTCGAGCGATGGGATCGCGTGCGCGACCTGCAGGCGCCGTGGCCCTGGTTGGTGAGGGTCGCCGTCAACCTGTCGACGAGTCGGTGGCGGCGGCGGGCCGCCGAGCGGCGTGCGCTCGCCCGGGTCGGCCCGCCCGAGGGCTCGGAGGAGCTCGACTCCTCGTTGGCGGTGCTCGACCTGGTCGGCCGGTTGCCCCCACGACAGGCGATGGCCGTCGTCCTGCGCCACTACGCCCTCCTCTCGGTCGACGAGACGGCCGAGATCATGCGCTGCCGCCCGGGCACGGTGAAGGCCCTGAGCGCCCAGGGCCGGGCGCGGCTGCGGGAGCTGGTCGTGGAGGAGGTCGACGATGTCGGACGCTGAGCACGACGTCGAGCTGCTGCTCGATCGCGTCACGCCGGCAGCCGTCGAGGCGCCACCTTGGCCCGAGCTCGTCGGGCGGGCGCAGCGTCGACGACGGCGTCGCCACCTGGCCCTGGGTGCCGTGGGAGCGGCGGTGCTCCTCGCCCTGGTCGGTGTGGTCGCCACCGTCGCGGACCGGAGCGACGAGGTGAGGGTCGTCGACGACGGTGGCCCCGGCACGACCTTCGGGCTGCCGTCACTGGTCGAGGAGCTCGGGCTCGACCTCGTCACCGGCCGCGAGCACGTCTACCCGGCAGCGTTGGCGGGCGACGGCGGCCAGGTCGCGCCGTACACGGAGCCCGAGGCCGTCGTCGCCGACTTCGCCCGCTGGACGCTGCGTTGGCCCGATCCCGTCGAGATCGAGGTGCTCGACGACGAGCGCGCCGAGGTCGGGCATCCGGCGACCGGCCGCGCTGTCTCGATGGAGCTCGGCCGGGACGCCGACGGCGGGTGGGTCGTCGAGCGGGCCGGTGATCGGCTCGTCGTCGATCCGGCGACCGGTGCCCCGATCGTGGCGCGGCCGAGCGGCACGGCGGCGGTGCTGCTGGCCGCAGCAGACAGCAGCGGCGGGAGCGGCACCGGCTTCGAGACGACGCCGGGAGACCGTCTGCCGGTCGAGCGCTGGGCACCGCTCGACGGCACGGCGATCGTCGTGGCCGCGAGCTACGACGCCGAGGGCAGGGTCATCGAGATCGCGACCGCACGGGACGAGGACCTCGAGCCGCCACCGCTGCGCTCCCCGCGCCTCGTGCTCGATTCGCTCCAGCTGCGGGGGGTCGCCGGGGTCATCGACGAGTCCGAGCCCACCGGTCTGGTCATCACGATCGGCGACTTCGACGGTGACAGCGAGTTCCGCCACGCATCGACCGTCGTCGTCTCCGCGGTGCCGCCCTGGCCCTCCCGAGTCGCCGGCCGGATCGAGCCGGACCCGGTCGAGGTCGCCGGGTACGAGGCCGACGTGGTCACCGAGGACCTGTCGGGCACCCGATGGCTCCAGGTCTACCTCGACGAGCTCACCGTGCTCGTGGAGGACGGTCCCTCCGCCGAGGCGATCATCGCGGCCATCGTGTCGCCCGACGACCTGTCGGACCCCGAAGCGGTCCGGTTCGACAGCATCGGCGACTCGCTCCGGGAGGTCGCCCGCACCCCGTACGGGACCGAGCCCGTCGTCCTGTTGAC
>JBCCTY010000100.1:0-12666 GCA_039197885.1 Actinomycetota bacterium | reverse complement strand
TCTCGGCCCGTGCCCGTCTCAGTAGACGCGGACGACGCGCTGCAGGGTGGCCCACGGCGGGAGCTCGCCGAGCAGGTCGGCGACCTCCTCGGTTTCGCGCAGGAGGAGCTCGCGGGCGTCGAGCAGACCGGGCCGCTCGTGGGGCTCGGCCGGCCAGTGGAGGTCGAGACGCCGGATGTCGCGTCGCACGCCGATCGGGACGAGCCGCCTGGCCCGGCTGTGGGCCACACGGCGGGCGAGGTTGCGAGCCATGGGGCTCCGTGCGACGACCGTGGAGGACGGGAACGGGGTGATGCGAGGCAGGTCGCCGGCCTCGAAGCCGAGGAAGCGCTCGAACTCCGACACCCACGCCCAGCTCGTCGTGAGCGTCTCGTAGTGCACCACGCGGAGCAGGTCGTCGCCGAGGGAGGTGAGGAGCCGTCGCACCGGATCGAGGTACCGGGACGCCGCGACCGCCTCCTGGGCCACGCTGCGTGGCGTGCCCGGTTCGACCGGTTGGGCCCCTCGGTGGACGAACACGTCGAAGGCCACCCGGAGGGCCTCGGGCTCGCGGGCCAGCCGGAGCCGTCGGTACTGCGCCAGCAGGCGGTCGGCCGGATCGCGCAGCAGGACGATCATCCGGGCGCCGTCACCGAGGCGGAGGACGGCCTCGTCGAGGTCGGGTTGGCCGAAGCCCTGTGGCCCGCCCCCCATGACGTAGTGGGCCGAGCTCACCGATGGATGGCGCAGCACGACCTTCCAGTCGGCCATGCCCAGGCTCAGGCCCAGGTGGGAGGTGTCGATGAGCCGCGATCCGGCGAGGGCGTCGCGCATGAGCGACAGCCCGGCGGCCTCGGGGCCCGTGACGACGAGTGGGAGCGGTCCGGTCACCAACGGATGAGTATGCCATCCGATGCGCTGCGGGTTGTGGTCGAGTTGCCGATCTCCTTACCTCGGAGCGTGGTCGGGTCGATTGCCTGGAGGACGGAGGAGGGAGAACCATGGGCGACGTGAGCAACATCGGAGTCATCGGAGCCGGGTACGTCGGCCTGACCACGGCGGCGTGCTTCGCCAAGCTGGGGCATCGGGTGATGTGCGCGGACATCGATCCGGACAAGATCGCCCGGCTCAACGCCGGCGAGGTCCCGATCCTCGAGCACGGCATGGACGAGCTCCTCGAGCAGGGCCTCTCCGACGGCCGCCTGGAGTTCGTGGTCGGCGCCGAGAATGCCGTCACCGACGCCGAGTTCGCCTACCTCTGCGTGCCGACGCCCCAGCGCGAGGACGGCTCGGCCGACCTCAGCTACATCGAGCAGGCCGCCCACCAGATCGCCGAGGCGCTCCCCGCCGAGGCGATCGTCGTCAACAAGTCGACCGTCCCGGTCGGCTCGACCCGCGTCGTCGAGGCCGCCCTCGGCCGTCCCGACGTGTCGGTCGTGTCGAACCCGGAGTTCCTCCGCGAGGGTTCGGCCGTCCGCGACTTCTTCCACCCCGACCGCATCGTCATCGGCGCCGACGATCGGGCGGCTGCCGCCAAGGTGGCGTCGCTCTACCTGGGCATCCCGGCCCCGATCGTGGTGACTGATCCCCGGTCGGCCGAGACGATCAAGTACGCCGCCAACGCCTTCCTCGCCACCAAGCTCTCGTTCGCCAACGCCATCGCGGCCATCTGCGAAGGGGTGGGCGCCGACGTCCACGACGTCATGTTGGGCATGGGCTACGACCAGCGGATCGGGCCCGACTTCCTCAACCCGGGTCCGGGCTGGGGCGGCTCCTGCTTCCCGAAGGACACCCGGGCGCTCGTCAACATCGCCGAGACCGGCGGCTACGACTTCGAGATGCTCCGGTCGGTCGTCGAGGTCAACGAGCAGATGTTCGACCGCATGGTCGACAAGGCGGTCGAGCTGCTCGGCGGGGAGTCGGTCGCCGACCTCTCGGGCCGCCGCATCGCCGTCTGGGGCCTCACGTTCAAGGCCCGCACCGACGACCTGCGCGACTCACCGGCGCTGGAGATCATCGAACGGCTCGCCGCCGCCGGTGCCGACGTGCACGCGTTCGACCCCGCGGTCCAGCGTGAGCTGCCCGGCATGACGGTGCTCGACGACGCCTACGAGGCCGTCCGCGACGCCGAGGTCCTGATGGTCCTGACGGAGTGGGACGACTTCCGGTGGCTCGATCTCGGCAAGGTCGCCGAGCTGATGGCCGACCGCCGGGTCGTCGATGCCCGCAACGTGCTCGACCGGCAGGCGCTGCGCCGCAACGACTTCGACTTCCGGGTCGTCGGCGTCCCGAGCTGACGAGAGAGGCGGACACACACCATGCGGGTCGTCGTCACCGGCGGAGCCGGCTTCCTGGGGTCCCACCTGTGCGAGCACCTGGTGCGGCGTGGCGACGAGGTCGTCGCCGTCGACAACCTGGTCACCGGCAACGAGGGCAACATCTCGCACCTCTTCGGTGAGCGGTCGTTCTCGTTCGTCGTCGCCGACGTCAGCCAGTACCTGTGGGTGCCCGGCCACGTCGACGCCATCCTCCACTTCGCGTCGCCCGCGTCGCCGATCGACTACCTCGAGCTGCCCATCCAGACGCTCAAGGTCGGCTCGCTCGGTACCCACAACTGCCTGGGTCTGGCCCGGGCGAAACGGGCCCGCTTCCTGCTCGCCTCGACCAGCGAGGTCTACGGCGATCCCGCCGTGCACCCCCAGCCCGAGAGCTACTGGGGCCACGTCAACCCCGTGGGGCCCCGCGGCGTCTACGACGAGGCGAAGCGCTTCGCCGAGGCCATGACGATGGCGTACCACCGCTCCCACGACCTCGACGTGCGCATCGTGCGGATCTTCAACACCTACGGTCCGCGGATGCGGCCCAACGACGGTCGTGTGGTGTCGAACTTCATCGTCCAGGCGCTGAGCGGTGAGCCGATCACCATCTACGGCGACGGCAGCCAGACCCGCAGCTTCTGCTACGTCGACGACCTCGTGCGCGGCATCCTGTCGCTGCTCGACTCGAACCACGTCGGGCCGGTCAACGTCGGCAACCCGGGCGAGTTCACCATCGGTGAGTTGGCCGAGATCGTGCGAGCCGAGATCGACCCGTCCATCCCGATCCGCCACCTCCCGCTGCCCACCGACGACCCCACCCGTCGTCGCCCCGACATCAGCCTGGCCAGCGAGCTCCTGGGCTGGTCGCCCGAGGTCGACCTGCCGGCCGGTCTCGAGCGGACCGTCGCTCACTTCCGCTCATTGCGCGACGACGGGCGGCTGGTCTCGGCCCGTACCGTCTGAGGCCGTGTCGCTGACCGAGCCGACGGCCGACGTCGACTCCGGCGACGACCGAGCCCCCTTCTCCCCGCCGCTGCCCTGGATCTGGGTGGCCGTGATCGTGGGCGTCGCGCTCGCCGCGATGACCTACGTCGTGCGCGACGTCGACGGCGTCGTCGCCCGGGCCGAGCTGCTCGCCGAGGACGGTGGTCGGGTGTCGGCCTTCGACCGGGCCAACGCCACTGCCGATGCGCTCCGCACCGGCAGCGCCTTCGCCTCGCCCCCGGACGGCGTCGAGGAGGTCGTCATCTCCGTGCGTCCGGGCCAGGCCATCGTCGACGTCGAGGTGGTGGCCGGCCTCGAGGGAGAGGCCACGGCCCACCTCGACCGGCTCGTGGAGGAGGCGCTGGCGGCCAGTCGTGACGAGGAGATCCGCATCCTCGAGACCCAGATCGCCGAGCTCGAGATCTCGCTGGACCGCCTCGACGCCGACGACGCTGCGGCTCGCCGGATCCAGGCCGACATCGAGGTCCGTCGCGGTCAGCTGGCGGTGCTGACCGGGCTGGTCCAGGTGGTCGGCACGCCCACGATCTCCGACCGCGAGGCCGCGCCCGCCCGCGACGCCGTGGTGGTGGGGCTGGCCGCGCTCGTCGCCGTCGGGGTCTTCCTGCCGTGGGCCGGACGGCGACGGGAGTGACCGGGCCGAGCGGACCGGCCGTGGCGCTGCTCACCCTGTGGGTCGTGGTCCTCGGAGGATGGTCGGTGAGCGGGTGGTCGCTCTGGGCCCTCCTCGTCTGCCTCCCCGGCCTCGTCGGAGCGACGTTGGCCGCCTCGCCCGACGGCCACCTCCATCGGCGCGGTCTCCTGGCGTCGGCGGCCACCCTCGCCGGGCTCCTCGCCCTCGCCCCGCCCGCGATCGGCGTGGCGAGCCTGGTCGATCCGGGGCCCGGGGCGTGGTGGTTCCGGGCGCTGAGCCTCGGGCCGCTCGCCGTCGTCGTGCTGACCGCCGTGCCGGGTCGGCGGGCCTCGGGGGCCACGACGCTGCTCGCTGCAGCGGCGGTGTGGGCGACGGTGATCGCCCCACTCACGCCGGTTCCCGCGGCGTCGGCGCTGGCCGGCGTCGAGCTGCTGCTGGTGATCCTCGTGATCGACCGCCTCGTGGGTGAGCTCGGGGTGGGGCCCACGCTGATCGCTGTCGCCGTCGGACTCGCCGGCTTCGCGTCGGCATCGCTGGTCACGGCCGCCCTCGGCGCCGACCCGGCCCGCCTGGCGGGCTTCGAGGAGGAGACGCGGCTCGGGATCGCGCGGCTGACCGCGCTCTCGACCGAGCCGATCCAGCTCGCCGAGGCGGTCGCCCCGCTGGTGCTGCTGGGCGTCGCCGCCGTCGTCGGGTTGCTCCCCGGTCGGGCGATGGGGGTCGTGCTCCTCGGTGTGGGCCTCGTGGCCACGGGGGCGACGCAGTCGCGCGCCGCGCTCGCCGCCGTGTTGGCCGCAGGGCTCTGGATGCTGTTGCGTGCGATGGGGCGGACGGTGCTCGCAGCCCTGGTCGTCGCCGGCGCGGTCGCCGTCGCCGCGATCGGACTCAGCGGTGCGGCGATCGGCCCCCTCGACGAGCTCGCCGGGCTCCGGCAGGGTGGCGCCTCCGGGGCCGATCTGCGGGTCACCGAGATCTGGCCCGCCGCGATCGACCGTGCGCTGGAGCGGCCGGTGCGTGGCTGGGGCCTCGCCGGCACCGAGGAGGCGATGCAGCGCTCGATGGACGAGGGCGATCTCCGCCCGATCGTGTTCCGCAACACCCACAACCGTGCGCTGGAGCTCGTCGTCTCGCTGGGCCTCGTCGGGACGGCCCTGGTCGTCGCCGCGGTCGCCGCTGCCATCGCCGATCTGGCCCGCCGCCCGAGGCCGCTGATCGAGGCGCTGATCGTCTACGTCGGGTTGGTGGGTCTCACGGGGCCGGGGAGCGGCTCGCTCTTCACCGGCATCGACGAGCTCCTGCTGATCGTCGCCGTGGTGGCGGCGACGACCTCGGCGCAGGCCGGAGCCGGCCTCAGCTCGGCGCCAGACCAGACCGCAGCGCGTCGTCGCCTTCCGGCCCGAGGATGATGTCGCTGTTCGAACCGCCCGCCGGGACCATCGGGTAGACCTTCTCGAACGCGTCGGTCCGGAAGTCGACCACCACGGGGCGGTCGTGGATGGCGTTGGCCTTCTCGATCGCCGGGATGACCTCGGCCTCGTCCTCGACCCGGATGCCGACGCATCCCATCGCCTCGGCCCACATGACGTAGTCGGGCAGGTCGGGGGAGAGGTAGACCTCGCTGTAGCGCTCCTCGTAGAAGAGCTCCTGCCATTGGCGAACCATGCCGAGGTAGGCGTTGTTGATGATGGCGATCTTCACCGGGATCCGCTCGGCGGCGGCGGTGATCAGCTCCTGGGCGGTCATCTGGAAGCACCCGTCGCCGTCGACGGCCCACACCATGCGGTCGGGGCGGCCGGCCTTGCACCCGATCGCGGCGGGGACCGCGTAGCCCATCGTGCCGAGCCCGCCGGAGTTCACCCAGGTGTAGGGGTGGTCGAAGCGCCAGTACTGCGAGGTCCACATCTGGTGCTGGCCGACGCCGGCGACGACGATGGTGTCGTCCGGGGTGTGGTCCCGCAGGGACTCGATGACCTGCTGGGGCTTGAGCGCACCGTCGGCGTCCATCGGCGGGTACTGGAGTGGGAACTGCTCCTGCCACCCGGAGATCGTGCTCTTCCACGCGCTGCGATCGGCGTCGCCGGTGCCGTGGCGCTCGAGGTCGGAGCACAACGACTCGATCACCTGGCGGCAGTCACCGACGATCGGGACGTCGGGCCGGCGGACCTTGCCGAGCTCGGCCGGGTCGATGTCGACGTGGATGATCTTGGCGTGCTTGGCGAACTCGTCGGTCTTGCCGGTGACGCGGTCGTCGAAGCGCGACCCGAGCGCGATGAGCAGGTCCGACTCCTGCATCGCTGTGACGGCCGTGTAGTTGCCGTGCATGCCCGGCATGCCGAGGCACAGCTCGTGGGTGTCGGGAAAGGCCCCCCGGGCCATGAGCGTCGTCACGACGTGGATGCCGGTCAGGTCGACCAGCTTGGCGAGTGCCTCCGCGGCGCGAGCCTTGAGGATCCCGCCCCCGGCGTAGATGACGGGACGCTCGGCCTCGCGGATCAGCTGGGCCGCCTTCTTGATCTGCCGGGGGTGGCCGACGGTGGTCGGCTGGTAGCCGGGGAGGTCGAGATCACCGGGCCAGTACCACTCCATCTCGGCGTTGGCGACGTCCTTCGGCAGGTCGACGAGCACCGGGCCGGGCCGACCGGTGGACGCCACGTGGAAGGCCTCCTTGACGACCCGGGGGATCTCGTCGGCCGAGGTGATCAACCAGTTGTGCTTGGTGCACGACATGGTGATGCCGGTGGTGTCGCACTCCTGGAACGCGTCGGTGCCGATGGCCGCGGTGGCGACCTGGCCCGTGATGGCGACCATCGGGATCGAGTCGAGCATGGCGTCGGCCAGCGGGGTCACGAGGTTGGTGGCCGCCGGGCCGGAGGTGACGACGCACACCCCCGGGCGCCCCGTGACGTGGGCGTAGCCCGAGGCCATGTGACCGGCACCCTGCTCGTGGCGGACCAGCACGTGGCGGATCGGGCTGTCGATGATCGGGTCGTACACGGGCAGGATGGCGCCACCGGGCAGCCCGAAGACCACCTCGACCCCGGCCATCTCGAGACTGCGGACGAGGGCCTGGGCCCCGGTCAGTCGTTCTCCCATGGTGAGCTCCTCGAGCGGATCGTTGCGTGACGCGAAGACGACCTCCCCGGAGGGAGGTCGTCGGGCGCACGCAGGGTGTGGTGGCGTGCGCCTAGCTGATGAGTACCCGGATGGCGACGAGTGTGGTCCGGGTGGTCACGTCGGAAACGGTAGCGCGCCGCGCCGGCCGATCGGCAACCTCGTTCGGGTCAGGGTTGGCTGACCGTGACGATCTCGATGGCCATGCCGTTGAACTCGACGGTGTCACCGGCCGACTTGTCGCCGACGATCTCGCCCAACGGCGAACCGGGGGTCAACACGTCGAGGTCACCGACGCGCTCCTCGATCGAGCCGTACAGGTAGGTCTCGGTGTCGGTGTCACCCTCGAAGCGCAGCTCGATGACGCGCCCGGGCACGACCACGCCCTCGGCCGCGTCGACCGGGCCGTCGACGACCTCCACGTCCTCGAGGATGCTCTGGAGCTGGCGGATCCGCCCCTCCATCTTCCCCTGCTCCTCCTTGGCCGCGTGGTAGTCGCCGTTCTCGGAGAGGTCGCCGAGGAGGCGGGCCTCCTCGATCTTGTTGGCGATGTCGATGCGGCCGCGGGTGGTGAGGTCCTGCAGCTCGGCGCTGAGGCGCTCGAACGCAGCCCGGGAGAGCTGGGTGGAGGACATGGGCCCACGATCCTACCGCGAGGTGGCCGCTCGGGCCCTCGGGGCGTGTTGACCCCGACGGGCCCGAGGCGCAACACTGGTCGGATGTCCGGGATCGGAGCGAGCACGACCGCTGTCGTAGCGATCATTCCGTAGCGCACGCGCCTGCCCGCGTGCGCTGTTCGACCGTCCGCTCCGGCGGGCGGTTTTTTCGTGTCCGGGACCAGCGAGCAGATCGACGAGATGCAGTGAGGGGAACGACGTGACCCATCGGGTTGCCGTGATCGGGGGCGACGGGATCGGTCCCGACGTCGTCGCGCAGGCACTGCGGGTGGTCGACGCCGCCGGCGTCACCCTCGACACGACCGACTACCACCTGGGCGGGGCCCGCTACCTCGACGACGGGATGATCCTCGACGACGAGCTGGTCGAGGAGCTGCGAGGCTTCGACGCCATCCTCCTCGGCGCCGTCGGCCATCCCGACGTCGCTCCCGGCGTCATCGAGCGGGGGCTGCTGCTCAAGGCCCGCTTCGAGCTGGACCTCTACGTCAACCAGCGACCGTTCACCTTCGACGACGGCCACGAGTTCATCGTCATCCGCGAGAACACCGAGGGCACCTACGCCGGTGAGGGCGGCTTCCTGCGCCGGGGCACCTCGCACGAGATCGCCACGCAGGGCTCGGTCAACACCCGGATGGGCGTCGAGCGCTGCGTCCGCCACGCCTTCGAGCTCGCCGCCTCCCGTGCGGCGCGACACCTCACGCTGGTCCACAAGACCAACGTGCTGACCTTCTCGGGCGATCTCTGGGAGCGCACGTTCCACGAGGTCCACGCCGAGTTCCCCGGCGTCGAGGTCGGGTATCAGCACATCGACGCCGCCTGCATCCACTTCGTGCAGGACCCGCACCGGTTCGACGTGATCGTCACCGACAACCTCTTCGGCGACATCCTCACCGACCTCGGTGGCGCCGTCGCGGGCGGCATCGGCCGGGCTGCGTCCGGCAACCTGAACCCCGCCCGCACCGGCCCGTCGCTGTTCGAGCCCGTCCACGGTTCGGCGCCCGACATCGCGGGCCGGGACCTCGCCGACCCGACCGCTGCGGTCCTGTCGGCGGCGATGATGCTCGACTTCCTCGGCGACGCGGCGGCGGCCGATCGCATCCGCGCTGCCTGCGACGCCGTGGCCATCGAGTCCGGGACGACCGCCATCGGTGAGGCCATCGCCGCGGCGGTGAAGGGGGAGTAGCGGTGCCGATCACGCCGAGCGAGCAGATCTGGATGAACGGCCGGATGGTGCCCTGGGACGAGGCGCGCATCCACGTGCTCACCCACACGCTCCACTACGGCAACGGGGTCTTCGAGGGCATCCGCGCCTACGAGACGTCCGAGGGCCCGGCGGTCTTCCGCCTGACGCCTCACATCGAGCGGCTCTTCCGCTCCGCGAAGATCTTCATGCTCGACATCCCGTACTCCGTCGACGATCTCATCGGCGCGACGAAGGAGACCGTCCGGGTCAACGGGCTGCCCTCCTGCTACATCCGACCGCTCGTCTACCTCGGCTACGGCGAGATGGGGCTCAACCCGCTCCCGTGCGACGTCGACGTGTCGATCGCCGTGTGGCCGTGGGGTGCCTACCTCGGCGACGAGGGCATCCGCAACGGGGTGCGGATGAAGATCAGCTCCTGGCAGCGCCACGACCCCAACGCGATGCCGCCCGCCGCCAAGGGCACCGGGATGTACATCAACTCCCAGATGGCCAAGGTCGAGGCCGTGAAGTCGGGCTACGACGAGGCCATCCTGCTGTCACCGCAGGGCTACGTCTCGGAGTGCACGGGCGAGAACCTGTTCATCGTGCGCGACGGCGTGATCCTCACCCCGCCGATCTCGGCCGGTGCCCTCGAGGGCATCACCCAGGACGCCGTCATGACCATCGCCCGCGACCTCGGCTACCAGGTGCGCTTCGACAACATCCTCCGCTCCGACCTCTACGTCGCCGAGGAGGCCTTCCTCACCGGCACCGCCGCCGAGGTGGTGCCGATCCGATCCGTCGACGACCGCGAGCTCGGCGAGCCGGGTCCGATGACCAGGGCGATCCAGGAGGTCTTCTTCCGGGCCGTGCGCGGCGAGGAGGATCGCTACAAGGAGTGGAACGAGGTCGTCGCATGAGCGAGGACCTCGGCGTGGATCGCACGCCCGTGCGCGATCCGGCCTGGCCGACGGCCGTGGAGATCTTCGACACGACGTTGCGCGACGGCGTCCAGTTCGAGGGCATCTCGGTCACCGTCGACGACAAGCTGCGGGTGGCCGAGGCGCTCGACGACCTCGGTGTGCACTGGATCGAGGGTGGCTGGCCGGGCGCCAACCCGAAGGACATCGAGTTCTTCGCCCGGGCGCAGACCGAGCTCGACCTGGCCACCTCACGCCTCGTGGCGTTCGGCTCGACCCGTCGGCCGCGCGGGAAGGTCGACGACGACGCCACGCTGCGCAACCTGATCGAGGCCGGGACGTCGACGGTCTGCATCGTCGCGAAGGGCTGGGACTACCACGTCACCGAGGCGCTCCGCACCACCCTCGACGAGGGCGAGGCGATGGTGCGCGACTCGGTCGAGTTCCTCCGCGGCGAGGGTCGTCGGGTGTTCCTCGACTGCGAGCACTTCTTCGACGGCTACAAGCGCAATCCCGAGTTCACGCTCCGGGTGCTCGAGGCCGCCGCCGTCGCCGGTGCCCACACGCTGGTGCTCTGTGACACCAACGGTGGGTCGCTGCCCCACGAGGTCGAGCGGATCGTCGGTGAGGTCGTCGCCCACTTCGACGGCGGGCCGATGATCGGCATGCACACCCAGAACGACACCGGGTGTGCCGTGGCCAACGCCGTCGCCGGGGTCGTGGCGGGTGCCACACACGTGCAGGGCACGGTCAACGGCTACGGCGAACGCACGGGCAACTGCGACAACGTCGTGCTGGTGCCCAACCTCACGCTCAAGATGGGCATCGACACCCTGCCCGAGGGACGCATCGAGCGGATCACGTCGATCTCGCACCACGTCGCCGAGCTCATGAACCAGCAGCTCGATCACGCCCAGCCCTACGCCGGCCGCTCGGCCTTCGCGCACAAGGCGGGGCTGCACACCTCGGCCATCGCCCGGCGTGCCGACTCCTACGAGCACGTCGACCCTGCGGCCGTGGGCAACAGCACCCGCTTCCTGGTGTCGGACCTCTCCGGCCGGGCCACCGTCGAGCTCAAGGCAGCCGAGCTGGGCGTCGAGCTCGACGGCGCCGCTGCGTCGCGCGTCACCGACGAGCTGAAGCGCCTCGAGCACGAGGGCTTCCACTTCGAGACCGCCGACGGCTCGCTCGAGCTGCTCCTCCGCGAGGCCACGGGCTGGGAGCAGGACTTCTTCGACATCGAGTCCTTCCGGGTGGTGACCGACCGGCGCGTCGACCGGACCTTCGACACCGAGGCCACGGTCAAGGTCCGGGTCGGTGACGACCGCATGGTCGCCGTGGGCGAGGGCAACGGCCCGGTCGACTCGCTCGACGCTGCGCTCCGCCAGGCCATCGGCAGCTACTACCCCCAGCTCGAACGGGTGCACCTCACCGACTACAAGGTCCGCATCCTCGACAGCGAGAAGGCGACCGGTGCGGTGACCCGCGTGCTGATCGACTCGACCGCCGGCGACCGCACGTGGACCACCATCGGGGTCTCCGAGAACATCATCGAGGCCTCCTGGCAGGCGCTCCGCGACTCGATCGTCTACGCGCTCCTCCATCTCTCCACCGAGCAATCCGAACCGAAGGAATCCTGAACCGATGGCCACCATCTGCGGTGGGGGCGCCGGCTCCGATCTCTCCGACCCGAACCCGAAGGACACCTGAACCGATGGCCACCATCCACTACGACGACGCCGCCGACCTCTCCGTGCTCTCCGACCGGACCGTGGCGATCCTCGGCTACGGCTCGCAGGGCCACGCCCACGCGCTGAACCTCCGCGACTCGGGCGTGAACGTGATCGTGGGCCTGCGCGAGGGCTCGGGGTCGAAGGCGAAGGCCGAGGGTGAGGGCCTGCGGGTGCTCTCGATCGCCGACGCCGCTGCCGAGGCCGACATCGTGATGGTGCTCCTGCCCGACACCGACCAGGCCCAGATCTACGGCGAGTCGATCGCCCCTGGCCTCGAGGCGGGCAACTCGCTGGTGTTCGCCCACGGCTTCAACATCCACTTCGGGTTCATCACGCCCCCGGCCGATGTCGACGTGTGGATGGTCGCCCCCAAGGGTCCGGGCCACAACGTGCGCCGCACCTACGTCGAGGGCGGCGGCGTGCCGTCGTTGCTCGCGATCCACCAGGACGCCACCGGGACGGCCCGCGACGTCGGTCTCGCCTACGCCAAGGGCATCGGCGGCACCCGGGGCGGGGTGCTCGAGACCACCTTCGCCGAGGAGACCGAGACCGACCTCTTCGGTGAGCAGGTCGTGCTGTGCGGCGGTCTGACCCAGCTGATCATGGCCGGCTACGAGACCCTGGTCGAGGCCGGCTACCAGCCCGAGAGCGCCTACTTCGAGACGCTCCACGAGGTGAAGCTCATCGTCGACTTCATCTACGAGGCCGGCATCTCGGGCATGCGCTTCAGCGTGTCCGACACCGCCGAGTACGGCGACTACGTGACGGGTCCCCGCATCATCACGCCCGAGACGAAGGCCGAGATGCAGCAGGTCCTCGCCGAGATCCAGGACGGCACGTTCGCCAAGAACTGGATGGCCGAGAACCAGCAGGGCCGGCCGAACTTCGGGAAGATGCGCTCCGACGGTGCCTCGCACCCGATCGAGGCCGTCGGCAAGGAGCTCCGGGCGATGATGCCGTGGATCACGGCCGGCAAGGCCGACATCCGCTCCGCATCCGGGGGCCAGGGCGGCGAGTCGTGAGCCAGCCGCAGCTCCACATCATCTCGGCCGTCGTCGAGAACCGTCCCGGCGTCCTGGCCCGCATCGCCCTGCTCTTCAGCCGACGGG
>JBCCTY010000099.1:0-12675 GCA_039197885.1 Actinomycetota bacterium | reverse complement strand
CGCTCACGAGTCGTCGACGCCCAGCTCGACGAGCAGGCCCTCGATGCGCTCGCGGATCTCGTCGCGGATCGGACGGACGGCGTCGACCCCCTGTCCTGCGGGGTCGTCGAGGGGCCAGTCCTCGTAGCGCTTCCCGGGCAAGACGGGGCACTCGTCGCCGCAGCCCATGGAGACCACGACGTCGGCGGCCTGCACGTGCTCGGTGGTCCAGCGCTGGGGCTGGTGGGCGGTGATGTCGATGCCGACCTCGGCCATGGCCTCGACCGCCGCCGGGTTGACCGAGTCGGCGGGAGCCGAGCCGGCCGAGTAGACGTCGACCCGACCGGCACCGAGGTGGCGGAGCCAACCCGCCGCCATCTGGGACCGACCGGCGTTGTGGACGCACAGGAAGAGGACGGCGGGGCGTGCGGCATCGGTGCTCACGGGCCAGCAACGTATTGACCGCCGTCGATGGGGTCAACGGAAGACACCGGCTGTTCGCCCCCCGTTCAGCTTGCGGCGTCTGGTGCGCCGTCGGTCGGCGTCGGCCACCGGACTAGGGTGCTGCGCCGATGAGACGGACGATCGCTCGGCTGCTGCTCAGGGTCACCGGGTGGCGGGCCGTCGGCGAGCCGCCCGATGACCCGAAGTTCGTCTTCATCGCGGCGCCGCACACGAGCAACTGGGACCTGCTCTACATGGTGCTCGTCGCCCAGTCGCTCCGGCTCGACATCTCGTGGCTCGGCAAGGACTCCCTCTTCACCGGACCGACCGGACCGTTCCTCCGCTGGCTCGGCGGCATCCCCGTCGACCGCAGCCGACCCAACGGGATGGTCGAGACCCTTCGCGAGGAGTTCGCCCGCAACGAGCGCCTCGCGGTCGGCATCCCGCCCGAGGGCACCCGGGGCCGGCGCGACCACTGGAAGTCGGGCTTCTACCGCGTGGCCCTCGCCGCCGAGGTGCCGATCGTGTGCGGCTACCTCGACTGGAGCACCAAGACCGGCGGGTTCGGCACGGTCGTGCGACCCACGGGTGACGCGGCGGCCGACATGGATCTCGTGCGGGCGTTCTACGCAGACAAGGCGGGCAAGTTCCCCGACGACGTCAGCGACGTCCGCCTCCGCGACGAAGACGACTGAGTCTCCGACAGCCTCCGCTCGATCGCTCGGCCAGCGAGGCGAGCGCTCAGGCCAGGCCGGCGCTCAGGCTGGTCAGCAGCATGACGGCGACGAGGACGACGGACATCCGCCGGACGTAGGTGTGGTGCCTTGCCATGTGCGGTGGATCGGCACGCTCGCGGACAACGGTCGAGTCGCGGAGCGACAACACCGCCTCAACGCCGCACGGAGGAATGGGCGACGCAGTCGCGAGATCAGCCTGCTGTGCAGCCGAGGACGACGAGCCCGAAGCTGCGACCGATCAGATCGTCGGGGCCCGTGTCGATCACGCCGTCGACGATGGTGCCCGCTGCGACCGGCGTGATCGTCGTGACCGATCCGGCGGCCTCGACCGGTCCCGTCCACGTCGCGGTCCCCGAGCCGCCCGTGACCGCGACGACCAGGCGCTGATCGCTGTCGTCGGCGTCGGTGAGCGTGGCGTCGAGCGAGTCGTCGACCGCCGTGCACTCGTCGGTCGTGAGCCCGTCGAGGTCGGCGGCGGCGAGGGCCGAACCGGGTTCGGGAGCGATGGACAGCCAGGCGGTGTCGCCGCCACTGAGACCGAGCCCGACGGCGTAGTCGATCCCCTCGCCGCCGGCGACCTGGACGAGGCGGTCACCCGGCGCGTCGAAGACCTGGAGGCGGCCACCGGTGCCGCCCGGTGCGACCGCAGCGCCGCCTCCGTCGAGGACCTGCAGGTCGATGCCGTCGACCGGCGCAGGGACCACCAGCGCCTGCCCGTCGCCCACGGCGAGCCGCCACTGCTCGGCTCGACCCTCGAGCGTGCCGGAGATCGTGGCTGCGCCATCGTCGAAGGGCACGTCACCGCGGTCGACGGGTCCCGTGTCGGGCGGGACGGTGGTCTCGGTGGTGGTCGACGGGGCGGCCGTCGTCGTGGTGCCAGCCGTCGTCGAGGTGGTGGCGTCGGCCGGCGTCGTGGTCGTTTCCGGGAGTGCGGTCGTCGAGGTGAGCGGCACCGTGGTGGTGGTCTCGGGGAGCAGGGAGGTGCTCGTGTCGATGGCGACGGTCTCGTCATCGTCATCACCCTGTGAGACGGCGAGCGCCACCGCCACGATCGCGACGAACGCCACCGCGGCCACGCCGGCCCACAGCCACGGCGACGTGCGGCGCTCCGGCTCGGCGGGCGCCGGCAACGACGCGGCGACCTCGCGGTCGACCGCGTCCCAGAACGGTGGCGCAGCCGGTGCGATGGGCAGGTCACGGACCTGCGCGACCAACGTCGCATCGTCGGCCGACCCGAGGGCGGGCACTGCCTCTCGCAACGACGCGGCGGCCGAGTCGCTCAGGTCGACCACCCGCTCCGGCGGGACACCCAGCACGCTCGCGGCATCGGCGACGCCCACGCCCTCGACGCCCACGAGCAGCAGCGCCGCCCGCTCGTTGACCGGGAGGGCGTGGAAGGCCGTGGCGAGGCCGTTGCCCGCCGATGCCGACGCGAGCGACGTCGTGCGCAGGGCCAGGGCGCTGGCCCGGACCTCCCAGAACATGCGCCGCGACGGTCGCTCGCCCTCGAGCACCGGCATGGCGCCGGCGATGGCCGTGGAGTAGGCCCGGCGGAGCGCCTCGTCGGCTCGCCCCGGGACGAGATGGGTCGCGAACCGGCGCAGCGCCGGGTCGACGGTGCGCAGGTCTCGGACGAACTGCTCGGGCGTCAACGGTCCTCCTCGTCCTCCGGTCGACGCCCGCATCCGACCACGTCACCCCATCATCGACGACCGGGCGGCGACGTGCACCTCGGATCGCGCCAGCGGTGGTGCGACCCTCACGATGCCGCCCGGATCTCGGAACCGGTCGGATCGGGCCGTCCGAGATACGCGGCGGTGAAGCTGGTGATGATGGCCGTCGCCGAGAAGATCGTCATCAGGGTGCCCGGGAAGAAGTTGACGTGGTCTCCGAGATCGAGGAAGAGGAAGTAGCCGATGTCGGCGAGGCCGCCGACCAGCGCGGCGAGGAGGACCGCAGCGCGGGAGCGTCGCCAGATGAACCAGGCGCAGATCAGGGTGACGGTGCCGATCCAGAGCAGGTTCCACCCGTGCTGGTTGATGATCGCACCCACGGCGTCCGGGTAGTCGCGCTCGAGCTCCTCGGGTTCCACCCCGTCGGCGATGCCCTGGACCGCCTCCGTCGTGTCGCGGGCCATGGTGACCCCACCGGCGAACATGTGGACGAGGCCCCAGACGACCCACAGCACGGCGGCGATCCGCAGGAGGATGTCGACTCGGGGGCGGGCGATGATGGTCATGGTTGCTCCTTGGCTTGATTCGATACTGATTCGGTTGCAAATTGGGTCAGCGGTCTGCCATCGGTCGGGGCGAGGGGGGCTCAGCGCTCGGTCGGGACGGAGGGCCGCCGAAGGCTCGCCCTGATCCGGGTGTCCATCTCGGCGATGGTCACCGAGTCGAGGCGTTCGAGCAGTGCCGCCTCGGCGTCGCTCATCAACTCGTTCACGAACGCCCCCATCGCCCGCTCGATGCGGCCCGAGCAGTCGGCCGGGTGTCGCGGGAGGACCTCGGGATCGTCGGTCACGGCCTCGTAGGCGTCGCGGACCGTGATGGTGCCGGGATCGCGGGCGAGCACGCTCCCCCCGTTGACGCCCCGACGGGTCTCGACCAGGCCGGCCCGCTGCAGCTGCGCCAACACCCGGCGCAGGACGACGGGGCTCGTGCCGTAGGTCGCGGCCATGACCTCGGAGGTGAGCGGCTCGCCGCCGCGCGCCGTCAGGAAACCCAGGATGTGCAGCGCGATCGGCAGCCGGCTGTTCACGGACGAGAATGTAACCGCGGTGGTTGCATTCACACAACGGGTCGGCGCCCGAAACCGCTCAGTCGGCGTCGATCGGCAACGTCGCCGCCCAGTTCCGGACCGCCGCCGAGAGCTCGTCGGCCCCGCCATCGCGGTCCGCGCTCGCGAGGCCGCTCTGGGGACCGAGCTCGAACACGCCGTGCGCAGCGCACCCGGCCCGCACGGCCAGCACCGGAAGTCCCAGCGCCACCGCCATCCCGACCTCGATGTCGCTCCACGGCGTGTGGAGGTGCTGTCCGTCGAGCGTGATCGGCTCGGCGGTCGAGGGACGCCAGACACCGGCCTCGATCGCGAGCTGGGGCACGCCGATGGCGACCACGCCGACGCAGCGCTCCATGGCGCGGCGAACGGCGTCGAGCGGTTCGTCGGGCTCGTAGGTGGCGGGATCGAGGCGGACGAGCTCGAGGCCCTCCTGCTCGAGGACCGACATCACGCGGCCGACCTCGTCGAAACCCGACGCGACGGCGACCGAGGGCGCGCTGACGAAGATCCCCCGACCCGTGCGCTCCCCCGGCTCACCGAGATGGACGCCGTGGTCATCGAGCCGGGCAGCGACCTCGGGCGGGATGCAGCTGGCCCCGGTGAAGCGCGCCCCGGCGAGACGGGCTCCGTCGAACGCCGTTCCGGCGAGGTGCGCACCGTCGAAGCGGGCGTTGCGCAGATCGGCCTGGTCGAAGCGGGCGTCGGTGAGGTCGCACCCCCGGAACACCGCCTCCGGTGCAATCGCCTCGATGAAGACCGTCTCCCTGCAGACGTTCTCGCGGAACGAGGCGCGGGCCATGCGGGCGCGGAAGAAGTCCGACTTGCTCACGTCGAGCCGGAGCACGATCTCGCCTCCGTCGTCGCGGTCTGGTGGTGTGCGACCGCGGAGGCGATCGATCCGGCGCTGGCGCAAGCCGACCCCGTGGGCGACCCATCGCTCGCGCTCGGACTCACCCAGCGGACCCGACAGCGTCAGGAACCCGTCGCACAGGTTGGTTGTGCTGGAAGTCCTTGGACGTCAGCCGTCGTGTCGAGACGTAGGCGAGGCCGTCGACCAGCACCTTCTGGACGTCGCCGGTCGGTTCGCTGCGCAGGGTCGCGCTGATGACGTCGATCGCCTCGTCGGCATAGGGGGCGTTCGGCTTGGAGTACTCCGACCGGTCGATGAAGAAGCGCCGGAGCAGGATGACCGCGCCGAGGCGCTCCACGCGAACGTCGGAGCCGAGCGTCTCGACCGTGGAGCGGAACGCGGCGCCGACGGCCTCGCGCTGTTGGCGACGACCTCGCCAGCCGAACAGGCCGGCGACCGACCCCACGACCGCCAACGCCGATGCGAGCGCCGCCAGCACCGTCACCACTCGTGTCGCCTCCCCCGCGGCCCGACGGCGTCAACAGTGGCACATCCTGCGGTGGGATCGCCCCGGCCGATGGCGTGATCCCGTTGCCCGGTGAGCAGCACCAGGAAGCTTCCGCCGGTCCCGCCGGTCTTGCCGACCCACACGACCCGCCGTCGGCGCGGTCCACGCAGTGTCGGTGCCGGAGCATCGGAACCCGACCTCCTCGGCTCACACCCGGGAACCCTGGGTCTGACGGAGCTCCTCGCCAGCGGGGCCTCACCGCACCACGATGTCGCTCCTCATTCGGCGAGCATCGGGCGCCGCTCGATGCGGTCCACCCAGGCCGCGACGTTCAGGTAGCCCGAATCGATCGCCTCGCGCCGAAGGCGATCAGCGTCGTGGCCGATGGCTGGTCCCCGCCGCGCTGCCAGCTCGAGCATCGCCACGTCGGCGCGGAGGGTGAGGAGCGGCGAGCTGATGGCCACGGCTCTCGCCCGGGCCCAACGGAGTCGGTGCTCGGCCTCATCGACCCGACCGAAGGCACCGAGTAGACGTCCCAGAGGGAGTGCGACCCAACCGGAGAACAGCAGCCCGGGCGGGGTCACGACCAAGCGCTGCGCGACGGGTTCGAGCGCGGCGATCGAGGCCGGTGTGAGGCTGGTATCGCCGACCTCGGCGAGGACCTCGGCGAGCATGCACGCCGAGGTGAACTGCAGCGCCGGATCCGAGTGGGGATCGACGATGCGGTCGGGCAGTGACTCGACCCGCTCCCTTGCGGCGTCGACCCGTCCGAGCTGCAGCTCCAGCCTCGCGATCCGGACCTCCCAGGCCGGGCTGGGCTGCTCGGCTGCGTGCTCGACGAACCGGTCGAGCACGGGCTCGATCTCGTGCCGCTCGACGAGCAGCGCCCCGATCTGCAGCTCCGGCACGTAGCGGCGGGCGAGGTCGACGTGGCCGAAGCGTTCCAACGCGGACGTCGCAGAGCGGCTGGCTTCGTCGAGATCACCGAGGGCGAGGGCGAGGGCGGTGCGGAGGCAGACGGCGTCGAGCGCGACGCCATCGCCGGCCGACGCCGCGAGGTCGTCCAGCCGGGTCGCAGCCGCCTCCGCCTCGGCGAGATGCCCGGCCTCCAGCTCGATCGCCGCCAGCTGCCGGAGCGCGACCGAGGCGGCCTCGAGGTCGCGCGAAGCGATGGCGAGCTCGACCGCCTCGCCGGTGACGGCCCGCCGATCGGCCGCCGACCCACGCAGCTCGAGCAACCGAGCCCGTCTGAGCACCACCCGCGATCGGCACGCCGGATCGTCGACGCCGTCGGCGAGCTCCACCGCCTGCCGCGACGCGTCCTCCGCGTCGTCGTGGCGTCCGACGACGCTCAACCCTGCGGCCAGGGCCGTCAGCACCTCGGCGCGGACCGCCGGGGCGACGCGGTCTCCGTCCGAGCCGGAGAGCAACGCGTGCGCCGCCTCGATGACCTCCTCGGCAGGCGCCCAGTAGCCGATGGCCAACGACGTGCCGGGGCCACCACTGAGGCGGAGCACCGCCCGGGCCATGGCTGCGACCAGTCCGTTCGAGCGGGCCAGCTCGAGCGCCGTCCGAGCCGCGGCGTGGGACTCTGTCACCTGGGAGAGGCGCTGGTGGGCGTCGGCGAGGCCGGACCACAACTCCGTCTCGATCTGGACACCGCCGGCCCGGGTCGACGTGCCGAGGTGGTCCAACGCCGCAATGGCCCGTCGGGCGATCGCGACCGCCGTGCCCGAGTCGTGTCGACCCAGCGCCGATTCGACGGCGAGGAGCCCCACCCGCGCCGCCTCGAGGGCCGTTCCCGCCGCAGCACCCTCGGCGAGGTGGTGGGCGAGCTCACCGATGCGGGTCGGGTCACGTTCGAACTCGGCGTCGAGCATGGCCGTGCCGATCCCTGCATGGCGGCGCGCTCGCCGCACCCTCGGCATCGCGTCGAGCACGGCCTCGCGAGCGAGGTGGTGCCGGAACGCGAGCCGACCGACACGATCGCCGACCTCGACGAGCAGACCGTTGGTGATCGCGGCGTCAGCGAGCCCGGCCGCCGCCTCGGGTCGCTGCTCGGCGACCTCGGCGACGAACTCGAGATCGAAGGTCGGCCCGCACAGCGCCGCGAGCTCGAGGAACGCAGCGGCGGGACCGGGCAACGCGGCGATCCGACCGTGAACCGCCTCGCGCAGCGAGATCGGTGCCTCGGTCGCGGCGAACGACCTCACCGGATCATCGGGGTCGATCGCTCGGAGCAACTCGGTGGCGAAGTACGGGTTGCCTCCGGTCCGTCGATGCACCTCGTCGGCGATCGGTCGAGCTCGATCGCCGAGGACCCCGACCACGAGCTCGGCCATCGCCTCGGGGCCGAGGTCATCGAGCTCGACGACGTTCGAGCCGAGCGCACCGCCGACCGTCGCGAGCGAGGCAGACGACGGGGCGGTCAGCTCCCCCCGGCGCACCGTGGCGAAGATCGCCATCCCGGCTGCGGGCGGGCTGAACGCGACGCGGACGAGCAGCTCCCACACTCGCTCGTCGGCCCAGTGGGCGTCGTCGAGCACCACGAGGAGCGGGCGTCGGGCGGCGAGCCGGTTCAACAGGCGGACGATCGCCGCGAAGAACTGGAAGCGGGCGACATCGTCGGCGGCGGGCTCGGTCGTGACGAGGGACCGGGGCATCCACGGCACGAGATCGCGAAGGATCTCGGCGTCGTCCCCGACCAGCTCGGCAACGACCGAGGGATCGAGGAGCTCGAGGCGCTCGCGGAGGGCGGTGAGCAACGGCAACAGCCCAACCGGTCCGGCAACGGGGTCGAAGCGCACCCGGATCGGCTGGACCCGGGCCGCCGCATCGGTCAGCGCCGCCTCGACGAGTCGAGTCTTCCCGACGCCCGGGTCACCGGCGACGAGGGCGAGTCGGCGCTCCCCGGCCACGGCGCGGTCGACGACGGCTCGGAGGACGGCTGACTCCTCCGCTCGCCCGACGAGCAGCTCGATCGGCGCTGCGGTCGGGCGATCCGGGTGGACGGCACGGGCAGACAGATCAGCCGTCACGGCCCGGTCGACGACCGCGTCGCGGACGGTCACCGTCGTGCTCCCGATCCGACCGGCGAGGATGTCGTCCCGCAACGACGACAACGCCGCACCGGGTGCGACACCCAGCTCCCGGTCGAGCGTCTCGGCGGCCCGTTCGAACGCCCCGAGCGCCTCGGCCGGCCGCCCGGCGCGGGCGAGCCCCACGATCACCTGACGCCACCCGACCTCGGACAGCGGGTCGTCGGCCACGAATGCCTCGGCGGCGGCAATCGACTCCCGGACGCTGCCGATGTCGAGCAGCGACTCGATCTCGAGCTCCATCGCCGCTCGCCGCAGGGTCAGGAGTCGCAACCGAGCCGCGTCGGCGAAACCCACCCCCACCGCCTCGGCGAAGGGCTCGCCACGCCACCGAGCGAGCCCTCGCTGCACCCGGGCCAGACGCAGCGACGGGTCCACCGCCTCCTGCGCGGCGTCGATGTCCCGCTCGAAGCTCCAGGAGTCGAGCGCCCCGAACGGGAGATGGAGGGTGTATGCCCCGGGTTGCGGCGAGATCATCGACGCCTCGGCCCGACGGCGGTCAGGCTCGAGCAGCTGTCGGAGGTTCGAGACGTACGACCGAATGCTCACCCTGGGTCGACCGGGCGGGTCGTCGCCCCACAGCGCCTCGACGAGCGCATCGATCGACACCGGACGTCCGGCCGAGACGACGAGCCGCAACAGCATGAGCCGCTGCTTGTGCGGACCCGCGTCGATCGTGGAACCCGCCCGCTCGAGCTCGAGATGGCCGAGCACCCGCACCGCTGGTGAGTTGCTGCCACCGTCCACCACGTCGCGTGGCTCTGCCGCCATTCGATCCACTCCTCGGCACTCCCGCGATTCTCCAACACCACCCAGCGAACGTGACATCTCGCGCAGCCGCACACGGTGACGGCAGGTCACGGAGATCGGGGTTGTCCACCACGAGAGAACCATGCACCGGCGAGCTCTCGATCGTCGAGGCGCTCGACGCAGCCGCTCAGCCGCAGACGACCGCCTGTGACGCGGTGTGCAAGGGCGTGTTCGTCCTCGCCGGAGCCGGCCTGCTCACCGGCGGCGGGCGACGCCGACATGGCATCTGACACCCACGCGTTGCCGAGTTCCTCGTCGGCGAGCAACAGCCCCCGCATCTACCGAGCTGGCATGGCCGTCAGGTCGGGAGTGGTGCGGCCCCGTCGGGAGGTTCGCCGACGTCCGTGACGGCGCGGGGTCGATACGAGTCGGTCGTACAGTGCGCCGCTTCGATGCGGTCGACGCGGAACCATCGGATGTCGGCCCGGACCCGACAGTGGGCCACGAGGTACCACCGACGGCTCCCCCACGCGAGGATGACCGGCTCGACGACTCGCTCGGTGAGTGCACCGTCGCTGCGTCGATAGACGATCGAGAGCGCCGTCGTCTCCGTGATCGATCGTTCGATCGCGCGGAGCACTGCGGCCGGCGCAGTGTCGCTGTTCGAGGGCAACACCCAGATCCGTTCCGAGAGCACCTCCGCCCGGGAGCGCGCGATCGGCCCGAGCGTCTGGCGGAGCTTTGCGCCTGCCGCTCGGGCGTCGACCCCGAACGGGCTGCCATCCGGGAGGGTCGCGAGCGAGACGGCCACCGCGACCGCCTGGGCCGCGCTGAGGGCGACCGGCGGCAAGGTGGCGCTCGGGTGGATGCGATAGCCGCCGCCGGGGCCATGCTGTGCCCAGATCGGAGCGCCTGCCTCCTGCAGCGCGGTGATGTCGCGCTTGATGGTCCGGACGCTCACCTCGAACATCCTGGCGAGCGACGCAGCCGTCGCGCCGGCGTCGCCGCGCTCCCGAAGGGCCTCGTGGAGGGCGTGGAGACGGTCGGTCCGGTTCACGCCACACACCCTGCCGCACAAACGGTGACATCACGCTGTCACCTTCTCCGTGGAACCGTCGGCCGCATGAGGACCACCGAGCACCCCGACCGCAGCACCGACACCGACGGCTCCGTTCACGCAGTACTCGTACCCGGCTACTGGTTGGGAGCCTGGGCCTGGAGCGAGGTCGAAGCAGCGCTGGTGGACGCAGGCATCAACTCCCACGCACTCACGTTGCCCGGGCTCGATGGCGACCCGACCACCGGCCTCGGCATGCGCGACCACGTCGACACCGTCGTCGCCGCAGTCCGGAACCTCGACGGCGAGGTCGTGCTCGTCGGCCACAGCGGGGGCGGACCCGTGGTCCAGTGCGTCGTCGACCGGATCCCCGACCGGATCAAGCGGGTGATCTACGTCGACACCGGACCGCTGGTGGCCGGCGTCGCACTACGTCCCGACGCGACCGAGGACATCGACCTACCGTCATGGGACGAACTGGCCGAACAACAGGCGAGCATCGAGGGGCTCGACGAGGCGGCGCTCGAACGGTTCCGCCGGCTCGCCGTCCCGCAACCGGCCGGGGTCGCAGCGTCGCCGATCGATGTCACCGACGACCGACGGTTCGACGTTCCGGCCACGGTCGTCTGTACGAGCCTGCCGTCGGCGGTGTTGCTGCAGATGATCGAGCAGGGTCAGATGCCGAGCGAGCTGCCACAGATCCTTGACGTCGCCTACATCGACCTCCCCACCGGCCACTGGCCGATGTTCTCCCGTCCCGACGATCTCGCCGAGATCATCGCCGGTGAGGCACGACGATGATTCGTCAGCCGACCCCGCTCGATCACCTCGTCGGCGTCGGGGAGGTTCGGCTCGGTATGACATCCTGCGCTGGGGTCGCCCGACCGACGGCGCGATCCGCTGCCCGGCGAGCAGCGATGCTTCAGGCTTCACGCGGCTCGGGGAAGGAGTAGGAACGATCGTCGCGGTCCCGGCGACCGAGCGTCAGTCCCTCGGTCACGGCGTAGAGATCGGTGCCGGACGGCGCCGACCAGTTCCAGTCGTAGACGACCTCCCGGTGAGCGATGCGCCACTCGGCGCCCCGACGCTCGAACCGGTCGAGGTAGCGCCCGGCACCGAAGGAGTCACGACTCCCGTCGGGGCCGTCCCGCCTGGAGTGCGCGAGGAACCCCGACTCGGCGGCAGCCTCGTCGCCGGAGACGCGGACGAGGACGTTGCAGATCGTGTGCGTGGTGTGCTCGAGCCCGGCGAGCACCTCCATCACCCACGGAACGAACTCGGCGGCCCGGCCGACGAAGTACCCGTGGTCGTCGGTTGCGTCGTCGTGGAAGCACGCGGACATGAGCCGGGCGTCGCAGCGGTCCGTGGCCCGGGCGAGTTCGAGGACGACCTCCTCGATGGCCTGCTTGTCGAGCAGCACCCGGACCTCCGACGCGCTCACGGCGCCGACTCCGTTGCCTCCAGCCCGACCTCGACCACGTCGTCGCGCACTCGGACCGGGAGCGATCGCACGCCCCGGAACGCCGGCGGACCGAGGTGCTCACCGGTCCGGACGTCGAAGGCGGCACCGTGCAGCGGGCACTGCAGCCGATGACCGCGCAGCGTCCCGCTCGACAGCTCGCTCCGGGAGTGGCTGCAGCGATCCTCCAGGCAGTGGAGCTCACCGTCGACGTTCACGACGACCACAGGCTCCCCGTTCACGACGTAGGAGCGCATGGTTCCGGGCGTGATGGCGTCGGAGCGGTCGACCGCCTCGAAGCGCTCGGCGTCGCTCATCGGCGTTCCGGGCCCGGCCGCGAAGCGATGTACTGGTCGATGACCTCGTGGAACCGGCTGATCCGAGCCTCCTGACCGGCGAGCTCGGCGCGGCGATAGCCCCGTGACCCGAACGAGAGCTGCTGGCCGGTCGTGACCCCGAGGTCCTGGTCGCCGATGATCCCGAGGCTCTGCGTCCCGTAGTCGAAGACCTCTCGCTCGGCGCTCACCTCGGAGGTGATCGTGCCGTCGGCCTGCTTGATCCGCGCGGTGGCGATCGACGCCGGCGACGCGTACCGCCAGTGATCGAAGACGCAACGTTGCGGGTCGCTGGGGTGGGGCCGCACCCGCTGCAGGAGCATGGCGTCGGCCGCGAAGGTGATCGAGCAGTTCGGGAAGACGTTGAAGTGGTAGGCGTCGGTGAGTTGCTCGTCGCGCAGGTGCTCGTAGTGCCCGTGCCCGCGCTCCGGACCGAGCTCTCTCATCCGGGACTGCAGTGACGTCCGGGTCTCGTACTCGCGGCCGGCGAACTCCTGTGGGTCGAGGTCCCAGCTCCGCAGCATCGACAGCAACGGCTCGCGGAGGGCGAGTCGCTCCGCCGGGACCGAGCGCGAGGGTGCCCCGCCTCGCATGACCATCCGATTGTGGCCCTCGTGCGCCATGTCGAACTGCGTGTACCGGACGTCCTCCTCGATGGAGTCCTCCAGCTGCGGGTG
>JBCCTY010000098.1:0-12935 GCA_039197885.1 Actinomycetota bacterium | reverse complement strand
GGGATGCTGCATCCACCCTTCGACTGATCCGCCCGCCGCGACCTCATCCGTGTCGGCGAACGCCGCGTTCCAGGCAACACGTCGCGAGACAGCTCGCCAGTCACTGGCATATGCCAGTCACTGGCTATACGTTGACAGGTGTGCCTGACAACGCTCCTCCCATCCGGCGATCCTCGCTGATCCGCGGACTTGCCGTCCTCGCAGTCGTCCTCGCCACCGCCGCGGGTTGTCGCTCGAGCGACGATGCCGACGTCAACTCGGCTTCCGCGGTCGCTTCTCCAGCGCACGGCACCGGCACGAGCGGACCGGAGCGGGCGGATGCGACCTCGACGTCGACGAACGCGGCGGCACCGGCGGCGACCGACGAGGAATCCGAGGCCGTCGATGACGGCGGATCCCCGGAGACCGCCACCTTCGTCGACGGCTCCGGGGTCGAGGTGACGCTGCCGGTCACCTCCGAAGGGCTGCTCGCGCTGGACTTCAGCACCGGGCTGACGCTGCTCACCCTCGACGTGGCCCCGATCGCGGTCGAGATCTTCGACACGAGCAACCCCGCCCTGGCGATACTCGACGAGGAGGGGGTCGAACGCATCCCCACCGGCAACCTCGAGGCCACCGCCGCCCGCGATCCGGAGTTGCTCATCGGCATCTCGAGCCCGCGACTCCTCCAGGTGCGCGAGGAACTCGAAGCGATCGCGCCCGTCGCCTATCCGGACTTCCTCCTCCCCTGGGACGAACAGATGGCCGTCATCGCGGAACTGACCGACACAGCGAACACCGCGAACGTCGTGCGCGAGCTGATCCAGGCCCGCACGGAAGGACTTCGGGCGGCCCTCGCCGACGCAGGGCTCGCCGGTGCGAGGGCGTCGATCATCCAGCTCCAGGCCGGCGCCTACTACAGCTACGGCCCGACCTCGTTGGTCGGTGGACTCTTCGAAGACCTCGGTTTCACGCGGTCCGAACTCCAGAGCGGAGCGGGCGCCTTCGGCTTCGTCGTGCTCTCCGAAGAGCTCGTCGCCCAAGAAGCCGATGCAGATGTCCTGTTCGCGATCGGCGACAACCTCGACGACGCCGGGTCCGTCCTCGACAACCCGACCGTCGATGTCGGCGACACGCCGACGGGCTTGGTCGACATCACGTGGGCCGGCGTCGGCGGCTTCCCGGCCTGGCTGATGCTCGACGACATCGAGTCGTTGCTCCTCGGCGACGGCACCGTCACGTCTCCCGACGAGCTCGTGGACACCTGGCGCGAGTTCACGGCAGCGATCGACGAGTCGAGATGAGCCGACAGGGCGTCGGCATCGCCCTCGAGGCGACCGAGGCGGAACTGCAGGCGTGGCTCTCGGAGTTCGACCCGACCGCGGAGGCGGTCGAGGTCGTCGTCGCGCTACGACACCGACGGCAGTCCCGCCAGCTCTCCGGCTGGACGAGTTGGATCCTGCTGCTCGGTCCGGAGGGCGCCGACGATGGCGAGGATCGCCGACTCGCGCGTTCGGTCGTCGCCTCGAACCCCACCGGCCTGCGCCGCCTCGACGCGGTGCGCATCCAGCCCGGGCTGGACATGATCGATCCGCCGCGGGACGGCCAGGAAGCACGACTCCGGCAGAGCATCGAGTACATCTCGTCCCACCCCGGGTCCCGCGAGGAGTACTACGAGACCCAGACCCAGTTCTCCGGACCGGCCGTGCGGCGGCTCTTCGAGCACGACCGCTTCGGACGCTTCCTCGGCGTGGAGGTCTCCGAGCGCCTCGTCGACGATCAGACCCTGCCGCCGTGGGATGTCGTCCACGTCGCCGGCCTCACCATGGCGCAGCGGCTCAGGGCGGCACCCCACTACCACCGAGCGTTCAACGCCGCTGCACGAGCCATCGGCGAGCCGTCCGCGAAGACGGTCATGCGGCGATGGTCGTCTCAGCGCACCATCATCACGGCGAACGTGGAGCAGATCTTCCCGCTGTAGGACCGGGTGGGAGGCCAATCGAGATCTCGCACACCTCGAGCCGCCACATCCGCCCCGGGTCCTGGATGTCGATCTGCGGCGGGAGTCAGCCCGTGACCGGATCACCAGCCGACGCCGGCGGTCGGCGACACCTGGTCACGACCCGGGGTGACCGACGTGGGCCCCGAGGGCCTGGCGGTAGACGATCCCGGGGCGGTCGTGCTTGATGTGGCTCTGGAGGCGGGGGTCGAGCGGGAACCCGCCGGGCACGGTGTCGAGGATCGCCCGGTCCTCCTGCTCGACGGTCAGCTCGAAGTCGACGATCTCGTCGACGGGGTCGGGCTCGTCGAGGTCGTCGCGGAGCACGGTGAGGTGCACCGTCGTGCGGTCGTCGTCCACCGGGCAGCAGCCCTTGAGCAGCACGTGGGTCGTGCCGTCGGAGTAGTGGAGGCGCGTGATCTGGACGAACGGCAACCAGATCTCGGTGCTGGCCCGCCGCGTGCCGGGCCGCGGGTCGGAGGGTGTGCGGGCCACGGGCATCTCCGGGGACTCGATGCGGAGCCCGAACTCCGTCCGCGTCGCCGTGCTGACCGGGATCCGGGGATCCTGGTCGGCACCGAAGGAGCCGACGTGCACGTGGGCGATGTGGGTGGCGTCGGTGTTGTTGTCGATGATCACCGGTGCGCTGGTGGTGTAGTCGATCGCGCCGATCCGGATCATCCGGAACGCCGGGTCGGCGAGCTCGTCCAGCACCGGGAGACCACGGCCATCGGGATCGAGGTTGACCCAGACCATGCCGGCCCACTCCGAGGTGGCGATCACGTCGAGGCACGCCGAGGGAGGCATCGACGCCGACGGCGGGAGCTGGGGGATCTCGGCGACACGACCGTCGGCACCGAAGCTCCAGCCGTGGTAGGGGCAGCGGAGCCGACCGTCGACGACGGTGCCGTTCGAGACGGGGGCCCATCGGTGCGGGCATCGATCCCGGGCGGCTGACACCCGACCGCCGTCCGAGCGCCACACGACCAGCGAGACGTCGAGCACTCGGCGGGCGAGCGGCCTGGTCGCGACGTCATCGGCGAAGGCCACCGGGTGCCAGTCGTGGCGCAGCGAGGGCGCGAGCGTGACGTGGAGGAGGCCGTCGTCGACGGCAGGGGCACGAAGCGAGTCCATCTCTCGCTTCTCCTGTTCTGCGCATCCGAAGGCTGCAGCGGCAGCCGGCTCCTCGGACCGCGACCCGCACGGTAGCAAGCGGTCGCAGACGTGAGCGCGTCGCAGCGACACGAACGGACCCGTCCGGCGACTCAGCCGGGCGCGGTCAGGTCACCCGCTCACCGGCGGGAACGAGGGGCGGAGCGGCGTTGACCGCCTCCATCGCGAAGCCGGCAGCCGCCTTGTAGCTCGCCATGAACGCCTCGACCTCGTCGCGCGGGATGACCTCGTCGATGTCGTCGAACCATCCGCCGCAGCGCTCGTCGACCATCCCGAGGATGCCGATCGGGCCGTGGCCGCGGTTGCGCAGCACGAGCGCCGAGGTCGACTCGAGCAGCCGCTCCTCGAACTCGCGCAACGCCGCCGGGTCCACGCCCGACGCCAGGAAGCAGGCGCCCATGACCCGAGCGTCGACGATGGCCTGGCTCGCCCCGTTCGACCCGACCGGGTACATCACGTGCGCCGCGTCGCCGAGGAGGCAGACCCGACCATCGACCCATCGGTCCACCGGGTCGCGATCGACCATCGGGAACTCCCAGACCGCAGGTGCGCCCCGCACCAGTGCCGGGATGTCGAGCCAGTCGAAGGTCCAGTCCTCGAACGCCGGGAGGAACGTGTCGACGTCGACCCGGCGGTTCCAGTCGATGCCGTCGAGGCCGGCCGAGGGGTCGACCGTGAGCTCGGCGATCCAGTTCTGGAGCTGGAGGCCGGTCTCGGGGTCGACGGCCGAGATCGGGTAGTGGACGAAGCGCTGGTCGAGCGTCCCGACCAACGTGAAGGCGGCGCCGGATCGGACGGGTGGGCCGGGGGTCGCACCTCGCCAGAGGATCTGCCCACCCCACTGCGGGGGTGGCTGATCGGCGTGCATCTGCGCCCGTACGGCCGAGTGGAGGCCGTCCGCAGCGAGCAGGACGGCGCCCTCGACCTCGGTGCGACCGCCGTCCCTCGTGTCGACCTCGACCACCACCCGGTCCCGTTCGGAGCGATAGCCGAGGACCCGGTGGCCCGTCAGCACCGAGGCGGCACCCATCCGCTCGATGACCGTGCGGTGGAGCAGCATCTGCAGCTGGCCGCGGTGCACGGCGTACTGGGGCCAGTCGTACCCCGCCGCGCGACCGCGGGGCTCGGACCAGACGTCGTTGCCGCCCCGACCCACGAGGGCCCACTCCGTCGCCTCGAGACCGATCTCGTCGAGCCGGTCGCCGAGACCCAGCTCGACGAGCTCGCGGACCGCGTTGGGCTGGAGGTTGATGCCGACGCCGAGCGGAGCGAGCTCGCGCACCGACTCGAGCACCACGGCCGGCACGCCGATCTGGTGGCAGGTGAGCGCCATCGTGAGCCCGGCGATCCCCCCGCCCGCGATCACCGCCGTCACGCCTCCGATCGTAGGCCCGAGGCCGAGCGCCACCGGGAAACGGGTCGATCCGGCAGCGTGGAGGCGACGAGACTGCCTCACCATGGGGACCGTCACCTGGGGGCCGGAGATCGCCGAGCACTACGACGAGGGGGTCGCCGGCCGCTTCGCTCCCGAGGTCCTCGACCCGACCGTCGACCTCCTCGCCGAGCTCGCCGGTGGCGGTGTCGCCCTCGAGCTCGCCGTGGGCACCGGTCGGGTCGCCCTCCCACTGCGGGCTCGTGGCGTCGAGGTCGCCGGGATCGAGCTCTCCCGGCACATGGTCGAGCAGCTGCGCAGCAAGCCCGGTGGCGACGAGATCGAGGTCGTGGTCGGCGACATGGCGTCGGCGACCGTCGACCGGCGGTGCTCGCTGGCGTTCCTCGTCTTCAACACGATCATGAACCTCACGACCCAGGCCGAGCAGGTGGCCGTGTTCCGCAACGCCGCCGCCCATCTCGATCCCGGCGGCGCGTTCGTGGTGGAGGTCCTCGTACCCGGCATCGACCGGCTACCCCGCGGGGAGGTCGCTCGCGTCTTCCACCACGACGAGCGCCACGTCGGCGTCGAGACCTTCGACGATCCGGTCGGCCAGATCAGCTGGTCGCACCACTGGCGTGACGTCGGCGGCCGGTTCACCTACGACGCTGCGCCCTATCGCTACGTCTGGCCGTCCGAGCTCGATCTCATGGCCGAGCTCGCCGGCCTCGAGCTCGAGGACCGCTGGGCCGACTGGGACCGCTCGCCGTTCACGGCCGACAGCGAGAACCAGGTGGTCGTCTACCGTCGCCCGACGGGGATCACACCGACCTGAGGCCCGGCAGCCCGGCCCGTGCGCCTCGCACCCGGGCGACCAGCCGCCGCTGCCCGCCAGAGATCACCCAGACGCAGACCAGGCCCGTGAGCTCGAGGAGGTGGGTCGCTTCGGCCGCGAGGCCGGCGCCGCCGTCGGCGACGTCCGCGACGGCGGAGATCGACAACCCGGCAGCCAGGGCGGCCACGAGCGGGACGAGGCCGATCGCGCGCTCGGGTCGGACGACGACGTAGAGGAACCCGACAGCCAGCGCGACCCCGGAGGCGCCGAGGTGTCGGCCGACGTGCTCGGTGGCACCGGCGGCGTGTCCGGTGACGAGCAGCGGGACGTTGAGCACGAGCAGTGCCAGCCCGAGGTAGGCCAGCAGCGCTCGCAGCCAGCCGATCGACCCCGTCACCGGCACGTTGGCCCGGGCGAGCACGGCATCGGTCAGGTCGACCTCTGCGACGACGGGCCGCACGAGCGTGCTCCGACGCAGGCGGTGCGCCCGCTCGACCCAGGTGCGGCACGACGGACAGGTCGCCAGGTGCGCATCGAGCCCGATCCGGTCGTCGGCGGGCAGCTCGCCGTCGACGTCGGCCGAGGCCAGGATGCGGGCGCGGTCGCAGCGGATGCCGTCCATGGTGGACGTGGTCGCCGCGACCCGACGGAGAGTTCCCGGGTGCACCAGACTGCGGCCGTGGACGACTGGACCGAGCTGGCGCTCCGAGCCCGCGACGGCGACACCGGTGCGCTCGAGGAGCTGGTGCGGGTCAGCCAGCGCGACGTGCGGGCCGTGTGCACCCACCTCGGCGATCCCGACACCGTCGACGACCTCGTGCAGGACACCTACTGGCGGGCGTTCCGCTCGCTCGGTGGGTTCCGCAACGACGGCACGGCGCGGTCGTGGCTCCTCGCCATCGCCCGTCACACCTGCGCCGACGCCACCCGTCGGCGCATCCGACACCGCCGGCGATCGAGCATCGCCGAGCTGCCCGAGATCGCGGTCGACGGCGGCTCGACGGCCGAGGTCGACGAGCTGATCGCACGGCTCACCACCGACCGCCGCGACGCGTTCGTGCTCACCCAACTCGTCGGCCTGTCCTACGCCGAGGCGGCCGAGGTCTGCGGATGCCCGGTGGGCACGATCCGGTCGCGGGTGGCGCGGGCCCGTGACGAGCTCCTGGCCGCGCTCGACGTCCCCGGATCCGACACCGGCAGCTGAGCGGCTCGGCACCGCGAGCGCTCGGCTCTCGGTTCCATGACCTCGGTCACGGCGGGAACCACGAGCGGACGTCGGGCGACCGGTCTGTCGGACACCGAGAGAGGAACCGCGCCGATGACCACGAACCGCTCCCGACTGCTCGCCGCCGGACTGGTCGTCCCGCTGCTGGCGCTCGCCGCGTGCGGCGATGACGACGACGCCGCCGCGGGTGGCGTCGAGGTCGAGGGAGCCTGGGCTCGGACGAGCCCGATGATGGCGGAGGCCGGGGCGGCCTACATGCAGCTCAGCGCCGACGAGACCACCTCGGTCGTGTCGGCGTCGGTCGACGCGTCGGTCGCCGGCACCGTCGAGCTCCACGAGACCGTCGCCGCCCACGGCGACGACGAGATGGAGATGGGCGACGACGACATGAGCGAGATGGACATGGGCGACGGTGAGATGGCCGACGACGACATGGGTGAGATGGACATGGGCGACGGTGAGATGGCCATGACCATGCAGGAGGTGGCCGCCATCGCGCTGCCCGCCGGCGAGACGGTCTCGTTGGAGCCGGGCGGCCTGCACGTGATGCTCCTCGACCTGCCCGAGCCGCTGGAGGCGGGTGAGGAATTCGAACTGACGCTCACGCTCGAGGACGGTGAGGAGCTCGTCGTCGGCGTCGAGGTCCGCGACGAGGCGCCGTAGCCGCCGCGGTCAGGGGCTCGGGCGGACGAGCGAGACGACCCGCCCGGCCCCCACCACGACCGCGACGACCGCGACGAAGGTGATCGTCGCCCGTTCGACGGCGAACGGCGCATCGGTCGGGAGGATCGCAGCACCGAGCGCGTCGCGCCGGAGCCAGGACCACAGCCCCACCTCGGCAGCCGCCAGGAGCACGAGGCCGTCGGCGAGGATCGGCGACCGTCGGCCGAGCAGCGCCGCACCGGCCACGGCGACCACGGCGAGCAGGGGGAGCAACCACGCCGCCGCACTCGGCTCGGTCTCGGCGGGCACCGACCGCACGGCGACCAACCCGGTGACGAGTGCGCCGACCGCGGCAAGCCCGACACCGAGCGCCAACCATCGGTCGCGTCGACGAGCGAGGACGGTCACCACCGCAGCGACCACCGCGCCCAGCACGACACCACCGATCGCAGGCAGGGGCGATGGTGGCGCCTGCAGGAACGACCGCACCAGGACCTCCACCTCGGCGCCGTCGACCATCAGCGGCACGACGGCCTCGAGGATCTGGTCGCCCGGCTCGGCCCCGGGCGGACGGGCCCGGTTCATCCAGTGGGTCCGGTGGTCGTGCCAGGCGTAGGAGCCGTCGGAGGCCACCTGCCGCCAGACCGGATCGGCGTCGGCATCGGCCTCGGGCGGGATGGTTCCCTCCGCGAATCGGTCGTCGTTGAGGAAGCGGCTCGGCGATCGTTCGTTCTCGAGGACCCGACCGTCGGGGTCGAAGCGGAGGTACGGCTCACCGTCGTAGCCGACGACGAGGACCTCGGCTCCAGCGAGGTTGGTCAGCTCGAGGAAGCTGTCACCACCGATCATCCGGAGCTCGATGCCGGTGGTGGCGGGTTCGACCGAGACGATCTCGGTGTCGTAGTCGGTGGGCCCGGCCGGGTCGGCGCCGGCCGGCGTCGACGGGCCGACGAGCGCAACACCGACGACGACCGCTCCGACGGCGAAGCGCAGGGAAGTGGGCACGGACCTCAGGTCACCGTCACGGTGATCTCACCGCTCGGGTGCACCGTGCAGATCCCGATGAACTCCCCCGGCGAGGCGAACCGTTGCCGCAGCGTCTCGCCGGCCCCGACGAAGAACGGCCCGACGAGGTGGCCGCGATCGTCCTCGTTCACGATGACGAGCACGTCGCCGACCCGGACGTCGAGGTCGGCGGGGAGGATCTCCATCGGCTCGCCCCGGTCGAAGGCCTCACCGGCGCCGACGGGGATGGTGAAGGCGTGGTCGGGAGCGTCGTCGGCGGCTGCGTCGTCGAGCCCGAAGGACTCGGCATCGTCGTCACCGCAGGCGACGAGCGAGAGCACCATCGCGAGGACCAGGGCCAGGCCGCGCACGTCAGACGCTCCGGTCGAGGAGCAGCTGCAGATCACTGCGCAGGTCGTCGGGTCGGGTGCCGAACGGCCACGTGACGACCAAGTGGCCCTGATCGTCGACGGCGTACAGCGAACCGGTGTGGGCGACCTCGATGTCACCGTCGTCAGCGACGTCGACCGCGTAGTCGGCACCGAAGACGGCCGTGACGGCGCGCAGCTCGGCGTCGTCGTCGGTCCGCAGCGGGTGCCCGTCGTCGATGAACGAGCGCAGGTAGCCGGAGATCACCTCGTCGGTGTCGCGCCCGGGGTCCACGGTCGCCATGGCGACGCTCACGCGATCGGCATCGTCGCCGAGGTCGTCGAGCGCACGGCGGAGGTCCGACAGGGTCGTGGGGCACACGTCGGGGCAGAAGGTGAAGCCGAAGTAGACGACGAGCAGCTCGTCCTCGTCGGCGCGGAAGTCGAAGGCGTCGACGGCGCCGACCTCGGGCAGGGTGAGCTCGGCGACCGACGGAGCGGGTGTGCGCTCGAACCCGGTGAGCTGAGCCGGCTCGTCACCACCGCAGGCCGCCAGGGCCAGGGCCGCTGCGACGCCCAGTGCGACGAGGCGGACGGTCATGGGAGCTCCTGGAGGTAGGCGACGACGGCGGTGATCTCGTCGTCGCTGAGATCGTTGGCGGGCATCGCGAGCGTGGTGCCGTCCCGTCGTTCGACCTCGGGCATCGCGATCGACCTCACGAGGTAGGCCTCGTCGGCGATGACGGTCGTGCCGTCGTCGAGGAGCACCTCGGTGCCGTGCAGCCCGGCCCAGGCCGGGCCGACGCCGCCCTCGCCGTTGCGACCGTGGCAGCTGACGCAGCCGCTGGCCTCGACGATCGACCGTCCCTCGGCCGCCAGCGGGGACAGCGGTGGCCCCTCGGTCGACTCCTCGCCACCCGAGCAGGCTCCGGCGAGCAGCGTGATCACGGCGACGAGCGCGAGGCCGAGGCGGAGGTGGCGCACACCTGATCTGGTCGTCATCGACGGGTCCGGGGTTCCGATCGTCGTCCGCTCGGTGATGGGGCATCGGTCACAGGTCGGCAACGTTCTCGGACCGCCGGCCGGTTCCCCGGAGCGGCCGCATGACCTGGTCCTCGATCGCCACCTCGAACCCGGTGCCGACCTCGACGTCGACGAGCCCGGCGGCGACGAGGGCGGTCGAGATCTCCTCGGCGGTGAGGCCGTGATCGTCGTCGGCATCGACGGCCCGCTCCCAGTCCCACTGCACGAACGTCCCGCCGGGGCGGAGCAGCGTCGCCAGCCGTTGCACGGTCCCGGGGTGATCGTCGACGAAGGACAGCACGGAGGAGCAGACGACGACGTCGTACGGCCCCACGGCGGAGGCGAGGTGCTCGAGGGCACGCACGGTCGACCATCCGTGGCGCTCGATCTTCTCGCGAAGCAGGTCGAGCATGGCGGTCGAGGTGTCGACCCCGTCCACCGAGGCGCCGGCGGTGACGAGTCGCTCGACGAGCAGTCCGGTGCCGCAACCGAAGTCACACACCCGGGCCCCCGCCGGCTCGATGCCGTGACCGTCGAGCACGTCGAGCAACGACCCGAACGCGGCCTCGGCGTAGGCCCTCGGGCCGGCGTCGCGCTCCCAGTCCGCTGCGTGCTCGTCCCACTCGCTCATCCCGCCGCAGCCTACGAACGCAGCGCCGCCGTCAGGCAGCGACGTGGTCGGCCCGGGCTACGCCGCCGACGTCACCTCCGCCCGATCCCACAGGCGGCGGGCCATGACGCCGTTGGCGCGCTCGATGGCCTCCAGCCCGTCGCAGATCAGGTCCTCACGGAAGCGACGCCCGATGAGCTGGATGCCGGCCGGTCGGTCCTCGACGAGGTCCATGCCGATGGTGCCGGCGGGCAGACCGAGGTAGTTGACGCCAAAGGCGTACTTCGAGCGTTCGAGCACCCACATGGTCTCCTCGAAGCTCTTCGTGTCGAAGTCCCAGTCGAACATCGGGCTGAGCATGAAGGGCGTGAGCAGCAGCGGGTGCTCGTCGAGGAAGAGGTTCCACTCCCGGAGCAGGCCGGTCCGGCGTCCGAGGGCGGCGATGTAGGCGTCGCGGTCGAGGATCTCGCCGGCCTGGACGGTCCAGGCGAGGAGCTGGCGGACCTCGGGACTGCCGAAGCGCTCGACCGTTGCCGTCATGGCACCGTCCATCTCGGTGACGAGGGTGCTGAACCAGCCGTCGAACGGCTCGTCGATGGACGGCGTCTCCACCCGCACGACGCGGTAGCCGGCCTCGGCGAGCTGGGCGGCGGCACGTTCGAGGAGCTCGACGATGCCCGTGTGGGCGAGGTCACCGGGCTCGGCCACCGCCACGGTGATCGGGGAGTCGAGCGTCGGGCCGTCCCACGGCACCGGCGGGCAGTTCGGGTCGCGAGGATCGGGGCGGATCATCACCGAGGTGGCGAGCCGCACATCGGCGACCTCACGGCAGATCATGCCCTGGACCGAGGCGCTGATCGACGCCGGTGCGCGGTCGCCCGATGACGTCGAGTTGAACACCGGCACCCGGTGGGCGGTCGGCTTCACCGACGCCACGCCACAGGCGATGCTCGGGAAGCGGAGGGAACCGCCGATGTCGCTGCCCTGGTGCAGCGGACCCATCCCGGCGGCAGCTGCGGCAGCGGCACCACCCGAGGAACCGCCCGGCGCCGCCGTGTCGTGCCAGGGGTTCACGGTCCTCCCGTAGAGGGGTCCGTCGGTCGTGCCCCGCAACCCGAACTCGGGGAGGTTCGACCGGCCGATGACGATCGCACCGGCGTCACGGAGGTTCCGGACCGACGGGGCGTCCGCCGTCGCCACCTTGTCGGCGAACGCGACGACACCGGAGGTGGTCGGTTGACCCTCGACGTCGAGGTTGGCCTTGATCGAGACCGGCACGCCGTGCAGCGGACCGACCTCCGCGCCCGATCCGATCAGGCGATCCGCCTCGTCGGCCGCGCTGCGGGCACCGTCGTGGTCGACGGCGACGAGAGCGTTCAGGGCCGGGTTGACCTCGTCGATCCGGTCGAGCACGTCGTCGATGAGCTCGCGGCTCGAGATCTCACCGGCACGGATCGACGCCGCGAGGTCGGTCGCGCTCCACTGCCAGAGCTCGGTCATGTCGCGCCTCCCGGGATCCGGGCGGACGGTAACGGCGACCGGACGGCGAACACGGCCCCCGCCGGGCGAACGTCGGGTGAACGTTCGGCGACCGAGCTCCGCGGCCCGTGGTCGGTAGCGTCGTCGTCGTGGCACAGGAGGTCTCCACCGGCCGGTCCCGCCTCGTGGCGCTGCTCCTCGCGGTCGTCTGCCTGGCCGCCGCCTGTGGATCGTCGGACGACACCGCCGACGTGCCGCCCTCCTCCGCTCCCTCGTCGACGGTCGCGGCGGGCGCCGAGACCACGACGTCCACCACCACGACCACCACGACGACGACCACGACCACCACGACGACGACCACGGTGCCGCCCACGACGACCACCACCTCGCCGTCGGCCTGCTTCGAGGGCACCGACCTCGCGGTGCGTGCTGCCCAACTGGTCGTGGCCCTCGTCCCCCACGAGCAACTGCCGGAGGCCGCCGAGCTCGTCGCCGCCGGCCGGCTCGGCGGGGTCGTGGTGATGGGTGAACCGACCGACGCCGAGCGGCTGCGGACCGACCTGGCGGCGCTGCGCGACGGGTCGCCGTTCGCCGCCCCGCTGGTGATGGTCGACGAGGAGGGTGGCCGCGTCCAACGTCTCCGACAGGTCCTCGGCCCGATCCCCTCCGCAGCCGACATGGCGGCGACGTTGACGACCGACGACGTCGTGGCGCTCGCCGTCGAACATGGCACGGCCATGAGCGAACTCGGGATCACCGTGGTGCTCGCGCCGGTCGTCGACGTCGGGGCCGGCCCGGCGATCGGCGACCGCAGCTTCTCCGACGATCCCGACGCGGTCATCCGGTTCGGGTCCGCGCTGCTCAGCGGCTACCGCAGCGTCGGTCTCGTGGCGACGGCCAAGCACTTCCCCGGACACGGGAGTGCCAGCGGCGACACCCATCTGGTCGTGGCCCGGACGCCACCGCTCGACGAGCTGGTCGGGCGGGACCTGCTCCCGTTCACCGCCCTCCCGAACGCCGAGGACGTCGCCGTGATGATGTCGCACCTCGTCGTTCCCGGTCTGACGGCCGAGGGCACACCCGCGTCGCTCGACGCCGGCGCGTACGACTACCTCCGCACGACGATCGGCTTCGACGGTCTCGTCATGACCGACGCCCTCGACATGGCCGGCGCCGGGGTGGGCGGGCCCGAGCCGCAGCGGGC
>JBCCTY010000097.1:0-12937 GCA_039197885.1 Actinomycetota bacterium | reverse complement strand
GATCGCGGCCTGGGTCGCTCGGGTGACGAGCTAGAGCTCCAGCGCGCCGCGCAGCACGCTCGCTCCCGAGTGGCTGTCGTCGCCGTCGTCGGGTTCGGTGGAGACGTCGACGATCGGGAAGGCCTCGGGGTCGATGTCGCCGGGGACCTCGTAGTCGCCTGCGCCGGTGAAGCGTCCCAGCGAGCGAGGTTCGGTGACGTCGCCGTCGATCAGCCACAGCTCGAGGAACTCCCCATCGGCCGGGACGGCCTCGGCGTCGACCCGCAGGGTGTACGTGTCTCCGTCGAGGAGCAGCTCGACCGAGCCGCCCGTGGCGTCGTCGACGAGCGCATCGAGCGCGACCTCGCTCACCGGCTCGGGGTCGTCACCGGAACCCAGCAGCACGGCGGCACCGGCGGCGATGAAGACGACCGCTGCAGCGGCCGCGCCGAGCACCGGCCAACGGCGACGGCTGGCGAGATCGACGACGGGGGCGAGGTGGGTCGACGGCTCGGGCCGGGCTGCGTGATCGGCAGCCGGCGCCGCATCGGGACGAGCATCCGGCTCCTCGTCGGACGCGGCTGCGGCCGAGATGCGGCGCCAGAGATCGGCGGGGGGCTCGACGACGGGGGCCGGCTCGGGGTCGAGCAGGCCGATCCCGTGGAGCAGCTCGTCGTCGGAGGATCGTGGGTCGAGTTCGTGTCGTTCAGGCATCGGCTGTCTCCCGTCCAGCCAGGTGCCGGCGGAGGCGGGTCAGCGCCCGCCGGATGTCACTTTTTACGGTACCGAGGGGGGTGTCGCACAGTTCCGCGATCTCCACGTGGGTGAGGTCGGACCAGAACGCCAGCTCGACGGAGCGGCGAGCGCGGTCGGAGAGCCCCTCGAGGGCCTCCTCGACGAGCATCCGGTCGGCCAGCGCGTCCACCGGCGCGCCCTCGGCACGCAGCTCGACGACACCGGAGGCCTTCTCCTCCAGCGCACGGAGCCGCGCTGCGGCACGGTGCGAGTCGAGGACCTTGTTCTTGGCGATCCCCATCAACCAGCCCACGAGCGAGCCGCGATCGGCGTCGAAGCGGTCGCGGCGGCGCCAGGCGGTGAGGAAGACCTCCTGGGTCACGTCCGCAGCCCGGTCGGGACCGACGGCGCGGACGCAGAAGCTGTGCACCGCCGTGCCGTGTGCCCGATAGGCCCGCTCGAGCGCGTCCGGGTCGCTCGCGAAGGCGATCTCGGCCGAGGTCGTGCCGGTGTCAGCCACGGGACGGACCCTGACGGCGGCGACCATCACCGACGTCCTTCGTCCACGGCGACCCGGCGAGCGAAGCCTGGTGCGAACGCGCCATAGGTGGCGCAGATCGTACCCCAGCCCGACGGCCGGCCGGTCTCGCCCTGGATGCTCACAACTCCCCTACGCCGCGACACCGTGCCACGGATGCACGTCGTGCGAACTTTCGCGAGCGGTCCCCGGGACGGCCGTGCGCTCGTACCCTGGTCGACCGTTCCCCCTCGACCCCCAGGAGGACGAAGATGGTCCAGCTCGACGGCGCACGGTTCCTCGTGACCGGGGCCAGTGGCGGCCTCGGCGCGCCGATCGCCCGCCGGCTCGCCGCTGCCGGTGCCGACCTGACCCTGGTGGCGCGCGACCCCGACCGGCTCGACCGGCTCGACGTGCCCGGGCAACGGGTCGCAGTCGACCTCCGCACCCCCGAGGCGTGCGCCGAGGCGGTCGCGACGGCCGCGACGGCGGGACCGTTGACCGGCGTCGTCAACGCGGTCGGCGTCGTGGCGTTCGGCACCGTCGACGAGCTCGGCGCCGACGTCATGGAGGAGCTCTTCCTCACCAACACGTTCGTGCCGATCATGCTCGCCCGCGCCGCGCTCCCCCACCTCGCCGACGGCGGGGCCGTGATCGTCAACCTGGCCGGTGTCGTCGCCGAGAAGAGCTTCCCCGGGATGGCGGCCTACGCCGCCTCGAAGGCTGCCGTCAGGGCCTTCGACGAGGGCTTCGCCGCCGAGGTGCGCCGCAGGAAGATCCGCGTGCTGAACGCCCGCCCGGGCCACACCGAGACCGGCCTGGCCGATCGACCGATCGCCGGGACCGCGCCCCGCTTCCCCACCGGCCATGCACCCGACGACGTCGCCGCCCGCATCGTCCGCGCCATCGCCGACGACGAGCGCGACCTGCCGAGCAGCGCCTTCGAGGCCGGCGAGTGAGCAGGGAGACCGTCCTCGTCCGGGTCTCGGGACCAGACCGGCCCGGCATCACCGCCGGGCTGATGGGCGTGCTGGCCGATGCCGGGGCGACCGTGCAGGACATCGAGCAGGTCGTCGTCCGCCAGCGCCTCACGCTCGCCATGGTCGTCCAGGTGCCCGCGGGACGTGACGTGCTCAAGGAGCTCCTCCTGTTCGGCTGGGAACACGAGGTGTCGATCGACTTCGAGGTCGTCGAGCCCGACCCGGTCGACCGGCCGCCGGCCAGCGTCGTGACCGTCATCGGTCGCGAGCTCGGCCCGCGCCATCTCGCCGCCGTCGCCGGTGCGATCGCGGACGCCGGGGGCAACATCGACCGGATCGTCCGCATGTCGCGCTACCCGGTCGTCTCCTACGACCTCGAGATCCTCGGCGGCGACCTCGCCACGATGCAGGAGCGGCTCGTGGCGGCCTCGGGGGAGCATCACATCGACGTCGCCGTCCAACGTGCCGGGCTCCATCGCCGGGCGAAGCGCCTCGTCGTGCTCGACCTCGACTCGACGCTCATCCAGGACGAGATGATCGACCTGCTCGCCGAGGAGTGCGACCAGCTCGACCAGGTCGCGGCCATCACGGCCCGGGCCATGGAGGGCGAGCTCGACTTCGAGCAGTCGCTCCGGGCCCGGACCGAGCTGCTGGCCGGCGTCACCGAGGACCAGGTGCTCGCGGTGCGCGAGCGGATCCGCTTCACCCCCGGGGCCCGGACCTTCGTCCGAACCCTCCACCGCCTCGGCTACCAGGTCGGTGTCATCAGCGGTGGGTTCACGATCTTCACCGATCACGTCGCCGAGCTGCTCAACCTCGACCACGCCCGGGCCAACGAGCTCGAGTTCGCCGACGGCGTGCTGACGGGCCGGATCATCGGTGACCTCGTCGACCGCACTGCGAAGGCGGACCTGCTCCGGGCGATCGCCGACGAGGAGGGCATCCCGCTCGGCCAGACCGTGGCCATCGGTGACGGCGCCAACGACATCGACATGCTGGCCACGGCCGGGCTCGGCATCGCCTTCAACGCCAAGCCCGCCGTGCGCGACGCCGCGGAGGTGTCGATCTCGGTGCCCTACCTCGACGTCATCCTCTCGTTCCTCGGCGTCAGCCGCGAGGAGATCGAGGACGCCGATCGCGACGATCCCGAGGCACGACCGGCCTCGGCCGAGTCGGCACCCGCCCTCGACCCGGCCTGAGGCTCCACGAGCGCTCGCCCGTGGGGGCGGGGGCTCAGCCCGGGACGCGCGGGGAGGCCCCCGACGACGACCGCACCACGAGCTCGGGCGAGAACAGCTGCACGTTGGGGGCGTGGTCACCGGCCGTCAGGAGCTCGGTCACGGCGGCGGCCATCCGCTCGAACGGCTGGCGCACCGTCGTGAGCGCCGGATCGGTGAACTGCGTGATCGGCGTGCCGTCGTAGCCGACGATCGACACGTCGTCGGGCACGCGACCTCCCCGATCGCGCACCGCCCGGATCGCACCCAGCGCCATGAGGTCGTTGGCGCAGGCGATGGCCGTCGCGCCCCGGGAGAGCAGCTCCTCGGCACCGGCGTGGCCGCCCTCGACCGTGAACGGCGTCTCGACGATGAGCTCGGGCCACGCCCCGCCGGTCGCCGCCTCCCATCCCTGGGCCTTGAGCTCCGACGAGCGGTACCGCCGCTGACCGGCGAGGCAGGCGATGCGGTCGTGACCCAGCGAGCGGAGGTGTGACACGGCCAGGTCGGTGGCGGCGCGCTCGTCGACGCAGACCGCGGGGAACATCGCATCGCCGTCGACGCCGTTGACCAGCACCGTCGGCACCCCGGCGCGGCGAACGGGCTCATAGAGCGCCAGGCTCGCACCCGTCTCGGCGTAGCGGCCCGACACCACGACGAGCCCGGCCACGCCGATGTCGAGCAGGTGCTCCAGGTAGGCGGCCTCCTGCACCGCCTGGACCGTCGCGACGCAGACGACGGGCAGCAGGCCGAGGCGGGCGAGGCGGTTCTCGATCGTGTGGGCGTGGAGCGAGAACGCGGGGTTGTCGAGCTCGGGCGTGATCACGCCGATCACCCCGGCCGAGCTGGTCTGGCGCCGCAGGCCGAGCCGCTCGGCGGCGTCGAGCACCCGCCGACGGGTCGACGTCGCGACCCCCGGGCGCTCGTTGAGCACCCGGCTCACGGTGGCCGGGCTGACGCTGGCGAGGTCGGCGATCTCGTGCAGGCGGGGGCGCATCGATCGACACGGTACGGAGCCGATCACCTCGACTGCAAGAACCTTGCAACACCTGACCGCCGTCTGCCCCGTTCCACGGCCAGAGACCTTCGGCCTGGAGCGACTTCTGCAAGACTCTTGCAAAGCCTTGCAACGTCTTCCTACGATGCCGATCACGCCGAACCCGATGTCCGGGCTCGGCCGTGCCGACTCGGAGGGACTCGGATGCAGACACGTGCTCGATGGAGGTGGCTGGCGCTCCTGCTGGCCCTGGTGATGGTCGCCGCGGCGTGCGGCGACAGCGACGACGACAGCGGTGAGGCCGAGCCGGCCGCTGCGGAGTCCACGGAGGAGACCGAGGCTCCGGAGGACACCGAGGCACCGACCGAGACCACCGCCGCGCCGGAGACGACGGCGGCACCCGACGAGGGTGGCGAGGAGGCGACGACCACCACGACCGAGCCGGTCGTGCGGGCCGAGGGCGACCTCGTCATCTGGGCCGACGACACCCGCACCCCCGCCCTGCAGCCCTTCGCCGAGCAGTTCGCCGCCGACAACGGCATCTCGGTGACGGTCCAGGAGCTGACGCCGTTCGAGGACATCGACGATCGGGCGCTCGTCGCCGGCCCCGCCGGTGAGGGTCCCGACATCTTCATCGTGGCCCACGACCAGGTCGGTGGGCTCGTCGAGAGCGGGATCCTGGCGCCGGTCGACCTCGGCGCCAAGACCGACAGCTACTCCGACGCCGCGCTCAGCGCGCTCACCTTCGACGGACAGCTCTACGGCCTGCCGTACTCGGTCGAGAACATCGCGCTGATCCGCAACGCGGACCTCGTCCCCGAGGCGCCGGCGAGCTTCGAAGAGCTCGAGGAGCTCGCGCTCGGCCTCGTCGACTCCGGTGACGCCGACGTGCCGCTGGCCATCCAGCAGAGCCCCGGCGACCCGTTCCACAACTACCCGCTGTTCACCGCCCTCGGCGGCTACGTGTTCGGCGTCGACGACGGTGGCAACTACCTCGCCGACGACCTGGGCATCGACAGCGAGGGCGGCCTCGCGGCGGCCAACGCCTTCGCCGGCTGGTCCGAGAACGGCCTCATCAGCGGTGAGCTCGACTTCGACGGGATGATCGCCGCCTTCGCCGAGGGTCGGGCACCCTTCGCCATCACCGGTCCGTGGGCGGTGCCCAACTTCGCCGACATCAACTACGTCGTCGAGCCCATCCCGGCCGTCCAGGGTGGCGAGCCCCAGCCCTTCATCGGTGTGCAGGGCTTCGTGGTCTCCGCCTTCGCCGAGAACCCGCTGGTCGCGCAGACCTTCGTCGTCGACTTCCTCGCCACCGAGGAGGCCGCGCTGGGCCTGTTCGAGGCCGACCCCCGTCCGCCGGCGCAGCTCGACGCGTTGGCCTCGGTGTCGGACGACCCCGACATCGTCGGCTTCGGCGAGGCGGGCCAGAACGGCGTGCCGATGCCGGGCATCCCCGCCATGGGCTCGGTCTGGCAGGCCTGGACCGACGCCTACCAGCTGGTCTTCGCCGGGGAGGACCCGGAGCAGGCCTTCACCGACGCCGCCACCCAGATCCGCAACCTCATCGAGCAGGGCTGACCGGACGCTGAGCGACATCGCCCGGGCGGGAGCGTGACCATGCGCTCCCGCCCGGGCAGCTCACCGCAGGAGGGGGACCGATCGTGAGCACCACCGACACGCTCGTCGATGTCGACACGCCGACGACGCCACCGAGACGGGCCGGCGAGCCGCCCTCGCTGACGGGCCTGTTCGTCCGCCTGTGCTTCCTGGCGGTGGTCGACGCGCTGGCGTTGTTCGCCGTCATCCGTCTCTTCGACGACGGCCAGGCGATCGGCGCGGTGCTCGTCATCGTCGTGATCGGTGCGCTCAACGTCGTCTACCTCGTGCCGGGCATGGTCCCGGCGAAGTACCTGATGCCGGGCACGGTGCTGCTCCTCCTCTTCGTGGCCTACCCGGTCGGCTACACGGTCTTCCTCTCGGGAACGAACTTCGGGACCGGCAACTTCATCTCCCAGGAGCAGGCCATCGACCGGATCCTCGCCAACGCGGCGGTGTCTGGCGAGGAGTCGAACCGCTACCAGCTCGAGGTGCTGATCGACGACGCCGGCCAGCTGGCGATGTACCTCGTCGACGAGGCCGGCACCGCCTTCCTCGGCACCGCCGATGGCCTCAGCGAGCTCGGCGACGGTGACGTCACCTTCGACGGCGAGGACGTCGCGACCGTCGGCGCCTTCCGACCACTCACCCTGGTGGAAGCATCGGACCTCCAGGAGGAGATCCTCGCCCTCGAGGTCCCGACGGACGAGGGCGTCGTCCAGGTGGCGTCGTTCACCACCGCCTCGGAGCGGACGAAGTCGATCGTCTACGACGCCGAGCGCGACGTGATGATCGAGGTCGAGACCGGCACCGAGTTCTCCCCCGACGGCGGTCGCTACGTGAGTGCCGACGGCCGCGAGCTCCAGCCCGGCTGGCGCAGCGGCGTCGGGTTCGACAACTACCAACGCATCTTCGACAACAGCGCCATCCGCGGCCCCTTCCTGCGCACCTTCGTCTGGACGTTCGCCTTCGCCCTGCTGTCGGTCGTGCTGGCTCTCTCGCTCGGGCTGTTCCTCGCGCTGGCGCTCAACGACGAGCGGGTCCGCGGCCGACGCGTGCTGCGCAGCCTGTTGATCATTCCCTACGCGATCCCCAGCTTCATGAGCGCCCTGGTGTGGCAGGGCCTCCTCAACCGCGACTTCGGCGCCGTCAACGAGGTGCTCGGCACCGACATCGCCTGGCTCAGCGATCCGTGGCTCGCCCGGTTCTCGGTCCTGCTGGTCAACACCTGGCTCGGCTTCCCCTACATGATGCTGATCGCCACCGGCGCCCTGCAGGGCATCCCCTCGTCGCTCCAGGAGGCCGCGAGGGTCGACGGCGCCACCGGCCCGCAGGTCTTCCGGCGGATCACGTTCCCGCTGCTGATGATCTCGATGTCGCCGCTCCTGATCGCGGCGTTCGCGTTCAACTTCAACAACTTCAACGTCATCTACCTGCTGAACCGGGGCGGCCCGCCGGTCGCGGGATCCGAGACACCGGCCGGCCACACCGACATCCTCATCAGCTACACGTGGCGGCTCGCGTTCGAGGGGGGCAGAGGCCAGGACTTCGGGTTCGCGGCCGCCATCTCGGTCGTGATCTTCGTCCTGGTGGCCACGATCTCGGCTGTCAGCTTCAAGCGGACCAAGGCCTTCGAGGAGCTGATCTGATGACCGCCACCGCTCCCGCTCCGACCCCCACATCCCGCGCCGCCGGCCTCGACCGAGCGGCCCGCCGTCGCCGCTGGTTCAAGGAGGTCGGCTGGCGCTACCTCGTGTTCGGCGTGGCGCTCGTGTTCACGATGTTCCCCGTGGTCTGGATCATCTCGGCCTCGTTCAACCCCAGCGGCGGGTTGCGGGGGCAACAGCTGATCCCCGACGAGCCGACGCTGCGCCACTACCGGACGCTCTTCGACGACCCCAACGTGCCCTTCACCCGATGGTTCGTGAACACGATCGTCATCGCCGGCGTGGCCACGATCGCCAACACGGTGCTGTGCGCGCTGGCGGCCTACTCGTTCTCCCGTCTGCGATGGCGGGGCCGGCGGACGGGCCTGCTGCTCGTGCTGCTCATCCAGATGTTCCCCCAACTGCTCGCCATGGTCGCGATCTTCACGATGATGCAGAACATCGGCAACGTGTTCCCGGCCATCGGCCTCGGGACGCAGGCCGGGCTGATCCTCATCTACATGGGTGGCGCGCTGGGCGTGAACACGTGGCTGATGAAGGGATTCTTCGACACGATCCCGCGCTCGCTCGACGAGTCGGCCCGCATCGACGGGGCGACGCACTGGGACATCTACTGGCGGATCATCCTGCCGCTGGCCGCACCGATCCTCGCCGTGGTGGCCCTCCTCACCTTCATCATCACGCTGAACGACTTCGTGATCGCCAGCTTCATGCTGAACGACGTGAACGAGTTCACGTTGAGCGTGGGGCTGTTCCGCTTCATCGACGGCCGCTTCGGCGCCAACTGGGGTCCGTTCGCCGCCGGTGCGGTGCTCGGTGCGATCCCGATCATCCTCCTGTGGCTGTTCCTGCAGCGCTACGTGATCTCGGGACTCACCGCGGGTGCCGAGAAGGGCTGAACCGCGGGCCGTGTTCCCTGCTCCCCACCACGATGGCTCCGCGCTCCACGTCGAGGGCGAAGCCGAGGGCGCGCAGCCGGGTGACTCGGTGGTCGTTCGGCTCCGCGTCCCGAACGGCGCCGCCGACGCCGTGACGCTGCGGACCGTCGACGACGGCGAGCCCCGGACCATCGAGGCCGCGCTCGACCGGATCGACGAGCACGAGAGCTGGTGGCGGGCGGAGCTGCACCTCCGGCATCCGGTCCAACGCCACCGCTGGCAGGTCCACCACGGCAGCGACAGCTGCTGGGTGAATGGTGCCGGGGTGGTCGAGCACGACCCGACCGACGTCGACGACGTCCCGATCTCGACGGCCGCCCCGGCGCCGGGCTGGGCGCGCGACGGGGTCGTCTACCAGATCTTCCCCGATCGGTTCGCCCCCTCACCCGACGGTCCCCCGCCCACCGACGTGGTCCCCGACTGGGCCACGCTCACCGCCTGGGACGCGCCCCTCGCCGACTCCCACGGCGCCGCCACGCGCCAGACCTACGGCGGGAGCCTGTGGGGCGTGCTCCGGCATCTCGACCACATCGCCGACCTCGGTGCGACCGTCATCTGGCTCACCCCGTTCTTCCCCGCCGGCAGCTCGCACCGCTACGACGCCGCGTCCTTCGAGCGGGTCGATCCGCTGCTCGGCGGTGATGCGGCGCTCACGGCGCTCACCGCCGAGGCCCACCGCCGTGGCCTCCGGGTGATCGGTGACCTGACGACGAACCACTGCGGCTCGGGCCACGACTGGTTCCTGGCCGCGCAGCGCGACCCACGCACGGTCGAGGCCGGTCACTTCACCTTCCACGACCACCCCGACGACTACGAGTGCTGGCTCGGCCGACGCAGCCTGCCCAAGTTCGACCACACCGACCCCGAGCTCCGCCGCCGCCTCGTCGACGGGCGGGGATCCGTGGTCGACCGGTGGCTGCGCGAGCCGGTCGCGCTCGACGGCTGGCGGATCGACGTCGCCAACATGACCGGGCGTCAGGGAGCCGTCGACGTCAACCACGACGTCGCCCGCACCGTACGGCGCACGCTCGACGCGGCACGCTCCGACGCCTGGCTGGTGGCCGAGCACGCCCACGACTTCACGGGCGACCTCGACGGCTTCGGGTGGCACGGGACCATGAACTACGCCGGGTTCACGCGCCCGGTCTGGTCGTGGTTGCGCGATCCCGACGCCACGACGAGCTTCCTCGGCACCGAGACCGCGCTCCCCCGCCGACCCGGCCCGCTCGCCGTCCGCTCGATGAGCGCGTTCGGGGCACCGTTGCCGTGGGGCACCCGCGCCGCGAGCCAGCACCAACTCGGCTCCCACGACACGCCTCGCTGGCGCACCGTCGCCGGTGACGACGACACGGCCATCGTGGGGGTCGGCCTCCTCACCACGCTGATCGGTGTTCCCTGCCTCTTCGCGGGCGACGAGCTCGGCCAGCGGGGCGAGACCTCCGATCGAGCCCGCGTGCCGATGCCGTGGGACCGCCCCGAGACCTGGGATCGGCGGCTCCTCGACGCCCATCGCACGCTGCTCCGGCTCCGGCGAGACACACGTGCGCTGGCTCGGGGCGGGCTCCGCTGGGTCCACGTCGGCGACGATGCGCTCGTCTTCCTCCGCGAGACCGCCGACGACCGTCTGCTCGTCCTCGCCGCACGTGCCCCTCACCGACCCGTGCGGCTCCCGATCGGCCCACTCGGAGCTGGGTCGCTCGAGGGCCTGGTGGGCGACGACGTCGTCCCGGTCGACGGTCTCGTCGAGCTCCCCGGCGACGGCCCGGCGTTCCACGTCTGGCGTCTGCACGCCCGGTGACGCGACGAGGCCCGGGGCTCTCACCCCGGGCCTCGCATCCGGTTCAGGTCAGCGGCTCAGCCGCCGAGCATCACGGGGTGTTGTCGATGAGGATGCGGGTCGCACCCCCGGTGCCGAGCTCACCCACGCCGACGACCGGGTAGACCGCATCGTCGATGAGGCCGTTGAGTCCGGTCGGATCGGTCAGGAAGTTCTCCAGCGCGTCACGGTAGGACGACGGGAGGTTCACGAGGCTCGCCATGTCCGGGATCGGATACCCGTCACCACCGCCGGCGGAGAACGAGTTCGTCGCGACGTCGACGGTGACACCCTGGTCGACGTTGGCGACCAGGATCTGGGTGCCGCCGTCGAGCGTGATGTCGGTGACGTCGACCGACGGGTTGGCGCTCCCGTCGTCAGGGGCCTGCGCCGGATCGAACTCGACCTCGACGACCATGCCGGCGACCTGGGCGAAGCCGCCATTGGCGCCGGGCAGCTCGCTGTAGGCCGCCTCGAGGATGGCCTCGAGCTCGGCGCCCGAGAGGTCCTCGATGATCGTCACGAAGTTCGCGAACGGCAGCAGGTTGAACGTGTCCAGCGTCGTGATGTCGAAGGGCGTCGTCGCCCCATCGCTGAAGTCGTCCTCGCGGATGCCGCCACCGTTCTGGATGGCGACCTGCGGGACGTCGGCACCATTGGCCGCAGCGATCCGCTGGCCCTCGAAGAGCAGCGCATCGGCGATCACGTTGCCCAGGTTGGTCTCCTGGACCCGCTTGCCCGGCGTCGTGCCGAACGGACCGCCACGATCCGACTCGAGCTCGACCTCGGAGGAGGCGAGCACCGTCGTGGCGAGACCGGCCTCGAAGGCCTCGACCGGGGCGACGACGTCGGACTGGATGCCCGAGTCGGCGGTGGCCGACGCCTGGACGAGGACCGGGCCCGACTCCCCGACGACGCCGAGGAGGTTGCCGTCGTCGTCGAAGTCGAGGATCAGCTGACCGACGTACTTGTAGTCGCCGGCGGTCGTGACCACCGGGACGACGTTGCCGTCGGCGTCCTCACCGAGGATCGGGTAGGGACGCTCCGCCTCGTCGCCGGGGGCGAGCTCGTCACCCTCGTTGGCGAGGATCTCGTCGCCGCCACCGGCGATCACCACGTCGACGCCGGTGAGCTCGGCGGCGAGCGCGATGTCGGAGTCGACGTCCTGGAGGTGCGAGATCACGATGATGATCTCGACCCCGTTGCCGGTCATGGTGTCGACCTCGGTCTGGATCGCCGCAGCGACCATCGGGTCGATCACGACGTTGCGCGGCGACGAGATGGAGGCCAGCTCCGGCGTCGTCGCACCGACGACGCCGATCTGGCGACCCTGCACGGTCACGATGGTCGACGGGGCGATCGTGCCCGCATCGACGAGCGCCTGCAGACCGGCCTCACCCGAGAAGTCGAGGTTGGCCGACAGGAACCGCTCGTCGCCGCCCTCGAAGCCCTCGATGAACTCCTGCAGTCGGTCGGGACCGAAGTCGAACTCGTGGTTGCCCAGCGCGAAGGCGTCGTAGTCGATGCGGTCGAGCGCGACCGAGTCGTACCACGGGGTGCCCGGCGTGGCGTCGGCCAGCTCGAAGCTGGCGGTCAGCGCGGCGCTGGCGAGGAAGTTGTCACCCGAGTTCAGCAGGATCGACCCGTTGTCGCCCGGCTCGACGCCGTTGCGGAGGGCCTCGACGGTGCTGGCGAAGAAGGCCACGCCACCGATCCCGTCGTCGGGTGACAGCGACGACTCGCCGTCGTTGTTGTGGAGCACCGTCAGCGTGAACGGATCCGGGACGGTGTCGACACCGACGAACGGATCGCCCGCTGCGGCAGCGGTGAGGCCGGCATCGGCGGCGATGAACGCCCCGGCGAGGCCGTACGCCGCGCCCTCGGCGGTGAACAGCCAGGCGCCCTGGCCGTTGTTGGCCGGGGCCATCGACACGATCGGCGTGCTCAGCACGATGCCCTGCTCGACCGGGTCGGTCGGGTCGGCGGCGTCACCGAAGTTCGAGACGTTGCCGAGCTCGTCGACCAGCCAGTAGCCGTTGCCGGAGGCGGTCACGGCCATGCCGACGATCGGCGCCGGGTTCGTGGTGCCGCCGTCGGAGCCGAAGAAGCCGGCGTCACCGAAGGCGAAGATCCCACCGTCGGCCGCGACCATCCAGTAGCCGAGCCCGGTCGGGGTGGGCTGGATGTCGACGATCGGCGAGTTGAGCGTGAGGTCACCCGTGGAGCCGAAGAACGTGGCGTCACCGAACGCGAACACGCCACCGTCGGAAGCCACGAGGTAGTAGCCCTCGCCACCGGCGGAGGCGGCCATGGCGACGATCGGCTGGTTGAGCGGGATGCCACCCATCGAACCGAAGAACGTGGCATCGCCGAAGGAGAAGACGCCTCCGTCGCTGGCGGCCATCCAGTAGCCGCGCCCGGTGAGCGTCGAGGCCACGTCGACGACGGGCTCGGCGAGGGCGATGTCCTCGGTGTCACCGGCGTCGGTGAAG
>JBCCTY010000096.1:0-13032 GCA_039197885.1 Actinomycetota bacterium | reverse complement strand
CGGTCGGGTTCGCCTCGCCGAGGTCTGCCGGGCCGAGGGGCTGACCCTGGCGGTGGCCGAGCTCCACTACTTCAGCCACTGGATCACGCCCAAGGGGCCGCCCCGGCGCTACGACACCCGGTTCTTCGTGTGTCGGGCGCCCGCCGGTCAGGAGCCGCTCCACGACGACGGCGAGACCATCGCGTCGCTGTGGACCCGCCCTGCCGACGCGCTCGCCGCCCACGGCCGGGGTGAGCTCGACATGATCCTGCCCACCATCCGCAACCTGCAGGCGATCGGCCGCTTCGAGACCGCCGACGAGGTGCTCGCCGCGGCTGCGGCCATCGACGAGGTACCGACGATGCTCCCCGTCGTCACCGAGGTGCCGCCCGAGGACGTCGCCCGGGGCGGCGCCGGCATCCGCATCCTGCTCCCGGGTGATGACGGCTACGACGAGGCCCTCGCCGCCCAGATCTGAGCGATCAGCCCACCGTCACGAAGAACGTGCTCAGGATCCGGTCGGCGGCCTGGAGGTCGGCGTCGGACACCACCTGGACCGCCAGGCGGACGGCGTAGGAGCCGTCGGCCGGCTTGACGGCGACGACGACGGCGCTGGCGTTCCCCCCGCCGCAGTTCTGGAAGAAGTCGAACGCCCCGAAGTAGACGCCGTCGTCGAAGGGCTCACGAGCCACCAACGTGCAGCCGTCGCTCCAGGTCGTGAGGCCGTCGAGGAGCTGGTCGGCCGTTGCGTCGAGGAACTCCGGAGCGTCGCTCGCGGTGAACTGCATCCCGGGGATGTCGTAGAAGTCGGCGTAGGCCTGCAGGTCAGCCGCGGCCCGCACGTCGAGGGTGGAATCGTTGATGGGGCGGCCATCGACCTGGGACCACTGGGCGGGCACGTCGACGGTGAGGAGCCCGGTGTCGTCGGAGATGGTCACGTAGTCGTAGCCGCCGGCCGTGGCGTCGGGCGTCTCGGTGCCCAGCTCCTGGGCGAAGGAGAACGACTGGGTGAGGGGAGCGCCGTTGATCTCACCGACGAGGACCTCCTCGGTCTCGAGGCGGAGGATCTCGACGGCCACGGCGCTGTTGGCCCGGGTGCGGAGGATGTCGCAGTAGTCGCGCATCGTGCCGTCGGTGCCGACGACGAGGCCCTCCATCGTGGTGATGATGTCGCCGGCCTGGATGCCGGTGTTCGAGGCCGGGGACCCGGACTCGACCGCGGCGACCCAGATGCCGCTCGTGCCGTCCTCGAAGACGATCGCCTCGCCGTTGATGCCGATCCAGTCGACCGGTTCACCCTGCCGGAGCTGCTCGACGACCGCGAGCGCGGTGTCCTGGCCGATGGCGAAGAACTGCCCGACGTCGCGGGCCCCGGCGTAGTTGACCGCCACGACCCGGCTGTCCTCGGCCACGAGCGGGCCGCCGGAGTTGCCGGGGTTGATGCTCGCGTCGTGCTCGATGACCGCCTCGACCGACGACCACGAGGTGTCGCCACTCGTCTGGGCCTTCGAGACGATGCCGCGGGTCAGCGTGAACTCCGGGTCGCCCAGCGGGTAGCCGGCGGCGAAGACGTCGAGCCCGACGTCGATGGGATCGGTGTACCAGTCGAGGAACGGGTAGCCCTCGCCCTCGATGTCGATCACGGCGAGGTCGGAGCACTCCGAGGAGGCGACGAGCGAGGCGTTGCGCGACTCGCCGTTGACGAAGACCTCCAGCGTCGCCGCGCCGGTCACGACGTGGTTGTTGGTGACCGCGATGCCCGTCGGGTCGATGATGAAGCCCGATCCCGATCCGGCGGCGTTGAGGCGCAGGCCCTCGTCCGGGTCGATGAAGCTGCCCTGGGCCACGATCTGGACCACGGCGGTGTCGAGGTCGGTCAACTCGGTCACCATGCCGGGCGCCCCGGCCGCGACGGTCGTGTCGGTGGAGCCCTCCGGTTCGGTGCCGTCGGACCCGTCGGACGCCGCCGACCCGGTGGTGGTCTCGGTGGAGACCTCCTGGCCCCCGTCGTCGCCACCACCACCGCAGGCGGCAGCGATCGCCGAGATGGACAGGAGGAGGGCGAGGGCTCGCACGCGCATGGACCGTGTGTAGCAAACCCGACGACGGCCGCGGGCCGCGAGTCGTCACCCGCCGCGGTCGGTGGATCGCCGTCGTCGCAGGTCAGGCGCCGTCGAGCGCCGCCTCGACCGAGGCGAGGAGACGCGCCGTGCACCCTTCCATCTCGACCGGTGGGGCGATCGAGTCGAGCAGCGCGTCGACGATGCCGTGGATGGCGTCGACGGCCGCGCCGCTGGCGGTGAGGGTCGCGGGTTCGCCGGCATCGGCCCCGGCAGAGACCGTCGGCTCGAGCGGTACCGATCCCACCAGGGGGATGTCGAGCTCGTCGCTGAGGGCCTGTCCGCCGCCCTCGCCGAAGAAGGCCCATCGCTCGCCGTCGGCGGTCTCGAAGGCGCTCATGTTCTCGATGACGCCGAGGATCGGCATGTGGCTGCGCCGGGCCATGTCGGCGACCCGGACGGCCACGCGCTGCGCCGCGACCGCCGGCGTGGTCACGACGAGCATCTCGGCCTGGGGCAGCATCCGTGCGAGCGCCATCTGGACGTCACCGGTGCCGGGCGGCATGTCGATGAGGAGGTAGTCGAGCTCGCCCCAGTGGACGTCCTTGAGGAACTGCTCGACGGCCTTGGCGAGCATGAGGCCCCGCCACATCAGGGCCGTGCCCTCGTCCTCGACGAGCAGGCCGGTCGAGACGACCTTGAGGAGCCCGTCGCCGACGACGCGCTCGATCGGGCGGATCATGGGTCGGTCGCCGCCGTCGACGACCTCGGCCTCGAGTCGATCGTCGACGCCGATCATGCGCGGCACCGAGAACCCCCAGATGTCGGCATCGAGCACGCCGACGGTGAAACCCCGTCGGGCGATCTCGGCTGCGAGGTTGGTGGTGAGCGACGACTTGCCGACGCCGCCCTTGCCCGAGGCGATGGAGAGGACCCGTGCGGTCAACGGCACCTCGGTCGGGTCGGCGCCGTCGCGGGCGTGGGCGCGGGCGCGTTCCATGACCCTGCCCTTCTCCTCCTGGGTCAGGACGTCCCAGTGGAGCTTCACGGCGTCGATGCCGGGGAGGGTGAGGACCCGACCCTTCACGTCCTTCATGATCTGGGCTCGGAGGGGGCACCCGGCCGTGGTCAGGGCGATGGTGATGTGGACCTTCGTGCCTGCCAGCTCGGCGCCCCGGACCATGCCGAGGTCGACGATGTTGTCGCCCAGCTCGGGATCGAGCACGCCACGGAGGATGCCGATCACGTCGTCGGCGGTGGCGGAACCGGTCCCGGTGGGGTCCGGCGAAGGCGCAGGAGCGTCGCTCGTCGTGGACACCGCCGTATTTTACCCGTCTACACCGTGTAAAGTCGTCGCTGTGGCCAGACGTCTCGCCGCCGAAGCGCAACGGGCCGCCCCGGGTGACACCGGGGAGAGCCGGCTCGCGCTCCTGAAGGCACTCGGCGACAACACCCGCTACGCGATCTACCTCGAGCTGGCCCGATCGCCCCGGCCTCGCTCGACGGGCGAGATCTCCGAGGCGCTCGGCCTCCACGCCAACACGGTCCGGCCCCACCTCGAGCGGATGCGAGAGGTCGGCCTGGTCCGCTACGAGTCGCACAGCAGCGGCGTCGGTCGACCCCAGCACCGCTACTTCCTCGCCCCCGACGCCCCGGCGTTGGGGCTCGAGGCACCGAGCTTCCCGCTGCTCGCCGGCATGTTGGCCGCGACGGCCCGGGCCGCCGGTGTCCGCGGCGACGATGCCGTCGAGATCGGACGCGAGCAGGGACGGGCCGACGCCGAGCGCCACGATCACGGCGACGGAGCCGTCGTCGCCCTCGTCGAGGCGTCCAGCGAGCTGGGCTTCGACCCGGCGGTCGCAGCCGACGACCACGGCCACGCGTCCGTGGCGTTCACCCACTGCCCCTTCGGCGACGTGGCCGCCCAGCACCCCGAGCTCGTGTGCGCGCTGCACCGGGGCATGGTCGAGGGCCTCGTCGAGCGCTGCGGCGACGACTCGACCGTCGCCGAGTTCAACAGCCTGGCCGACCGACCCGCTTGTCGAGCGGTCGTGTCCGGTCGATATCGTTCGTAGAGAGCACCAGGAGGACCGCCGTGATCACCCTCACCGACACCGCCAGCACCAAGGTCAAGGAACTGATCGACGCCGAGGGCGACGAGCAGCTGTTCCTGCGCGTCGCCGTGCGACCCGGTGGCTGCTCCGGGTTCTCGTACGAGATGTTCTTCGACACCGAGCGGGCCGACGACGACGTCGTGAAGACCTACGGCCCGATCGAGGTCGCAGTCGATCCGACGAGCGCCCAGCTGCTCGACGGCGCCACGCTCGACTTCAAGGACGGGATGATGGACGCCGGCTTCGCCATCGACAACCCGAACGCCAGCCGAACCTGCGGCTGCGGCTCCAGCTTCAGCTGACCCCGGGCCCGTCGAGCGAGGCCATCCAGCGGTCGGCCTCGTCGTGGCTCTTGAGGTGGACGAAGCGCAGGTGCGCGTGGTCGGGTGAGGCCATCGCCGCGCCATAGCGCCGGCGGTACTTGTCGTGTTGGGTCCACGCCCAGCGCACGATCGAGCGCTCCGGGTCCCACGACAGCAGGTTCCGGAGCGACTCACGGTTCCCGTTCCACAGCTCCTGACGGCGCACGCCCCGTCGCACGGTCCGCCACACGACCTGGCGCATGATCGTGGGGCGGGGCAGGTCGAGCCACACGACGGTGTCGGCTCGCTCCCAGATCGGGCCCTCGACGACCACCTCCCGGTAGTTGCCGTCGACGACCCAACCCTCACCGTCGGCGATCTCCCGTGCTCGGCGGAGGAAGTCGGCGGGATCGACGGGCTCCCAGTCCGGCAGGTGCTGGATCGCGTCGAGCTCGTGGTGGGTCACATCGAGACGCTCCGCGATCCGACAGGCCAGGGTCGACTTCCCCGACCCGGAGTTGCCCACCACCGACACCCGTCGCATCGGCGACGAGTCTCGCTGTCAGGCCAGCAGGTTGTCGATCGACTCCCGCAGCTCGGACCGGTCGACGACGTTGTCGAGGCGCTCGACGAGCATCCCGTCCGGGTCGATGAAGAAGACCGACGGCTCGAAGTTGGCCGACGTCATGCCGGTGGCGTCCATGACCGCGGTGGTGGTGGCGGCCAGCTCGGCGAGCAACTGGGGGTCCTCGTAGACCTCGCCGTGTATGGCGCTGAAGGCACCCCCGCGGGCCTCGTGCTCGTCGATGAGCAGCTCGAGCATCGGGCCACACACGGCGGTCTGGCAGAACCCCGGTGTCGAGACGGCCAACACCGTCGGCAGCCCATCGACCAGCGCCTCGGACAGCGTGACCTCGTGGAAGGGGCAGATCTCGACCCGGGTGCAGATGGGGTCGACGCCTCGGGCGTCGTCGAAGGTCGGCGTGTCGACCGCCGGCACCGCATCGCCCGGTTGGAGGAGCTCGACCTCGGCGGGATCGAACGCCTGGACGACCGTCTGGAGGGCACCGCCGTTCCAGCTCATCTCGATGTCGTAGACCCCGGGCTCCTCGAACGGCACCCGGAACGGGTAGTAGCCGAACGGCACGCCATCACCCCGGACGAACACGTCCTGGCGGGGAGCGACGAGCTCGCCGTCCCGGGACATGGCGAAGACGATCCGCTCGGGGATGTCGGCCGTCGCCAGCGGGCCGAGCTCGTCGGTCAGTCCCCAGAGCGTCCGCTGCGGTGTGCCGTCGGCGATGATGCTCGCCGGTGCCGAGTAGCGCCCGGCGAACAGCTCGCCGCCGCCCGAACCACCGCCCGACGTCGATCCGCCGCCTCCGCAGGCAGCCAGGAGCCCGGTGGCACCGGCACCCAAGAGGAACGTCCGTCGATCGATCGTCGGTCTCATCGCAGCGTCAACCTATCCTCGGCGCTTCCCGGTTCCCGCAGTCCCCGACCCGACGGAGTGACGGCCGTGGCAACGATCGCATTCGAGCTCGACGGCCGTCCGGTCGAGGCACCCGACCTCGGGTCGAACCTGCTCGTGGCGCTGCGCGAACACCTGGGCGTGCGGTCGGTGAAGGACGGCTGCAGCCCGCAGGGCCAGTGCGGTTGCTGCACGGTGCTGGTCGACGGCGCCCCACGCGTCGCCTGCGTCACGCCCCTGCGACGGGTCGCCGGACGGTCGGTCACGACCGTCGACGGCCTCGACGCCGGTCGCCGCGACGAGTGGGCCGCCTCGTTCTGCGCCCACGGCGCGAGCCAGTGCGGCTTCTGCACACCGGGGATCATCGTGCGGCTCGAGGCGCTGCGCACCAAGCGCGGTGACCAGGTCGACGAACCAGCGGTCGAGCGGGCCCTCGCCGCCCATCTGTGCCGGTGCACCGGCTGGCAGACGATCATCGACGCCGCCCTCGGGCACGCGGCACCCGACGCCGCGGACCGCGACCTGGCGGCGGCTGGCCGGCGGGCGTCGATCGAGGGTGGGGCGGTCCAACTGGTCGACCCACGGGTCGCGCTCGGGCGAGCCGGCTTCGCGGACGACACCGCGCCGGACGACGCGCTCGTCGCGCTCCCCGGATCCGACGGTGGCTGGATCGTGGCCGACTCGCTCGTCGAGGCGCAGGCGCTCGCCGCCAAGGTCCAGGGGCGCCGGACGACGCTGCCCGTCGGCTGGCCCCTGGAGCCGCCGACGGGGGAGTGGGTTGCGACGCTGCGCACCACCTGGGTCGAACCGGCCTACCTCGAACCCGACGCCTCGTGGTGCGCTCCCGGTGGTGAGCCGGCGTCGGCGCTCGCCAACGGTGGGGCCTTCGGGGGCAAGTCCGACACCGAGGTCGGCGCCGTCGCCCGTCGCCTCGCCGACGAGCACGGCCGGCCGGTTCGGGTGCTGCTCCCCCGCGAAGCGACGGTCCGACACGGTCCGAAGCGCCCACCGGTCGCCGGCGGCATCCGCGCCGACGGCAGCGGTGAGCTCCGTGTGGTGCGTACCCCTGGGATCGCCGACGCCGTGGCTGCGGTCGCTCCCGACCTCGTCGTCACCGAGGTGGACGTCGCCGGGCCCCCGACCTCGGCGTCGTTGCGAGCCGCAGGGTGGGCCGAGGCGATCCTGTTGCGGTCGGCGTTGGACCCGGACGGTCCGGTCGAGGTGGTCGACCCTGACGGCCGCGGTCGTGCCGTCGCCGAGCTCGCCGACGGGCGGATCCACGTCGACGTGACCGGCGGCGAGGTGCTCGACGAGGTGGTGATGCGCTCCTACGTGGTCGGCGCCGCCCACCAGGCGCTCGGTTGGGTGACCTCTGAGGCACTGGCCGTCGACGGTGACGGCGAGGTCCACGACCTGACGATCCGCTCGTTCGGCATCGTGCGGCCGTCCGACATGTGGCCGGTCGACGTGGTCGTGCACCACGAGCCGAGCCCGCCCACCCGCGTCGGCGATGCGGCCTTCGTGGCGGTGGCCGCCGCGCTGTGGCGGATGGGAGGCTGTCCGCCGTCGTTGCCCACCGAGTTGGAGCTGCCATGACCAAGCCCGTCGGTCCCTACACGCCGATCGTCCGTGCCGGCGACTGGCTGATCTGCTCGGGACAGATCGCGCTGCGGGACGGAGCGCTGATCGACGGCGACCCGGCGACGCAGGCCCGGCAGGCGCTCGTGAACCTCCGCGAGCTCCTCGCGAGCGCCGACGCCTCGATGTCCGACGTGGCCAAGACGACCGTGTTCCTCACCGACATGGCTGACTACGCAGCGGTCAACGACGTCTACGTCGAGGCGTTCGGCGATCATCGCCCGGCTCGGTCGGCGGTCGCGGTCGCGGGCCTTCCGCTCGGTGCGCTGGTCGAGGTCGAGGCGTGGGCCCTCGTCCCGACCGACGGCTAACCTCGCCCTCGTGATCGGAGCGATCGTCCTCGTCGTCATCCTGGTGATCTTCCCGTTGCTCGTCGGCATCGGGTCATCGGTGGTCGCCGCGCTGCTCGGCATCTTCCTGCACCGCGACGTCGAGATCGAGCACGAGGGCTCCGAGCTCATCGAGTCCAACACCTGAGCGCGGATCGGCCGTGACCGACCGCATCGTCGTCGTCGGCGCCTCGCTCGCCGGGCACTGGGCCGTCGAGGGCGTCCGCCGCGCCGGTCACGAGGGCGAGCTCGTGCTGGTCGGCGCCGAGCCTCACCTGCCCTACGACCGACCACCGCTGTCGAAGCAGGTGCTCACCGGCGACACCGAGCCGGACCACACGGCCCTGCGCGACGCATCGCACTACGACTCCCTCGACGTCGAGCTGCGGTTGGGCGCCGCGGCGACTGGGCTCGACCTCGACACCGGCCGGGTGATCGTCGGTGGCGATGCGGTCGACTTCGACGGCCTCGTCGTGGCGACGGGATCGACGGCCCGCCGGCTCCCGTTCGGCCACGACCTCGACGGCGTCCACCTGCTCCGCACCCTCGACGACGCGGTCGCCGTCCGGGCAGCCATCGAGGGCGGTGCGCGGGTGGTCGTGATCGGCTGCGGGTTCATCGGCGCCGAGGTCGCTGCCGCAGCGCGTTCCCAGGGGTGCGACGTGACGATCGTCGAGGCGCTCGAGGTGCCGATGGCCCGCGCCGTCGGTACCGAGATGGGCGCCGAGCTGGCGGCCATGCACGAGCGCAACGGCACCACCCTCCGCTGCGGCGTCGGCGTCGAGGGCGTCGAGGGTGACGGAGCCGTCGAGCGCGTCCGGTTGACTGACGGGGTCGAGCTCGATGCCGACCTCGTCGTGGTCGGCATCGGCGTCACCCCTGCCACCGGTTGGTTGGAGGGCAGTGGGCTCGAGCTGCGTGACGGCCTCGTGTGCGACGAGGCGCTCTTCGCCGCGCCGAACGTCGTCGGCGCGGGCGACGTGGTGCGCTGGCCCCACCCTCGATACGGCACCGAGCTCCGGATCGAGCACTGGTCCAACGCCATGGAGCAGGGGATGCGAGCGGCCGAGAACCTCGTCAGGGGACGTGACGAGGCCGTGCCCTACGACGGCGTCCCGTTCTTCTGGTCCGACCAGTACGACCACGTCGTGCAGCTCGCCGGGTGGCCCGCCGGCGCCGACGAGATCGAGGTGATGCACCGCGACGGCGACGGCTCGCTCGTGGCGCTGTACCGGGGCGGCGACCGCCTCCTCGCCGCGCTCACCGTCGACCGTCAGCGGGTGCTCACCCGCCTTCGACGTCAGCTCGCGATGGACGTGTCGTGGGAAGACGGGCTGGTCTTCGTGCGCGAGCAGCTCGCCTAGGACACGACTCGGACGTCGCCGACGGTCGGATCGACCTCAACCGTCGCACCGTCGGGGATCGACATCGCGTCGGGTGCGCCGACCACCGCCGGGACGCCGAGCTCGCGGGCCAGCACCGCGGCGTGCGACAACACCCCGCCGTCGACCGTCACCACCGCACCGGCGATGGCGAGCACGCTGTTGAACGCCGGTGACGTGGCCCGCACGACGAGGACCTGGCCGGGTTCGAGCCGGCGGAGCGCGTCTTCGGCCGAGTCGGCGACACATGCCACACCCCGGGCCGTGGTGGTGCCGATGCCCGAGCCTCTGAGCCCTCGTCGGTCGCCTCCCATCCCGATGTGGTCGATGGCGAGCTGCGTCATGCGGATGCCATCCGCCAGGGGGCGGGGGAGCACGTCGAGCGGCGGGGCGGGTTCGGGGTCGCCGAGCGTGGCCGGTGGTTCGAGCCGGAGGTCGGCCAGGCGTCGCTCGTTCCGGTCGCTGAGTGCGGTGCCGGACAGCGCGCCGCCGAACAGGGCGCCGGCCTCGTCGGGTGTCACCAGGAGCACGTGGTCGCGATGCTCGACGACGCCGCGCCCCACGAGTCGGTCACCGACGGCCAGCAGCGCCCGGCGGAGCAGCCCGGCCGGCCACTCCACCGTGAGCGGGCCGTTGCCGTCACGCATGTCCATGACGGAACGGGCCGTGGCGAGCAGCTCGTCGAACTTGTCGCGCTCACCGGCCGGGACGCGTTGCCGGAGCTCCTCGATGTGGTCGTCGCCGTGGGTGGGTGCGCTGCGGGCGGCCCTGATCGAGCGGAGCACCACGTCGGGCAGTTCGCCGAGGGTCGAGTCGGTCAGGTCGTAGCCGGTCGTGAGGACATGCCGGCGTTCGGTGAGGTGCTCGTCGAGCAGACGGGCCGCTTCGGGCGACAGCGCGGCGACCTCGTCGAGGGAGGTGACCGGCTCGGGAGCCAGGTCGACCAACTCGCGAAGGCGGCAGAGCCGTTCCAGCGGTGCCGATGTCGTCGGTGACGCACCTGCGAGCGCGCTGATGGCCTCGTCGGCGTCGAGGCCCCAGCGGAGGGCAGCGTCGAGGTACTGGGCGATCGGGCCGAGGTCGTAGCCGTGGAGCCAGAAGTGGAGCTCGTACGTCTCACCGAGGTGGTCGAGGAGGTCGTCGACGTGCGCCTGGAGCTCGGCGTCGTCGAGTGAGGACGGCTCGACGGCCTGGAGACGGAGGTTCGTCGCCGTGATCCGCGGCTGCAGCTCTCGCTCCCACCGCTCGACGACACCGGGCGCCGGTGATCGTTGCTGGGCCTCGGCGGCAGCGCGGGTGCGGGCGCGGAATGCCGGGTGGATCCGCGTGAGCAGCTTGAGGACGAGATCGGGCGGTGGTCGGCGAGGCGGTCCGTCGCCGCCGACCAGCGGTCGCAACCGGGTGTAGTGGAAGCCGTTGACGAACGCGAAGTCCATCGTCTCGGCCGGGACGCCCAACTCGGCGAAGACGCGCCGCAGCCCGCGCTCGACGCCCTCGCTCAGCAGCCAGGCGCTGAGCGGCGTCACCCCACCGGCGTAGTGCGACCGGTCGAGGACCCACTCGCCCGGGCCCGGGGCGGTGAAGGTGGAGGACATGTGCCACCGTCGCGCCCGTCCGAGGCCGGGTCAAACGGGCGATTGCGAGATGACGATCCGGTGACGACGGGAACCCGTGGCCGTGCTCGGCTCGCCGAACGGGCATGCACGAGACGTACGGCACACCCATCACCCGCTCCCGCTCGCTCCGGTGGCGATGGCTCCTGGCCGTCGTCGCCGTGCTCGCTCTCGCCGCAGCCGCGTGCGGTGACAGCGACGACGACGCCGGTTTCGACTTCGCCGAGGAGACCGAGGCGCCCGACCGCGACGACGGTGGCGAGTTCCGCGGCGGCGACGCCGAGGAGCTCTTCACCGATGACACCGAGGCGGCGGACGAGACCGAGGCGCCGTCCCCGGCGTTCGACGCCGAGGCCCCGGAGTCGACCGAGGCCCCAGCCGAGGATGCCGGCGAGACCACCGACGGAGGGTTCTTCGACGAGGGCGGTGACGACGCCGAGGCCGAGCTCGCTCCCGATCGTGACCGCACGGAGGGCAACACCTTCCAGGACTACGGCGTGCGCTCCTTCGTCGACACCGACCGTGATCCGCTGTCGACGTTCGCGCTCGATGTCGACACCGCCAGCTACTCCATCGGTCGGCAGTGGATCAGCGAGGGCGCGATCCCGCCGACCGAGTCGGTGCGGGTCGAGGAGTACGTCAACTCCTTCGAGTACGACTACTCCTCACCCCGTGACGGCCTGACCGTGCTCGCCGACGGAGGGCCGTCGCCGTTCGACCAGGACAACGTGATCGTCCGCCTCGGCGTGCAGGCCGAGCAGGTCGACGAACGTGACCGCCCCGACGCCTCGTTGACCTTCGTCATCGACACGTCGGGTTCGATGGACCAGGACGGCCGGATCGAGCTGGTCAAGGCCAGCCTGATCCGCCTCGTCGAGGAGCTCCGGGACGAGGACCGCATCGCCATCGTCACCTACGGCAGCGACAGCCGGGTCTGGTTGGAGCCCACCCGGGTGAGCGACGACGACCTGATCGTCGAGGCCATCGAGGCCCTTCGCCCGAGCGGCTCGACCAACCTCGAGGCGGGCCTCGAGCTGGGGTACGGGCTCGCCGACGAGATGTTCGATCGCGATCGCATCAACCGGGTGATCCTCACCTCCGACGGCGTGGCGAACGCCGGGCTCACCGACCCCGACGGGCTCGCCCGGATGATCCGCGACGACGCCGATCGGGGGGTGCAGCTCATCTCGGTCGGTGTCGGCATGGGCAACTTCAACGACGTCGTCCTCGAGACCCTCGCCAACGACGGCGACGGCTTCTACCGCTACGTCAACACCCGCGACGAGGCCGAGGACCTCTTCAGCGAGAACCTCGTGTCGTCCCTGCTGACCGTGGCGATCGACGGCAAGATCCAGGTCGAGTTCGACGACGACACCGTCCGGTCCTACCGGCTGCTCGGCTTCGAGAATCGCGCCGTGCGCGACGACGACTTCCGTGACGACGACGTCGATGCCGGCGAGCTCGGCGCTGGCCACCAGGTGACGGCGCTCTACGAGCTGGAGCTGTGGGACCGAGTCGACGAACGGGACCGCCTCGGCACCGCGCAGCTGCGGTGGGAGGACCCGGACTCCGGGGAGGTGATCGAGACCCGCCTGGAGCTCGACGCCGGGGTCGTCGAGGCCCGCTGGGCCGACACCAGTGAGGACTTCCGCCTGGCCGTCACGGCCGGGGCCTTCGCCGAGAAGCTGCGCGACAGCCAGTACGCCCGGGATCTCAGCTTCGAGCAGATCGCCAACGAGGCCGAGGCCCTGCGCGGCCGCTCGGCGGACGTGCGCGAGCTCGTCGAGCTCATCTGGGCGATGGACCGCCTGGCCTGAGCTCCTCGTGACGACCCTGACGCGGGCGTGCGGGCTTAGCTTCGGCTGATGATCACCTGGTAGTCGAAGGTGCGTGCGTTGCTCTCGGCTCGACCGGCGTCGGGTTCGTTGCCGTCGTCGTAGATCTGGAGGCGGTAGGTGCCGGTCTCGGTGGCCTCGAACGTCGCGTCACGGAGGTCGGTCTGGCGGAAGACGATCACGCCGGAGGGGGCGATGAGACGCATGTGGTCGGCGAAGGAGGTGGCGTCGAGTCGATCGATCGACACCCGATCGCCGGCGGCCAGTGAGAATCGGTACTCGTCGACGTAGCCGGGTCGTTCGAGGATG
>JBCCTY010000095.1:0-13099 GCA_039197885.1 Actinomycetota bacterium | reverse complement strand
GCCGTCCAGCAGCTGGTGATCGGCGGACCACAGCTCGGCGAGGGTCAGCACCGGCACGTCGACGCCGGCTCGCGTCTCACGCACCGCCAGCGGTGAAGCGGTGAGGAGCCCGGACACGGCGAGCACGTCGAGCCCCAGGCAGCGCACGCGGTCCACACCGTTCTGCGCCCCTGCTGCGTCGCCCGCCGCGAAGACCACGCCGTCGCAGCGGGACCGGAGATCGTCGCATGCGAGGAGCGCCGCCGTCTCGGAGAGGTAGAGGCCGTCGGCCACCTCGATGACCGCGACGTCGAGCGCGGCGCTCGCCAGGTGCTCGTGGAGCGAGACGAAGGAGTCGACGATGCGGTCGTGTCCGACCAGGTAGGTCGAGGCCAGACCGACGGCGGTGAAGTCGAGCACGGGTTGCGCGCCGGCGTCGGCCATCAACCACAGGTCGTTGCCCGCCCCGGTCCCGGTGACCTTGGCGGCCCCGACCGACAGGCCGGCCGCCGTCAGACCCTTCACGATCCCGGCGGCACTCGTCGTCTTGCCCGAGTCCATCGAGGTGCCGGCCACGACGATCGTGAACGGGCGTCGGCCGGTGCGTGGGGTGGATCCGGCGGGCGGCACGACGCGATGGTCCGCGAGGTTGATCGTCCGGCCGTCGTGATCCGTGGCGAAGCCGAGGACGTCGATCGAGGTCGGTTCGTCCTTCGAGGCGTGCCGGCTCAGCGCCCGGGCTGCGACACCACCGGCCGCGACGAGGTCGCATCGGCCGATCGCCTCCGGCACGACGGCCTCGTACTGGGCGGGGGCGTAGCGGTTGGCGTAGCACACGACGATCTCGTCGCCGGGGAAGAGCGTGGCCTTGCGGCTGTCGATGCACTCGAGGCGCTCCTGTTGCCCGATCTCGACGATGCGGGCGATGACGACGTCGCCCGCCCGCGGGGTCCCCCTGGTGGTCATGCCGGCCACGAGGCCTGGCCGGAGATGCCGGGTGGTGTAGGCGAACTTGAGTCGGGAGATCCGGGCGGGTTCGAAGGTGATGGACACGGGCTGCTCCGTTCGTCGCGGTGGAACGGTGGCCACCCTCGACCGGCCCGATGACCTCGTCGTGAAGGGCCTGTGAGGAGTCCTTCATCGCCGAGTCGGCGGCGCGTCCGCCCAGGTCGTCGGCCTGGTGCCCGGGCTCGCGTGAAGGATCTCTCACCTCCCGTTCATCTGGGGCTACGTCGGCGCGACCATGCTGTGGCCGTGAGGTCACGCCCGGCCCGCGTCTCGGCCCGCCGCAACGGATGATCGCCGCTCGCATCGCGGTGGCGTCGCTCGTGTGTGCCCTGGTCGTCACCGGCGGCTGGTTCGCCGCGGCGTTGAACACCGAGCCGCCCGACGCTCCCGTACCGGCGATCCAGCTCGTCCCGGTCGAGTCCGACGCCGGTCCGGAGGCACCGATGACGTCGACGACCTTGCCGGACGACGACGGCGCGCCGGGCGCCGCGCTGGTGCCGCCGCCGCTCATCGGGCCGACGTCGCCGGCCCCGACCCCGGCGGCGCCCACCCCGACGGCGCCCCGGTCGACCGCCCCACCCACGGCTCCGCCGACCCCGGCACCCGCCCCACCCGCCGCTCCGCCGACCCCGGCACCCGCCCCGCCGGCCACCGCTCCCTCGCCTCCACCGACGACGGTGGCGCCGGCCCCGTCGTCGACGACGACACCGCCACCACCTCCGACGGAGCCCGACGAGGACGAGGACGACGACCGGGACGACGATCGCGACGACGATGACTGAGCGGCGACGTTCCAGCTTCGGCTTCCGCGGTCGCGTGCTCGGCCTGACCGCCGTGCTGCTGATCGGCGCGACGAGTCTCGGACTCGTGCTGCAGCGCGCCGTCCTGCTCGGCAGCCTGTCGTCCGAGGTCGACGACTCGCTCGAGCAGGAGCGCGAGGAGATCGTCCGGCTGTCGACCGGGCGGGACCCGGACACCGGCGAGCCGTTCGGTGGGGACGTGCGGGCGATCTTCGACACGTTCCTCAGCCGGAACGTCCCCGGGGAGGGAGAGGTGTACGTCACGATCGTCGACGAGGCGCCGTATCGCACCACCCTGGCCCCCGGGGGTGTCCGCCTCGACCGCGACGCCGATCTGGTCGCTCGGTGGTCGGCGCTGGAGGCGGGCGAGTGGGGGGCCTTCGACACGGCCGCCGGACCGGTGCGCTACCTGGCGGTGCCGCTCGTGCTGGAGGGGTCGACGACGGGCGTCTTCGTCGTCGCCAACTTCGAGCAGCAGGAGCGCGACGAGATCGAGAACTTCATCCGAACCGAGGCGATCGTGAGCGGCCTGGTGCTGCTCATCGCGCTGTCGGCGGCCTGGCTGCTGGCCGGACGGCTGCTCCGTCCGGTGCGGGAGGTCACCGACACGGCGCAGTCGATCACCGAGACCGATCTCTCCCGACGGATCCCGGTCGACACCAACGACGAGGTCGGTCGGCTGGCGGACACCTTCAACGACATGCTCGACCGCCTCGACACCGCCTTCGCCACGCAGCGTCGGTTCGTCGCCGACGCCGGCCACGAGCTCCGGACCCCGATCACGGTCGTTCGCGGCCACCTCGAGCTCATGGGCGACGACCCGGTCGATCGGGCCGAGACCGTCGCCCTCGTGACCGACGAGCTCGACCGCATGGCCCGGATCGTGAACGACCTGCTGCTCCTGGCGAAGGCCGAGCAGACCGACTTCGTCGCCCCGGAACCCGTCGAGCTGAGCGAGCTCACCGCCGAGGTCTTCATGAAGTCCCGTGCGCTCGGCGACCGGACGTGGAGGCTGGAACGGACGGGTGAGGGGGAGGTGCTCCTCGACCCGCAGCGGGTGAGTCAGGCGCTCCTGAACCTCGCCCGCAACGCCGTCGAGCACACGACCGCGGGCGACGAGGTCTCGGTCGGCAGCACGGTGCGCGGCGAGACGGTGAGCTTCTGGCTCAGCGATCGGGGCCCGGGGATCCCGCCGGCGGACCGAGCGCGGATCTTCGAACGGTTCGACCGGGGGAGCGCACCCGACCCGCGCCGTGAGGGCGCCGGGCTCGGGCTCTCGATCGTCCAGGCCATCGTCGACGCGCACCACGGCACCGTCGAGGTCGCGGACACGCCGGGCGGGGGCGCCACGTTCACGATCTCGCTGCCCCGACACCGCAGCGCCGCAGCCCGCCCGGGTCGCACCACCACCCCCGACGAGAGGACCACGGCATGACCCGCATCCTGGTGGCCGAGGATCAACCCCGCATCGCCTCGTTCGTCCGCAAGGGGCTCGAGGCGGCCGGGTTCACGACCATGGTCGTCGACGACGGCATGACGGCGGTCAACGTCGCCCGCGACGAGAACTTCGAGCTCATGATCCTCGATCTCGGCCTCCCCGAGCTCGACGGCATCGAGGTGCTCTCGCAGGTGCGGGCCCGCGGGGACCGCCTGCCGATCATCGTCCTCACCGCCCGGGACTCGGTCCCCGATCGGGTCAAGGGTCTCGAGCAGGGCGCCGACGACTACCTCACCAAGCCCTTCAGCTTCGAGGAGCTCCTCGCCCGCGTCCGGGTCCGACTCCGCGACGCGGGACCGGGCGACACCACCACCGTCACCGCGGGCGGTGTCGTGCTGGACGTGAGGACGAGGCGGGCGAGCATCGACGGTTCGACGATCGAGCTGACCGCACGCGAGTACCAGGTGCTCGAGTTCTTCATGCGCCACGCCGGCCAGGTGATCTCCCGCGAGCAGCTCCTCAGCCACATCTGGGGCTACGACTTCGACCCGGGTAGCAACGTCGTCGACGTCTACGTCCGCAACCTGCGCAAGAAGCTCGGGCCGGAGTGCATCGAGACCATCCGCTACATGGGGTACCGCTTCGGCGACCGCTGACGGTCGGCCCGCCGCTCGCGCGCCGGCCGACGTCGGTTCCACACCTAGGACGACGGGGCGCCCCCCTCGGGCTTCGGATGCTTGGGCTGGAACGTCGCCCGCGGACTCATGCCGGCCGGATCGACGGGCAGGCCATGCACCTGCTGGTTGTGGGAGTGGCCGAGCTGCTGGAGCGACATGGCGGCCTGCAGCGCCGTCCAGAGGCCCTGCGCGTCCTGGGCCTGGTTGACCGACTGCTTCGCGAGCGTGAGGCCCATCGACGGCTTCGACGCCACCTTCGTCGCGAGCTCGATCACGGCGTCGCTCAGCTCGGCGCCGGGCACGACCCGGTTGACCATGCCCAGCGCCCGGGCCTCGTCGGCGGTCAGCGAGTCACCGGTGAAGAGCAGCTCCTTGGCCTTGCGCACGCCGAGCTCCCACGGGTGGGCGAAGTACTCGACGCCGTTCACCCCGAAGGCCACGGTCGGGTCGGAGAACACGGCGTCGTCGGCTGCCACGACGAGATCGCACACCCAGACGAGCATCATCCCGCCGGCGATGACCTTGCCCTGGACCTCGGCGATGGTCGGCTTGGGCAGGTTGCGCCACCTCCAGCACATCTGGAGGTAGAGCTCCTGCTCGAAGTGCAGGTGACCCTCGGCGCCGGGCTGGCGGTAGCCACCCCACGACGAGACCCGGTCGTGGGCGCTCATCTTCGAGCGGTCGCGCATGTCGTGGCCCGCCGAGAAGTGCGGGCCGTCGGCGGCGAGCACGATGACCTTGACCGAGTTGTCCTGACACGCGCGATCGAAGGCCTCGTTGAGCTCGTAGGTCATGCGCTTGTCCTGCGCGTTCCGGGCCTCCTCCCGGGCCATCACGACCCGGGCGATGCCCTCCCCCGGCTCCTCGTACCGCACCGTCTCCCACTCGTCGCTCACCGCACGTCCCCCTCTTCTCGGTAGTCGCCGAACGCCCGATCGCGCTTGGACAACGCCTCCTTGACGCCCTCGTCGCGGAACGAGCGCAGGTACTCGCGCGACGGCGGCTGGTGGAACCCGAGGGGCTGGATGTCGGCCGTCGCCCGGTAGCTCGTCTCCATGCCCATCACCCCGAACGCACGGCGCACCACCCGCTTGTTGAGCGCCAGCAGCTCGGGCGGCACCTTCGCGATGCGATCGCACACGGCGAGCACCGCCTCGTCGAGCTGGTCGGCCGGGTGGTGATCGTTGGCGAAGCCCCACTCCACTGCCTGCTCCCCGGTCATCGAGTCGCCGGTCAGCACGTACTCCATCGCCTTCCGCAGCCCGAGGAACCACGGCTGCCAGGTCGTGTCGGGCGGCGACATGAGCCGCACCGGCGGGTAGCCGATCTTCGCGTCGGTCGCGACGTAGAGGAGGTCGCAGGCCGCGGCGAGCTCGGTCCCACCGGCGAGGCACCAGCCGTGGACCTGGCCGACGATCGGCGTCGCCATGTTCATCATCTCGAGCCAGCCGTCGACGAGGTGCCGGGCCCACCACCCGTCGACCTGCGACGCCGGCCGGAACGGCGCCTCGGACGGATCCTGCGCCAGGTCGTACCCGGCCGAGAAGCAGTCACCGGCGCCACGGATGATGATCGCCCGCACGCCCTGATCGGCATCGGCGTCGTGCAGGTGATCGAACAGCTGCGTCCGCAGCGCGTTCGACAGCGCGTTCTTCTTGTCGGGGCGGTCCATCGTGAGCCGCACGACGTGGTCCGCCGGCTCGTCCCGGACCACCAGCTCGCCGCTGTCGCCCATCAGCTCTCCAGTCGCTTCACGCCGACCTTGCGGACCGTCATCGGTCCCGTCACCCGGAGCTGGCACGCGAGCCGCTCGCCCTCGCGCTCCTCCCCGCGCCACCGCACCCGCTCCAGCCCCTCCCGCTCGGTGGGCAGCATCTCGACCGAGTGCTCGACGCCGTCGACGACCTCGACGAAGCAGCGGTTGCACTGGGCGTTGCCCTTGCAGATCGTCGGCCAGTACCAGCCGGCCGTCTGCGCAGCCGTCATCACGCTCACACCCTCCGGCACCTCCAGCTCGATCCCGGCCGGCTCGACACGGACCACGTGGACCGTCAGGACTCGACGCCTTCCCAGTACGGCGCCCGCAGCTTCCGCTTGTTGACCTTGCCCATCGTGTTGCGGCCGAGGTCGTCGACGAGGTCGAGCGAGCGGGGGCACTTGTAGGTCGAGAGCCGCTCGCGGCACCAGTCGATGAGCTCCTGCGCGTCGGGTGGCGACGCCGGCTCCTCCGGGATCACGAGCGCCTTGAGCTGCTCGCCCATCTCGGGGTGGGGCACGCCGATGCATGCCACGTCGGCCACGGCCGGGTGCTCGATGATGACCTGTTCGGCCTCGGCGGGGTAGATGTTCACGCCGCCGCTGACGATCATGTCGCTGAACCGGTCGGTGATGAAGACGAACCCGCCCTCGTTCATGTAGCCGATCTCGCCGAGGGTGAAGACCCCGGGTCGGAGGTTCGCCGCCTTCGTCTTCTCGGGGTCGTTCGGGTAGATCACCCCCCGCCCGGTCGAGTCCTCGAAGAAGAGGCGGCCCTCGGTGTTCGCCGGGACGGGCTGGTCGTCGTCGTCGAGGATCATCGCCGTGAACGGCGGGACGGCCCGCCCCACCGAGCCGGGGTTCTCCATCCACTCCTCGGAGGTGATCGAGCACACCGTGCCCACCTCCGTCGCGCCGTAGGCGTCCATCAGGACCGGACCCCACCACTCGATCATCGACCGCTTCACGTCGACCGGGCACTTCGCTCCGGTGTGGGCGACGAGCCGCATGGACGACACGTCGTAGCGGTCCTTCACCTCCTGCGGGAGCGCGAGGAGGCGGACGAAGTGGGTCGGCACCATCACCGTCGACTCGGTGCGGTGCTCCTGGATGGCCTGCAGGGTGGCCTCGCCGTCGAAGCGGCCGAGGATCACCGACGGGATGCCGGCGGCGAGCAGTCGGGCGCCCGAGAGCGGACCGGTGTGGTACATCGGCCCGACGACGAGGTGGGTGCCGAAGGCGGCGAACCCGTTCTGCTTGAGCGCCTCGAGGTGCTCCTCGATGGTCGCACCGGCGGCGAACATCGTCGGCGGCAGCTCGGTCCCCTTCGGACGACCCGTCGTGCCCGACGTGTAGAGGAAGTTCGGTCGGGGCGGCAGGTCGACCCGCGGCTCGTCACCCGACGCTGCAGCGAGCCACTCCTCCCACGGCGTGATCTCCGGCGACGGATCGCACCGCCATCCGATGACCGTCGCGCCGCCCGCCTCCCGTGCGGCGGCGACGCCCCGCTCCGCGGTCTCGGGGCCGACGAAGACCATCTCGGTACCGGAGTCGTCGAGGATGTAGGCGACCTCCTCGGCGGTGAGGTGGAAGTTGACCGGCACGACCGAGCAGCTCCCCAACAGGCCACCGAGGTTGGCGAGGGCGGTCTCGATCGAGTTCTCCGCGAACACCGCCACGCGACGTTCGTCACCGAGGTCGGTGCCCTGCAGCGCGTTGGCCGCCCGGTTGAGGGCGTCGTCGACCTCGGCCCACGTCATCGCCCGATCGGGATCGATGAGCGCGGCCTCGTCGGGTCGTTGCTTCGCGAGCGGTGCAGCGAAGAGCGTCACGGATCCCCTCCCTCGGTGGCCTCGTCCCGGATTCGGAGGCTGCCGACGGGATCAGTATCGTCGGTACCCACGCGAGCACGCGAAACGAGGGGACGCATCGTGGGTCAGGGGCTGCCGGATCTCGAGGAGTGGGCCGATACCGCCCGCGAGTGGTTGGCCGAACGGCTCGAGCCCAAGACCACCGCCGACAAGGAGGCCGAGGCCCCCAAGCCGGTGTGGGGCGAGGGTGAGTTCTCCGTGTCGGTCTTCCACGCCCTCACCTACGAGCAGGAGCGCACGCTGCTCGACGAGTCGATGGCGTACCACCGCGAGAAGTTCGCCGCGGGCTACGCTGCGCTGACCTGGGCGCCCGAGCACGGCGGCCAGGGTCTCCCCCTCGCCTACGAACGGGCCTTCCACCGCGAGGAGTCCAAGTTCAAGCTGCCCGAGGGCCACGAGACCTTCTCGGTCACCGTCGGCCTGATGGCGCCGGCGATCCGGGCGTTCGGCACCCAGGCCCAGCAGGACGAGTTCCTCCGTCCGTTCCTCGGCACCCAGGTGCTGTGCTGCCAGCTCTTCTCCGAACCCGGCGCCGGTTCCGATCTGGCCAACCTGTCCACCAAGGCCGATCGCGACGGCGACGAGTGGGTCCTCAACGGCCAGAAGGTCTGGTCGTCGGGTGCGCAGTTCTCCGAGTGGGGGCTCTGCATCACCCGCCACGACGCCTCGGCTCCGAAGCACAAGGGCATGACCGCCTTCCTCGTCCCCATGGATGCGCCCGGCATCGAGATCCGCCAGATCAAGCAGATGTCGGGCGGCACCTCGTTCAACGAGGTGTTCCTCACCGACGTGCGCGTGCCCGACGCCCATCGCCTCGGCGACGTCGGCGAGGGCTGGAAGGTCGCGCTGACCGTCCTCGGTTTCGAGCGGGGGGCCTCCTCGGGCGGCGGCCACGGCAAGGTCGGCGCCAACTGGCACGACGTGCGGATGCTGGCCGAGCACCTCGGCTCCCACCACGATCCGGTGCTCCGTCAGGACCTCGCCCGCCTCTACACCACCCACAAGCTGATGCAGTGGAACAACCAGCGGGCCATCGACAAGCTGAAGGCGGGCGAGACGCCAGGGCCCGAGGGGTCGATCGGCAAGCTCGTCTGGGCCGACAGCCTGCGTCGCATCGGCGAGTTCGCCGCTGCGGCGCTGGGCCCGCGGCTGACCGCCGACTCCGGCGAGTGGGGCACCTTCGACTGGAACGACCACGTCCTCGGCGCGCCCGGCTATCGCATCGCCGGCGGGTCCGACGAGGTGCAGCGCAACATCATCGGCGAGCGCGTCCTCGGCCTGCCCGGTGAGCCCCGGGTCGACAAGGGCCTGCCCTGGAACGAGATCGCTCGGTAGCACTGGCCGTGGACCGGGCCGGCGCGGGCCACATCGACGCGCTGGTGCTCGCGGCGACCGGGGCTCGCTCGATCGTCGACACCGAGATCGTGCAACGCCTGTGGAGCGGGTACGGGCAGATCGTCCGCTGCCGCCTCGACGGCGGCCGGCAGCCGAGCGTGATCGTGAAACACGCACGATGGCCGGACGAGCACGTCCATCCACGGGGTTGGGCGTCCGACCGGGCTCACGAGCGGAAGCTCCGGTCCTACCGCGTCGAGACGATCTGGTACAACCGGTTCGCGAGTGCGTGCCCGGAGGGCTGTCGGGTCCCCCATCGGCTCGCGCTCGAAGCGAGCGCCGACGAGTTCGTCATGGTGCTCGAGGACCTCGATGCAGCCGGCTACCCCGGCCGACGCGACGAGGTGGGAGAGGCCGAGCTCGACGCCTGCCTGTCGTGGTTGGCCCACTTCCACGCCACCTTCCTGGGCCGCGCACCCGACGGGCTGTGGCCCACCGGCACCTACTGGCACCTCGACACCCGTCCCGACGAGCTCGACGCCCTCGACGACGGCCCGCTGAAGGCGGCGGCCGCCACCATCGACGAGTTGCTCGCCGGCGCGACGTTCCAGACGATCGTCCACGGCGACGCCAAGCTCGCCAACTTCTGCTTCGACGTGGACGGGACCCGGGCGGCAGCCGTCGACTTCCAGTACGTCGGCGGCGGTTGCGGCATGAAGGACCTCGCCTACTTCATCGGCAGCTGCCTCGACGACGAGGCCAGCGAGCGGTTGGAGTCCCGCCTCCTCGACCGCTACTTCGAGTTGCTCGGTGGCGCACTGGCGACAGCGGGCACGACGGTCGACCTCGCCGCGCTCGAGCTCGAGTGGCGTGGGCTGTACCCCGTGGCCTGGGCCGACTTCGTGCGCTTCCTCCGTGGGTGGAGCCCCGACCACGCGAAGCTCCACCGCTACAGCGAGCGACTCACCCGCGAGGTCCTGGCCTCGCTGTGAACCTCACCGCGGCGGATCTGGACCACCTCGCCGAGCTCGCGGTCTCGGCGGCGACGGAAGCGGCGCGGCTGATCGCTCGGTCCCGGCCGTCCGAGGTCGAGACGAAGGCCGACGCCACGAGCGTCGCCTCCCGGGTGGTGACCGAGGTCGACCGCCGCAGCGAGGACCTCATCATCGACATCCTCACCCCGACGTGCGACCGCTTCGGGCTCGGCCTGCTCACCGAGGAGCGTCCCGACGACGGGAGTCGGCACGTCGCCGATCACTTCTGGTCCATCGACCCGCTCGACGGCACCCTGCCCTTCGTCGAGGGCACCCCCGGCTCCGCCGTCTCGATCGCCCTCGTCGCTCGGGACGGTCGGCCGAGGGTCGGTGTGGTCGCCGACCCCGTCGAGGCGACGGTGTGGCACGCGATCTCCGGTGTCGGCGCCTTCCGGGACGGTCGACCGTGGCCGAACGAGCCGGATGCTGCCTCCGACGTGCTGTCGGTGTTCGCCGACCGGAGCCTCCTCCGCCGCGACGACCACGACGCCCTCCTCGCCGGACTGGAGCGACACGCACGGGAGCTGGGACTCTCCGGGACCGCGCTCGACGCCACCGCCGGCGCGGTGATCAACGCCTGCCGGGTCCTGGCCCATCCCCCGGCCTGCTACGTCAAACCCATCGCGCCGACGGGCGGCGGCAGCCTGTGGGACTTCGCTGCCACGACATGCCTGTTCCGCGAGCTGGGCGCCGTGGCGACCGACGTCCACGGCGACCCCCTCGACCTCAACCGGGCCGACTCGACGGCCATGAACCACCGCGGCGTGCTGTTCGCCACCGACGAGGCGGTCGCGGAGCGGGTCCGGACGCTGTTGGCCGACCCGTGAGGTCAGCACTCCGCCGATGACCGGATCGGTCGCCGCGGAGCGGTCCCCGAGTCCGTCGTCCGGCGCTCGTACGGTCAGCCGGTCGGGGCCGGGACCTCGGGCTCGATCTGGCGCTCGGCCACGGGACGGACCGTCAGGAAGCCGACCATCGCCACGACGAAGATCGTCATGCCGGTGAGCTCCATCGCTTCCTCGACGGTCGAGATGAGGTGGAAGACGTAGTCGGCCTGGTCGCCCTGGGCGTCCCACCAGGTGCCGGCGATCGCCTCGACCCCCGCAGCCCCACCGACGTAGATGGCGCCGGCGAGCATGAGCCGTCGCCGCAGCTCCGGTTCGAGCCGACGCAGGAACGGCCGCAGGAACAGGTAGAGCACGCCGGTCGCCGCCAGGTAGGGCACGATCCAGGGGAACGAGAGCGGACCGCCGAGCTCGAGGCGGTCGTCGATGCGCTCACCCAGCCGTTCGTGGATCTGCACGGCCTCGTCGACGGCGAGGAAGGCGAGCACGACGGCCAGGACGGTCCAGCCCCGCTGGTTGGGGTCGGCGAACATCTGGGACCGACGAGCGGCCACGGCGCAGAGCCCGGCGGCGAGGAGGATCACCCCCGAGGCGAAGGCCGACGGCGCGTTGTACTCGTGGCCGAGGCCCCACGCGACGGCGGTGTCCTCGAAGTGGTCGCCGTTGTCGCGCTCGACGAGCGTGATGAGGATCAGGTGCGTGACGGTGAAGCCGACGATGGCTGAGCCCAGCACCAGCGCCGCGAACTTGGCGGCCTGCTCGGGGAACATCAGGTACCTCCCGTTCGCCCGGAAGCTAGGCCAGGCGGACGGCGAGTTGCAGCGATGTGGGTTCACCCTCGGCGGCCATGCGGGTGAGCGCCGTCGCCACCGGCTCGCCCTCGTCGGCCGGGAGGCCGAGCCGGCCCGGTCGATTCGCGGCCGACCGTATGATCCCCCGATGGACCTCCCCTGGTCGGCGCACCTCCCGGATCCGTCCCATGACTGGCTGCCCGCCGATCTCGCCACCGGCTCGCTCACGGCAGCCTGGGCTCGTCGCTGGACCGAGGATCCGGACCGGCCGGCGCTGTGGGCCGCCGACCGGGGCTGGGTCACCCGTCGTGACCTCGAGCGGTCGACGGCGGCGATCGCCGGCAGCCTGCGGAGCGGCGGCGTCGCTCCCGGCGACCGGGTGCTCGTGTCGGCGGCCTCGTCGATCGAGCTCGTCGAGAGCCACATCGGTGCGCTCCGCGCCGGCGCCGTCGTGGTCCCGGTCCACACCGGCTACACCGAGCGGGAGCTCGGCCACGTCGTCGCCGATGCCGAGCCGGTGGTAGCCGTCCTCGACGAGCCCGACCGCCTCGCCGGCGTCGCCCCCGACCTCCGCGTCGTCGCCCCCGGATCGGGCGGCGACGCCGAACCACCCACCGACGGCATCGACATCGCCGGACCCGACGACCCGGCGCTCCTCCCCTACACCTCGGGCACCACCGGTCGCCCCAAGGGCGTCGTGCTGCGCCACCGCAACCTCGTCGCCGGTGCAGCGGCGGTCGTGACGGCGTGGCGCTGGACCGACGCCGACCGGCTGGTCCTGTGCCTGCCGCTGTTCCACATGCACGGGCTCGGCGTCGGGATCCACGGGACGCTGCTGTCCGGCGGATCGGCCGTGATCCTCCCCCGCTTCGAACCCGAGGCGATCTTCGATGCCGCCGCCGAACACGAGGCGACGATGTTCTTCGGCGTGCCGACGATGTACTCGCGCCTGGTCGACCACCACCGGGTCGCCGAGCTGGGCCGACTCCGCCTGTGCGTCTCCGGATCGGCGCCGCTCCCCGCCGACCTGCACGTCGCGCTCACCGATCGGACCGGCCTCCGGGTCATCGAGCGCTACGGCATGACCGAGACGGTGATGAACATCTCCAACCCCCACGATGGCGACCGCCGCCCCGGCGCCGTGGGGCTCCCGCTCCCCGGCGTCGAGGCGCGGATCGGCGGAGGTGGCGAGGAGGGCGAGATCGAGCTCCGCGGCCCGAACGTCTTCGACGGCTACTGGGCCCGGCCCGATGCGACCGCCGACGCATTCACCGACGACGGCTGGTTCAAGACCGGCGACGTCGGCACCCGCGACGCCGACGGCTACTGGCGGATCGTCGGCCGCTCGAAGGAGCTGATCATCTCCGGCGGGTTCAACGTCTTCCCCCGCGAGGTCGAGGACGTGCTCGTCGAGCACCCCGCCGTCGCCGAGGCCGCCGTCGCCGGGACGCCCGACGCCGAGTGGGGCGAGATCGTCACGGCGATCGTCGTCACCGAGGCCGGTGCGACGATCGATCACGACGAGCTGCGGACCTTCTGCGAGGAGCGCCTCGTCAACTACAAGCG